>NZ_JBEYCR010000005.1:0-474619 GCF_040632845.1 Streptomyces sp. NPDC016459
AACGCCCGGTTACATTCCGAACCCGGAAGCTAAGCCTTTCAGCGCCGATGGTACTGCAGGGGGGACCCTGTGGGAGAGTAGGACGCCGCCGAACACCCGCCCTTTTAGCTCAGTCGGTAGAGCGTCTCCATGGTAAGGAGAAGGTCAACGGTTCGATTCCGTTAAAGGGCTCCAAGTGAAAAGGCCCCCGCCTCATGGCGGGGGCTTTTTTGCGTTTCCGGGGAGAGAACCAGACGGTCGGCGATCCCCTTGAGGGATCGCCAGCCGTCTCGTCAGCGGTCGTCCGGTTCTCGGAGGCGCATCGCCAGGATGGCCATGTCGTCGGAGGCGGGAGCCTGGGCGAAGCGCTCCACCGCCCGGAGGACCCGGGCGGCTACCGCGCCGGCCGTCAGGCCCGTGCAGGTCTTGAGGACCTCCGCCAGGCCGTCGTCACCCAGCATGCGGGTGCCCTCACGGCGTTCCGTCACGCCGTCCGTGACGCAGAGGAGGACGTCGCCCGGGTCGAGCGTGATCGTCTGCTCGTACAGCTCCAGGTCCTCCATGACACCGAGGAGCGGCTGAGGCTCGGCCGACGGCTCGACCGTGCCGTCCTGGCGGAGACGCAGCGGGAGGGGGTGACCGGCGCAGACGACCTTGAGGATCGCCGAGCCGTCCTCCTGCGGGCGCATCTCTCCGTACAGCAGGGTCAGGAAGCGGCTGCGGGCGCCCTCCTCGAGGATCGCCGCGTTCAGGCGCTCCAGGACGGCCGGGCCGCCGAAGCCCTCACGGGCCAGGAGACGCAGGGCGTGGCGGGCCAGGCCGGTGACGGCGGCGGCCTCGGGGCCCGTACCGCACACGTCGCCGATGGCGAAGCCGTAAGCCCCGTCGCTGATCGGGAAGAGGTCGTAGAAGTCGCCTCCCACCTCGTTGCCCTCGCCGGCCGCGCGGTAGATGACGTCCACCTCGACGCCCGGGATGTCGGGGAGGCCGGGTGGCAGGAGGCTGCGCTGGAGGGACTGGCTGATCGCCACCCGCTCCGAGTACAGACGGGCGTTGTCCAGGGCGAGGGCGGCCCGGCGCGAGAGGTCCTCGGCGAGCTCCAGGATCTCCTGGCGGAAGTGGTCCTCCGACGGCCGGCCGAGGGTCAGCATGCCGATGACCCGGTTGCGGGCCACCAGCGGCAGGACGACCGTCTCGCCGGCGACCGTGCTCGCGGTGGTCAGGGTGATGTCGATGCCGGAGGACAGCGGGCTCGTGGGGTGGTCGAGGGCGCGGACCGAGGCGCTGAGGGCGGCTCGGTGGGCGGCGTCGCCCGGCGCGGTCCAGACGCGGGCGCCGGGGGTCGGCACCGGGTCGGGCGGGGCGATGGAGGAGAGCAGCGCCTTGAGGCCGTCGATGCGGTCCTCGTCCTCGTGCAGGACGTAGGAGAGGTACGGATCGGAGGTCTGGTCGGCGATCGTGTAGACCGCGCACCAGGTGGCGAGGGTCGGGACCGTCATCTGGGCCATCAGGGCCAGCGTCTGGTCGCGGTCGAGGGTGCCGGCCAGGAGGTCGGATGCCTCGACCAGGAAGCTGAGGGAGCCGCGGCGGAGACGCTCCAGCTCGCCGAGGCGGGCCGACTCGACCGCGAGGGCGATGCGGTCGGCGGCGAACTGGAGGCGGAGCGCCTCCTCGTTGGAGTAGCGGTTCGCGCTCTCCGCCGCGACGCCGAGGGAGCCGGTGAGCCGGCCCTCGACCTTGAGCGGGACGGTGACCACCGAGCGCATTCCGGTGCCTTCGAGGAGGGGGACTGCGCCGGGGACGGCGGCCAGGTCCTCGTGGACGGCGGGCATGCGGGCGGAGCCGTAACGGCTGGCGCCGGTCTCGACGGGGACGCGGGCGAAGCGCTGGCGGGCGGCGGGGAGGCCGGTGGTCGCCCGTACCTCGAGTTCCGTCTCGTCGTCGGTGGCGAGGAGCAGGAAGGCGGCGTCGCCGTCGAGCATGTCGCGAGCGCGTTCGACCGTGCGCTGGAGCAGGCCGTCGAGGTCGTCGGGGGCGGGCGAGCCGATGAAGACCTCGAAGGGGTCTGCGGTCCGGCTCTCGGCGCCCGGCTCGGCGGTGGGGCGCTGCGGGGTCTGGAGGACGGCCCGCTCGTGCTCGCGGACCAGGAGGCAGACGGTGGAGGGCTCGCCCTGGGCGTCGCGGACCCGGAGGTGCGAGGCGTAGACGGGGATGACGCGGCCGTCGGCGCAGCGGATGCCGTAGCTGCCCTCCCAGCGGGAGAGACGCAGCGCCTCGGCGAGGCCGGTGCCGATGCCGGGGGTGTGGGGCCAGGCGGCGAGGTCGCCGAGGGGTTTGCCGGTGACCTGCTCGGAGGCGTAACCGAAGAGTTCCTCAGCGTGCTCGTTCCAGGCGGTGACGGCGCCGACGCGGTCGATCTGGGCGACGGCGACGCGGACGCGGCTGTCGGCGACCGGGAGGAGCGCGTCGGGGAGGACGGGGCCCGCGGAGCGGGTGCCGACCGGGCGTCCGGGGAGGTCGAGGTGGAACCAGACGTGCTTGCGGGTGGGGGAGTAGTCGACGCCCCAGCGGTGGGCGAGGGCGGCGCAGAGCAGTAGGCCCCGGCCGTTCTCGCGGTCGGGGCTGCCGAGGGAGCGGCCGCTCTGGACGGGGATCTCGCGCTCGGGGTAGCGGTCGGCGACCTCGACGCGGATGCTGTCGTCGGCGCGGAGGCAGAGGACCTCGGCGGCGGTGCCGGCGTGGATGACGGCGTTGGTGACGAGCTCGCTCGTGAGGACGACGGCGTCGTCGACGAGCTCGGGGTGTCCCCAGCCCTGGAGGGTGTCCCGGACGAAGGCGCGGGCGGCCGCGACCGATCGCCCGACGGGCTCGAAGGTCGCAGTCGCCCGCGCGGTGATCACTGAACTCCTCGTACGCGTCTCGACGCCCGGCTCTGCCATGCTCGGTCTGTCCCTCCCGCTGCCCGGTGGTCGTGCGCGCACCGCGCCGCCCCCGCCGGGCTGACCGGGGCGAGTGGACAGTCGGAAGCCAGGTTACTTACCTTCACTGTCCCAGCGGATGCCGCTCACGCTGATTCCGTCCCCCGGGGGTAGGGACGCATGTGCGAAGCTGCCGAACTGTTATCGCCTGGTTCGGTGACGGTGAAACACTGGGCAGGCTACCGGCGGGAGCCGGAGCAGTACGACGGTCGACCCCTTTCGGGAGGGACACGGTGGAAGCTGGCACGGCGGCGCGACGCGGCGGAGGCACTGGCACGCGCGCGAGGGGCGGGCGTTCCCGTGGGGGGACGGTGCAGGTGGACGCGGCGGCGCTGGAGCGGCTGCTGGCCGCGCTGGTGTCGATGCGGGACGGCAACCTCCGCAGGCGGCTCACGGTGTCCGGCGACGGGGTCATGGCGGAGATCTCCGCCGTGTTCAACGAGGTCGCGGACCGGCAGATGCATGTGACGGGGGAGCTGTCGCGGGTCCGCCGGGTGGTGGGGCGCGAGGGCAAGCTGTCCGAGCGTCTGGAGGCGGGCGCCGGTGAGGGGGCGTGGGCGGCGGCGATCGAGGCCGCGAACGCGCTCGTCGACGATCTGGCCCGGCCGGTGTCCGAGGTGGGACGGGTGCTCTCGGCGGTGGCCGAGGGCGATCTGGATCAGCGGATGGACCTGCGTTCGGAGGGTGCCGACGGGACGGTCCGGCCGCTGCGCGGGGAGTTCCTCAAGGTCGCCCGTACCGCGAACAACCTGGTCGACCAGCTGTCGGTGTTCGCCTCGGAGGTGACCCGGGTCGCCGTCGAGGTGGGTACGGACGGCAAGCTGGGCGGGCAGGCGCAGGTGCGTGGGGTGTCCGGTTCGTGGAAGGACCTCACGGACTCGGTCAACACCATGGCGAACCGGCTGACGGCCCAGGTGCGGGACATCGCCCTGGTGACGACGGCGGTCGCCAACGGTGATCTGTCGCAGAAGGTCACGGCGAACGTGGCCGGCGAGATGCTGGAGCTGAAGAACACCGTCAACCGGATGGTGGACCAGCTGTCGTCGTTCTCCTCGGAGGTGACCCGTGTCGCCCGTGAGGTGGGTACGGAGGGTGAGCTCGGCGGTCAGGCCGAGGTGGCCGGCGTCGCCGGCGTGTGGAAGGACCTCACGGACTCCGTCAACACCATGGCCGGCAACCTGACCAACCAGGTGCGGGGCATCGCCGAGGTGACGACGGCGGTGGCCAACGGCGATCTGTCGCAGAAGGTGCGGGTGTCGGCGCGCGGGGAGATCGCGCAGCTGGCGGACACGATCAACCAGATGACCAAGACGCTGCGGACGTTCGCCGACGAGGTGACCCGGGTGTCGGGTGAGGTCGGTGCGGAGGGTCTGCTCGGCGGTCAGGCGCAGGTGCCGGGTGCGGCGGGGACGTGGAAGGACCTCACGGACTCGGTGAACACGGTCTTCCGGAACATCACCACGCAGGTGCGGGACATCGCGCAGGTGACGACGGCGGTCGCCAACGGTGATCTGTCGCAGAAGGTCACGGTGGACGTGGCCGGCGAGATGCTGGAGCTGAAGAACACCGTCAACACGATGGTGGACCAGCTGTCGGCCTTCGGTTCCGAGGTGACCCGGGTGGCCCGGGAGGTCGGGGTCGAGGGTCTGCTCGGCGGCCAGGCCGAGGTGCAGGGAGCGGCGGGGACCTGGAAGGACCTCACCGACTCGGTGAACACGGCCTTCCGCAACCTGACCGGTCAGGTGCGGGACATCGCGCAGGTGACGACGGCGGTCGCCAACGGTGATCTGTCGCAGAAGGTCACGGTGGACGTGGCCGGCGAGATGCTGGAGCTGAAGAACACCGTCAACACGATGGTGTCGCAGCTGTCGTCGTTCGCGGACCAGGTCACCCGGATGGCACGGGACGTGGGCACCGAGGGCCGGCTGGGCGGGCAGGCGCGGGTCGACGGTGCCTCCGGGCGCTGGCGGGAGCTCACCGACTCGGTGAACTTCATGGCAGGCAACCTGACCTCGCAGGTGCGGCAGATCGCGCAGGTGACGACGGCGGTGGCCCGGGGTGACCTGTCGCAGAAGATCGACGTCGACGCGCGGGGCGAGATCCTGGAGTTGAAGAACACCATCAACACGATGGTCGACCAGCTCTCCGCCTTCGCCGACCAGGTGACCAGGGTGGCCCGCGAGGTGGGCACGGACGGGCGCCTCGGCGGTCAGGCGCAGGTGCCGGGTGTGGCCGGGGTGTGGCGTGACCTCACGGACTCGGTGAACGGCATGGCCGGGAACCTCACCACCCAGGTGCGCAACATCGCGCAGGTCGCCACGGCGGTGGCCCGGGGTGACCTGTCGCAGAAGATCGACGTGGACGCCCGGGGCGAGATCCTGGAGCTGAAGAACACCCTCAACACGATGGTGGACCAGCTCTCGAACTTCGCCGAGCAGGTGACCCGGGTGGCCCGTGAGGTGGGCACCGAGGGCATCCTGGGCGGTCAGGCCGAGGTGCAGGGGGTGTCCGGCACCTGGAAGGACCTCACCCAGTCGGTGAACTTCATGGCGAACAACCTCACCATCCAGGTGCGGAACATCGCCGAGGTGACCACGGCCGTCGCCAAGGGCGACCTGTCGAAGAAGATCACCGTCGACGCCCGGGGCGAGATCCTGGAGCTCGTGACGACCGTCAACACGATGGTGGACCAGCTGTCGAACTTCGCGGACGAGGTCACGCGCGTGGCCCGCGAGGTGGGTACGGAGGGCATCCTCGGCGGTCAGGCGCGGGTACGGGGTGTCACCGGCACCTGGAAGGACCTCAGCGACAACGTCAACCTGATGGCCAACAACCTGACCAGTCAGGTGCGGAACATCTCCCGCGTGTCGGCGGCCGTCGCCAACGGCGACCTGACGAAGAAGGTGACGGTCGAGGCGCGGGGCGAGGTCGCCGAGCTCGCCGAGACCGTCAACACCATGGTGATGACCCTGTCGTCCTTCGCGGACGAGGTCACGCGGGTGGCGCGCGAGGTGGGTACGGAGGGTGAACTGGGCGGCCAGGCGCGGGTGCCGGGCGTCTCGGGGACCTGGAAGGACCTGACCGAATCGGTGAACTCGATGGCCGACAACCTCACCGGTCAGGTGCGGCAGATCGCCGCCGTCACCACCGCCATCGCCAAGGGCGACCTCACCAAGAAGATCGACATCGACGCGCGCGGTGAGATCCAGGAGCTGAAGAACACCATCAACACGATGGTCGACCAGCTGTCGAACTTCGCCGAGGAGGTCACCCGCGTGGCCCGCGAGGTGGGCACCGACGGCCAGCTCGGCGGCCAGGCCCGGGTCCGGGACGTGGAGGGCACCTGGAGCGATCTCACCGAGTCCGTGAACGAGATGGCCGGGAACCTCACCCGGCAGGTGCGGGCCATCGCGGCCGTCGCCACCGCGGTGACCCGCGGCGACCTCAACGTCAAGATCGACGGTGTGGACGCGGCCGGCGAGATCCAGGCGCTCCAGGACAACATCAACACGATGATCGCCAACCTGCGCGACACCACCCTCGCCAACGACGAGCAGGACTGGCTCAAGAGCAACCTGGCCCGCATCTCCGGCCTCATGCAGGGCCGGCGGGACCTGGACGACGTCGCCTCGCTGATCATGAGCGAGCTGACGCCGGTGGTCTCGGCCCAGCACGGCGCCTTCTTCGTGGCGGTGCCGACGGGCGCCGCCCACGGCGACGCCGAACTCGTCGGTGAGGGCGACGGCTCGTACGAGCTGCGGATGCGCGGGAGTTACGGATACTCCCCCGGGTCCATGCCGACCTCGTTCCGGCCCGGTGAGACGCTCATCGGCACGGCGGCCGACGAGAAGCGGACCATCCAGCTCCATGTGCCGCCCGGCTATCTGAAGATCTCCTCCGGGCTCGGTGAGGCCTCGCCCGCGCATGTGATCGTCCTTCCGGTCCTCTTCGAGGGGAAGGTCCTCGGCGTGATCGAGCTGGCGTCCTTCCAGCCGTTCACGCAGATCCAGCGGGACTTCCTCAACCAGATCGCCGAGCTGATCGCGACCACCGTCAACACCATCAGCGTCAACACCAAGACCGAGGTGCTGCTGCAGCAGTCGCAGGAGCTGACCGAGCAGCTCAGGGAGCGCTCGGCCGAGCTGGAGCACCGGCAGAAGGAACTCCAGGGCTCCAACCTGGAGCTGGAGGAGAAGGCCGAACTGCTCGCACGGCAGAACCGCGACATCGAGGTGAAGAACACCGAGATCGAGGAGGCCCGGCAGGTCCTGGAGGAGCGGGCCGAACAGCTCGCCGTCTCCATGCGCTACAAGTCCGAGTTCCTCGCCAACATGTCGCACGAGCTGCGCACCCCGCTCAACTCGCTGCTCATCCTGGCCAAGTTGCTCGCCGACAACGCCGAGATGAATCTGACGCCGAAGCAGGTCGAGTTCGCGGAGACCATCCACGGTGCGGGTTCCGACCTGCTCCAGCTCATCAACGACATCCTCGACCTGTCCAAGGTCGAGGCGGGCAAGATGGACGTCTCGCCGACGCGGATCGCGCTCGTCCAGCTCGTCGACTACGTGGAGGCGACCTTCCGGCCGCTCACCGCGGAGAAGGGGCTCGACTTCTCGGTGCGGGTCTCGCCCGAGCTGCCGGCCACGCTCCACACCGACGAGCAGCGCCTCCTCCAGGTGTTGCGCAACCTCCTCTCCAACGCGGTGAAGTTCACCGACACCGGCGCGGTGGAGCTGGTGATCCGCCCGTCTGGCGCGGATGTGCCGCAGTCGATCCGGGAGCAGCTCCTGGAGGCCGGTTCGCTGCGGGATCCGGAGGCCGACCTGATCGCGTTCTCGGTCACCGACACGGGCATCGGGATCGCGGCCAGCAAGATGCGGGTCATCTTCGAGGCGTTCAAGCAGGCCGACGGCACGACCAGTCGGAAGTACGGCGGTACGGGTCTGGGGCTGTCCATCAGCCGGGAGATCGCGCGGCTGCTCGGCGGCGAGATCTTCGCCGCGAGTGAGCCGGGCCGTGGTTCGACGTTCACGCTCTATCTGCCGCTGAGCCCGACGGAGCTGCCGACGGGTCCCTTCGGGCAGGGGCCGGACACGGACGATCCGCAGCAGGACGCCGAGGAGGGGTCGGCCGGGGCCGTCCACGCGTTCCCGCACTTCCCGCCTCCGCCCGTACGGACGGAGGCACGGTCGGGAGCCGGGGCGCTGTTCCGGCACCGGCGGAAGGCGGCGGCCGAGGCGACCGGGGCGCGGACGGCGGTGCCGGGCCAGTCCGGCGCGGAGGCCGGGGCGGACCGGGTGGAACCGGAGGTGGAGGCCGAGCCGCGCCGTACCTTCAGCTTCTCCGGCGAGAAGGTGCTCATCGTCGACGACGACATCCGTAACGTCTTCGCGCTCACCAGCGTCCTGGAGCAGCACGGGCTCGCGGTGCTCTACGCGGAGAACGGACGGGAGGGCATCGAGGTCCTGGAGCAGCACGACGACGTGACGATCGTCCTGATGGACATCATGATGCCGGAGATGGACGGATACGCGACGACGACCGCGATCCGGCGCATGCCCCAGTTCGCCGGGCTGCCGATCATCGCGCTGACGGCGAAGGCGATGAAGGGCGACCGGGAGAAGGCCATCGAGTCGGGGGCCTCGGACTACGTGACCAAGCCGGTCGACCCCGACCACCTGCTGTCGGTGATGGAGCAGTGGATGCGGGGGGCGTGACTCCGCACCGGGGGCCCGCGCGGAGCGCCGCGCGGGCCCCCGGGGGCTTCGCTGACGGACTGTCCCCACAGGGGTGTGTGAGAGGGCGGGATACGGGGAACCTTCTGGTCTCCCACCGCGTTTCGGGTATGTGCACAGTGACATCGCGGTGACAGGGTGTGGCGACGGGCGGGGTGCGGCTACGATGACCGGCACAAGGACGGACGGCGTTAGGGAGTCGTCTTCAGGGGCGGCGCCCGGAGCTTCCCCCGGTTCGGGGAGCCGGGGAGAGCCGTTGCCGGGGCGAGGAGGACGGGGCATGGTGCAGAAGGCCAAGATCCTCCTGGTCGATGACCGGCCGGAGAATCTGCTGGCGCTGGAGGCCATTCTCTCCGCGCTCGATCAGACGCTGGTGCGGGCATCGTCCGGGGAGGAAGCGCTCAAGGCGCTGTTGACGGACGACTTCGCGGTCATCCTGCTCGACGTCCAGATGCCGGGGATGGATGGGTTCGAGACCGCCGCGCACATCAAGCGGCGCGAGCGGACCCGGGACATCCCGATCATCTTCCTCACCGCCATCAACCACGGCCCCCACCACACCTTCCGGGGGTACGCGGCCGGTGCGGTCGACTACATCTCGAAGCCGTTCGACCCGTGGGTGCTGCGGGCCAAGGTCTCCGTCTTCGTCGAGCTGTACATGAAGAACTGCAAGCTGCGCGAGCAGGCCGCTCTGCTGCGGCTGCAGTTGGAGGGCGGCGAGGGCGGGCAGGGCAAGGAGTCGGCGGGTCTGCTCGCCGAGCTCTCCGCGCGGCTCGCGGCCGTCGAGGAGCAGGCGGAGGCGCTGTCCAAGCAGCTCGACGACGACTCCGCCGACGCGGCGGCCGTCGCCACCGCCGCCCATCTGGAGCGCAAGCTCACCGGGCTGCGGCGGGCCCTGGACGCGCTTGAGCCCGGCACCGGTGCCGCGGCGCCGAACCTGCCCGCCCAGGGCTGACGCACCGTCACCGACGGGGCGTCGGTGCCCGGGTCGGGTGTGAGTCCGCGTGAGGTGGCGTCAGCTTCGCGCCTCGGCAGGGGCGACACGAACGGGTGAGGCGGACAGCCGGTCCTCACACCGGTAACCTCGGCATCATGGCTTCACGTACGTCCGGCAAGGGCTCCCAGGGCACAGCGGGCACCGCAAAGCCGCGCGCCGGCCGTACGACGGGCGCCGCGAAGAAAGCGGCATCCGCGAAGTCCGCCGCCAAGCCGCCCGCGCGGAAGGCGCCGGCCAAGAAGGCCGCGCCCGCCAAGCGGGCGCCCGCGCGGAAGCCGGCGGCGAGGAAAACCCCGCCTCGTCCCGCGCCGTCTCCCACCGGCGGCGTCTACCGGCTCGTGCGCGGCGCCTGGCTCGGCATCGCCCACGGGGTGGGGGCGATGTTCCGGGGCATAGGGCGCGGCGCCAAGGGTCTCGACCCGGCCCACCGCAAGGACGGGCTCGCGCTGCTCCTCCTCGGCCTGTCGCTGATCGTCGCCGCGGGCACCTGGTCCAACCTCCGAGGGCCCGTCGGGGACCTCGTCGAGATGCTGGTCACCGGGTCCTTCGGCCGGCTCGATCTGCTCGTACCCCTGCTTGTGGGCGCGATCGGCGTGCGGCTGATCCTCTATCCGGAGAGGCCCGAGGCCAACGGGCGGATCAGCATCGGTCTCTCCGCGCTCGTCATCGGTGTCCTCGGGCAGGTCCACATCGCGTGCGGTTCGCCGGGGCGCGGCGACGGCAGCGAGGCCATGCAGGACGCCGGGGGCCTGATCGGCTGGGCCGCGTCCCAGCCCCTCGTCTTCATGATGGGGGAGGTCCTGGCCGTACCGATGCTGGTGCTGCTCACGATCTTCGGGCTGCTCGTCGTCACCGCCACCCCGGTCAACGCGATCCCGCAGCGGCTGCGCGCGCTCGGTGTCCGGCTCGGCCTCGTCGAGCCCGCGTACGACCCGGCGGAGGCCTACGTCGAGGACCAGGAGGGGTACGACGAGGAGTGGCGGGAGGCACGGGCCCGGCCCCGGACCGCGCCGCCCGCCCGGCGCCGTGGCGTCGGCCCCGTGGAGCCGTACGACGTGGACCGCGCGGAGGCGGAGACGCTGGAGCGGCGGGGCCGTTCGGCTCGTCGCACGGCTGTGCGGCCCGCGTCCGACCACGGTCTCGACCCGGTGGACGTCGCGGCGGCGGCCGCCGCCGCGCTCGACGGCGCGGTGCTCAACGGAATGCCGCCCTCCCCGGTCGTCGCCGACCTGACCCGGGACGTCTCCGCGGAGCGGAAGGCCGGGGCGCCGGACACGCCGGGGGCGGCCGGCGCCGAGACGCCCGAGCGGGGGGCGCAGGCCGCGCCCGTGCCGCCGGCGCGGGGCGGGGCCCAGCGCGCCGGGGGCGTACCGGACCGCTCCGGCGGGGGCGTACCGGATCTGACGAAGCCCGCGCCCGAGCCGACCGAGCTGCCGAACCGGGCCGAACAGCTCCAGCTGTCCGGGGACATCACGTACTCGCTGCCCTCGCTCGACCTGCTGGAGCGGGGCGGGCCGGGGAAGACGCGCAGCGCCGCGAACGACGCCGTCGTGGACGCGCTCTCCAACGTCTTCACCGAGTTCAAGGTCGACGCGGCCGTCACCGGCTTCACCCGGGGACCGACGGTCACGCGGTACGAGGTCGAGCTCGGGCCCGCCGTGAAGGTCGAGAAGATCACGGCCCTCACCAAGAACATCGCGTACGCCGTGGCGTCCCCCGACGTGCGGATCATCTCGCCGATCCCCGGCAAGTCCGCGGTCGGCATCGAGATCCCCAACAGCGACCGGGAGATGGTCAACCTCGGCGACGTGCTGCGGCTCGCCGCGGCCGCCGAGGACGACCATCCGATGCTGGTGGCGCTCGGGAAGAACGTCGAGGGCGGCTACGAGATGGCCAACCTGGCGAAGATGCCGCACGTGCTGGTCGCCGGGGCCACCGGCTCCGGAAAGTCCTCGTGCATCAACTGCCTGATCACTTCGATCATGATAAGAGCGACCCCCGAGGACGTCCGGATGGTCCTCGTCGACCCCAAGCGGGTCGAGCTCACCGCGTACGAGGGCATCCCGCACCTGATCACCCCGATCATCACCAACCCCAAGCGGGCCGCCGAGGCGCTGCAGTGGGTGGTGAAGGAGATGGACCTCCGGTACGACGATCTGGCCGCCTTCGGCTACCGGCACATCGACGACTTCAACCAGGCGATCCGGGACGGCAAGATCAAGCTGCCCGAGGGCAGTGAGCGGGAGCTCAACCCCTACCCGTACCTCCTGGTGATCGTCGACGAGCTCGCCGACCTGATGATGGTGGCGCCCCGGGACGTCGAGGACTCGATCGTGCGCATCACGCAGCTGGCGCGCGCCGCCGGCATCCATCTGGTGCTCGCCACCCAGCGGCCGTCCGTGGACGTGGTCACCGGTCTCATCAAGGCGAACGTGCCGTCCCGGCTCGCCTTCGCGACGTCCTCGCTCGCCGACAGCCGCGTCATCCTCGATCAGCCCGGGGCCGAGAAGCTCATCGGAAAGGGTGACGGTCTGTTCCTGCCGATGGGTGCCAACAAGCCCGTCCGGATGCAGGGCGCGTTCGTCACCGAGCACGAGGTCGCGGCCGTCGTGCAGCACTGCAAGGACCAGATGACGCCCGTCTTCCGGGAGGACGTCACCGTCGGCACCCGGCAGAAGAAGGAGATCGACGAGGACATCGGCGACGACCTCGATCTGCTGTGCCAGGCCGCCGAACTCGTCGTCTCCACCCAGTTCGGCTCCACGTCCATGCTCCAGCGGAAGCTGCGCGTCGGCTTCGCCAAGGCCGGACGGCTGATGGACCTGATGGAGTCCCGGAACATCGTCGGGCCGAGCGAGGGCTCCAAGGCGCGCGACGTGCTCGTGAAGGCGGACGAACTGGACGGTGTGCTGGCCGTCATCCGGGGGGAGTCGGGCGCGTAGCCGGAGCAGACGGGTGGCGCCGGGGAGCGGGGGGAGTGGCGCCGGGGGAGCGGGGTACCCGATCGAGACCGGGTCGAGACTCACTCGTAAGGGAACGAAGGGCAACCGTTTCCCCTGGCCGTACGTCAAGTTGGACGGAGGGACAGAAGGATGTCCCATCCTCATGGCGTACAAACAGCACCCGCCCGGTTGCCCCACCCTTTCGTACCACCCATAGACTGAACGTCCAGCAGGTGGCTACACGCTCGAAAGGCGCTCTCGTGTCCATCGGCAACTCCCCCGAAGACGACCGGACCTTCCCGGCAGACGACCGGGACTCCATCGGTCGCGCTCTCCAGCAGGCCCGCGTCGCCGCCGGTCTCACCGTCGAAGAGGTCAGTGCCTCCACGCGTGTCCGGGTCCCGATCGTGCACGCGATCGAGGAGGACGACTTCTCGCGCTGCGGCGGTGACGTCTACGCCCGCGGGCACATCCGTACCCTCGCGCGCGCCGTCGGCCTCGATCCCGCTCCGCTGATCCAGCAGTACGACGACGAGCACGGCGGGCGTCCCGCGCCCACCCCCGCCGCCCCGCTGTTCGAGGCGGAACGCATCCGCCCCGAGCGGCGCCGGCCCAACTGGACCGCCGCGATGGTCGCGGCCATCGTCGCCGTCGTCGGGTTCGTCGGCTTCACGATGTTCGACGGAAACGAGGCGCCGAAGGGCACCACCGCCGAGGGCGGGTCGGCCCCCGCGCCGGAGAAGGCCACGGCCGCCGCCAAGCCGAAGCCGGTCAAGCCCGCACCCAAGCCCACCGAGAGCGCGATCGCCGCGGTCCCCCGGGACAAGGTCACGGTCAAGCTCTCCGCCGTCGACGCCAAGAGCTGGATCTCGGCCAAGGGCCACGACGGCAAGCTGCTCTTCGACGGCCTCCTCCTGGAAGGCGAGTCCAAGACCTTCCAGGACGACGAGCGCATCGACCTGGTCCTCGGCAACGCCGGAGCGATCGAGCTCCACGTGAACGGCAAGAAGCTCCAGGACAAGTTCGAATCCGGCCAGGTGGAGCGGCTCACGTACACCAAGGGCGACCCCGAGGCCGGCTGAGCCCCGTGCGGCCACCCCGGATGTGACCTTGTCGCGCAGGTGAACCCTGCGCGACGGGGGAACAGCCGGGACGAAGTAGTCTTGAGTCCATGCCCGAACGCCGTACCGTCGCCCTTGTCACTCTTGGCTGCGCCCGTAACGAGGTGGACTCGGAGGAGCTCGCAGGCCGCTTGGCAGCGGACGGCTGGGAGCTCGTCGAGAACGCCGAGGACGCGGACGTCGCCGTCGTCAACACCTGCGGATTCGTCGAGGCCGCGAAGAAGGACTCCGTCGACGCCCTGCTCGAAGCCAATGACCTGAAGGACCACGGCAGGACCCAGGCCGTGGTCGCCGTCGGCTGTATGGCCGAGCGGTACGGCAAGGAGCTCGCGGAGGCCCTGCCCGAAGCCGACGGAGTCCTCGGCTTCGACGACTACTCCGACATCTCCAACCGGCTCCAGACCATCCTCAGCGGTGGCAGTGTCGAGGCCCACACCCCGCGTGACCGGCGCAAGCTGCTGCCGCTGTCGCCCGTGGAGCGCCAGGAGGCCGCCGCCGACGTGGCCCTCCCCGGACACGGTGTCGCCGCCGTAGCGCCCGTCGACGCCCCCTCCGACCTGCCCGAGGGGGTCGCGCCCGCCTCGGGGCCGCGCGCGCCGCTCCGGCGCCGCCTGGACGCCAGCCCCGTCGCCTCCGTGAAGCTCGCCTCCGGCTGCGACCGCCGCTGCACCTTCTGCGCCATCCCCTCCTTCCGCGGCTCCTTCGTCTCGCGCCGTCCTTCGGACGTGCTGAACGAGACGCGCTGGCTTGCCGAGCAGGGCGTGAAGGAGATCATGCTGGTCTCCGAGAACAACACCTCCTACGGCAAGGACCTCGGGGACATCCGGCTCCTGGAGGGGCTGCTGCCCGAGCTGGCCGCGGTGGACGGCATCGAGCGCGTCCGTGTGAGCTACCTCCAGCCCGCCGAGATGCGGCCCGGTCTGATCGACGTCCTCACCTCGACCGATAAGGTCGTGCCCTACTTCGACCTGTCCTTCCAGCACAGTGCCCCGGACGTGCTGCGGGCCATGCGCCGCTTCGGTGACACCGACCGCTTCCTGGAGCTCCTGGAGACCATCCGCTCCAAGGCGCCCACGGCCGGCGCCCGCTCCAACTTCATCGTCGGCTTCCCCGGCGAGACCGAGGCCGACTTCGCCGAGCTGGAACGCTTCATCACCCACGCGCGGCTCGACGCCATTGGCGTCTTCGGCTACTCCGACGAGGACGGCACCGAAGCGGCCACGTACGAGCACAAGCTCGACCAGGACGTCGTCGACAAGCGGCTCGCCCAGCTCTCCCGTCTCGCCGAGGAGCTCACCGCCCAGCGTGCGGAGGAGCGGATCGGAGAGACCCTTGAGGTACTGGTCGAGTCCGTCGACGAGGAGGACGGCGTGATCGGTCGTGCCGCCCACCAGGCCCCCGAGACCGACGGACAGGTGGTCCTCACCACGGCCGACGGCGGGCGCCCGGACCTGGCCCCGGGCCGTATGGTCAGGGCGAAGGTCGTCGGCACGGAAGGCGTCGACCTGGTGGCCGAGTGTCTTTTCGAGGAGGCAGCCAGATGACCGGAGTCCCGGCATCCGCGACGGGCGGGACCGGTAGGCCGGCGCCCCGCGGCAAGCTGGGCTCGGCGGCCGTCAACCAGGCCAGCCTGTGGAACATCGCCAACATCCTGACCATGATCCGGCTCGTGCTCGTGCCGGCCTTCGTGCTGCTGCTCCTCCAGGACGGCGGGCACGACCCCGCGTGGCGCGCGTGGGCGTGGGCGGCGTTCGCCGTCGCCATGATCACGGACGTCTTCGACGGGCACCTCGCCCGTGCGTACAACCTGGTCACGGACTTCGGGAAGATCGCCGACCCGATCGCCGACAAGGCGATCATGGCGGCCGGACTGATCTCCCTTTCCACCCTCGGGGACCTGCCCTGGTGGGTGACCGGGGTCATCCTGGCCCGGGAGCTGGGGATCACCCTGCTGCGGTTCTGGGTGATCCGCCACGGGATCATTCCGGCCAGCCGCGGCGGCAAGATCAAGACGCTCGCCCAGGGAACGGCGGTCGGCATGTACGTGCTGATGCTCACCGGGCCGCTGGCGACCCTGCGCTTCTGGGTGATGACGGTGGCCGTCGTGCTGACCGTCCTCACGGGTCTGGACTACGTACGGCAGGCGGTCGTGCTGCGACGCCTGGGGCTCGCCGCGGAGCGGACGGCCGCGCGGTCGGAGGCGGCGACACGATGACCGTGGCCGCCCGGGTGCTGGCGCTGCTCGCGGAGCGAGGTCACACGCTGGCCGCCGCGGAGTCGCTCACGGGTGGTCTGGTGGCCGCGGAGCTCACCGGGGTGCCCGGGGCGTCTGCGGCCTTCCGGGGGTCCGTCACCGCCTACGCGACGCCCCTCAAGCACCAACTGCTCGGGGTCGACGAGGGTCTGCTCGCGGAGCGCGGCGCGGTGGACCCCGAGGTCGCGCTGCAGATGGCGGCGGGTGTACGGGACCGGCTCGGCGCCGACTGGGGCGTCTCCACGACCGGGGTCGCGGGGCCGGACCCGCAGGACGGACAGGCCGTCGGCACCGTCTACGTGGCGGTCGCGGGACCGGCGGCGACCGGCGCCCACGCCGGGAAAGTGGTCTCGTTGAGGTTGAACGGCGGCCGGGCGGACATCCGTAGAGAGAGCGTGCGGACCGTCCTGGAACTGCTCCATGAGGAACTCTCGGGAAATGCGCGGGCACAGGATACGGAACACAACGGGGGGATTTGATGTTTGCAGCCCTGAGTGAACACGACATCGCTCCCCGCACGGCCGCGGCGCGAGGCGGTACGGTGGGGCGTGAAGGATGCGGCTACGCGGTCCGAGGAGGGAGCCACCGATGATTCTGCTCCGTCGCCTGTTGGGTGACGTGCTGCGTCGGCAGCGCCAGCGTCAGGGCCGTACTCTGCGCGAAGTCTCCTCGTCCGCCCGAGTCTCGCTCGGCTATCTCTCCGAGGTGGAGCGGGGGCAGAAGGAGGCTTCCTCCGAGCTGCTCTCCGCGATCTGCGACGCGTTGGACGTACGGATGTCCGAGCTCATGCGCGAAGTGAGCGACGAGCTGTCACTGGCCGAACTGGCCGAGTCGGCGGCGGCGAGCGAACCGGTGCCGACGCCGGTACGCCCGAGGCTCAATTCGGTGTCGGTGACGTCGGTGGCGGGTGTGCCCACCGAGCGGGTGACCATCAAGGCGCCCGCGGAAGCGGTCGACGTCGTCGCTGCCTGAACCGGAACGGGGAGAAGCCCCGGTCGGTACCCCTCAGGGGTGCTGACCGGGGCTTCTCTCTGTGTTCTCCCACCGTGCGGGGCGAATTGTTTGAGATGCCGGGTTCCGGTGATGCGTGCCATGGTGGGGGAACGTTCGACTGGTTGGAGATTCGCAATGTCTGTCGTGAAGAGCCCGCTGTCCGACGCCGACCTCAAGACGGTCGGTAACGCGCTCCAGGGGGCGCTGGTCGACCTGGTCGACCTTGCCCTGGTCGCCAAGCAGGTGCACTGGAACGTCGTCGGACCGCGTTTCCGTTCCGTCCACCTCCAGCTGGACGAGGTGGTCGACACCGCCCGGCTGCACTCCGACACCGTGGCCGAGCGTGCTTCCGCCCTCGGTGTGAGCCCGGACGGACGCTCGGCGACCGTGGCGTCCTCCAGCGCGATCGGCACGGTGCCGGAGGGCTGGATCAAGGACGAGGAGGCGGTGCAGATCCTCGTCGCCGCGCTGGGCGCCGTCATCACCCGGATGCGGGAACGCGTCGACGCGACCGGCGACCCCGACCCGGTCAGCCAGGACATCCTGATCACTCTGACGGGCGAGCTCGAGAAGCACGCGTGGATGTTCCAGGCCGAGAGCGTGTAGGGACGGGACGGTGACGGGTCCGGTGGTGACGGCGGCGTTCGGGTCGCCGCCCGTCGTGGACGCGCCGATCGGGGAGCTGCCCTCGGCGGCGTTCTCGGTCGTGGCGGCGCCCGTGGTGGCGATACGTATGGAGTGCGCCGGTTCTGGCATCGGTGCGCCCTCCCGCAGGGTGATCCTGCCGGTCTAGCGTCGGCGGCAGGAGGCGGCCATGGTACGGCGACGGGTAGCGCAGGCGACGCTCGCGCTGGTCGCGATCGGGCTGGCGGCCGGAGGGCTCTGGTGGTGGGCGGTGCTGCGGCTGGTGCTGGTACCGGGGGAGGCCGGGCCGATCGAGGGCGTGGTGGCCGCGGGCGGTTGGGGCCTGAGCCTGTTGCCGGTGCACGTGGCCGCCTCTTCCGGTCGGCCGGGCGCCCTGGTCCGGCGGATCACCAGGGCGTCGCGGCGCCGCCGTTGGGGCGCAGGCTCTCGCCTGTCATGAACGCGGAGGCGTCGGCCGCACGGTGCAGAAGCGCGAGCGCGACGTCCTGGGCAGTGCCGTGCCGGCCGATCTGATCGATCTGACGAATCATCAAGTGTCGTGGGCGCTCAACCGGTGGGGCCCGTCGTGCTGTCGGGGCCGCGCTGGCAGCCCGGGCACCAGTACGTGACCCGGTCGCCCAGTTCCGCCTTGCGGATCGGGGCGCCGCAGCGCAAGCAGGGGCGCCCCCCTCGGCCGTAGACGTGCAGATGGGTGCCGGGGTGACGAGCCGTGGTCGTGCGACGGTCGGGGCGCTCCTTGTTCGCCTCCAGAAGGCGATGGGCGGTCGCGACGAGGCGGGCCGGGACCCCGGGCTCCAGTTCGCCCACCGGCAGCCAGGGGGTGACACCGGCGAGGAAGGCCAGCTCCGACTTGTACACATTGCCGATGCCGGCCAGGTTCCGCTGGTCGAGCAGGGCCTCGCCGAGCGTCCTGGCGGGGTCGGCGACCAGTCGGCGCACGGCCTCGTCCGGGTCCCAGTCGGGGCCGAGCAGATCCGGGCCGAGATGCCCCACCACGTGGGACTCCTCAGCGGTACGGATCAGTTCGAGGATCGGGAGCCGATAGCCGTACGCGGTGGACTCCGCGTTCCCCAGGATCGCCCGGATCTGGTGGTCGGGGCCGCCGCGCGGCCGCTCTCCCGTGGCGTACACCCGCCACGCGCCGTCCATCCGCAGATGGGAGTGGAGGGTGAGACCACCCTCGACGCGGGCGAGCAGGTGCTTGCCGCGGGAGGTGACGTCGAGCAGGGACCGGCCGGTGAGGTCGGCGGTGGCGAACCGGGGCACGCGGAGGTCCGAGCGGGTCAGCACTCGACCCGCCAGGGCGGTGTGCAGGCGATGGGCGGCCTGCCAGATGGTGTCTCCTTCGGGCACGGGTCCAGTCTGCCGGGTGTCGGAGGTGGTGCGGCTGCGGGCGGCTTCTTGCGGGGTGGATGTCGTGCGGAGGGGGAGGGGGACGGGTGACCGGCTGGGGGTGGTGGCGGCCGGGCGGGGGTCGCACCGAGGTCAGGCGCGGAGACGGAGGCCTCTCGGGGTGGCGAGGAAGCCGGCTGATTCCAGGGCGCGGGACAGGGGTGAGGTCAGGGACGTCGCGCCGTTGATCCGTTCCACCGTGACCGTGCCCAGGGTGCCCG
The DNA here is from genome assembly GCF_040632845.1 of Streptomyces sp. NPDC016459. Taxonomy (NCBI): domain Bacteria; kingdom Bacillati; phylum Actinomycetota; class Actinomycetes; order Kitasatosporales; family Streptomycetaceae; genus Streptomyces; species Streptomyces sp. NPDC016459. The sequence goes on from NZ_JBEYCR010000005.1 coordinate 19,258, forward strand.
CGCGGGCCGACGCGGCCAGGGCCTCGGCCGCCGCCGTGAGGGCCGGGTCGTCCGGCTCGGTCGGCCAGCAGAGCAGCGTCTTGCCGCCGCGCTCCATGTAGAGCGTCAGCTCGCCGTCGACCAGGACCACCAGCGCGCCCGCCTTGCGCCCCGGCTTGTGCCCGGCGCCGGTCGGGGGCTCGGGCCAGGACAGGGCCGCCCCGTACGCGCTCGCCGGATCGGCCGCGGCGAGAACCAGCGCGCGCGGGCCCGTCGCCGCCTCCACACCCCGGTCCCGGGCGGTCGCCGCCGCCCGCAGCCGGTCCACCGCGCCGTCCATGGCGAACTGGGCCGCGCCGAGACCCTCCACGACATAGCCACGCCGGGCCTGACCGCTGTCCTCGAAGGCGGCCAGGATCCGGTACGTGGCGGAGAAACCGCCCTCCACGCCCTCGGCGGCCACCGCGCCCCGGGTGACCACCCCGTGCCGGTCCAGGAGGGTGCGCGCCAGGGCGTGCGCACGATGGGTCGGCTCCGGCTCCAACGGCGGCAGCAGCGCCCAGCGGCCCGAGACCGTGGGCGGCCCCGACCGGGAGGCGGTCCGGGCGGCCGCCGTCAGCGTGCCGTACCGGCCGCGCGGGACCGTGCGCCGCGCGCGGTGGGCGGTGGACCCCGCCGTACGCCCCGAGCCGAGCAGCGCGCGCAGCGGCGCCAGGGTGTCGTTGGTGAGCCGACCCGACCAGGCCAGGTCCCAGACGGCGTCGGCGAGCTGCGAGTCGGTCGCGGCCGGGTGGGTCGTGGCCCGGACCTGGTCGGCGATCTGGCGGAAGAACAGGCCGTACCCGCCGGAGAGGCTTGTGAGCACCGACTCGTGCAGCGCGGACAGCTCCAGTGGATGCGGCGCCGGGAGGAGCAGCGGCGCGGCGTCCGCGAGGTACAGCGAGACCCAGCCGTCCTTGCCGGGCAGCGACCCGGCTCCCGCCCAGACCACCTCGCCGGTCGTCGTCAGCTCGTCGAGGAGCCCCGGGGCGAAGTCCCTGACCCGGGACGGCAGGATCAGCTTCTCCAGGGCCGACGCGGGGACGGGCGCGCCCTGGAGCTGCTCGATCGCACGGGCCAGGCCGTCGATACCGCGCAGGCTGTTGCTCCCCAGGTGCTGCCACTGCGGCAGGAAGGTGGCGAGCGCCGCCGGGGGCACCGGCTCCAGCTCGTGGCGCAGCGCCGCCAGGGAGCGGCGGCGCAACCGGCGCAGGATGGTGGCGTCACACCACTCCTGGCCGATGCCGGAGGGGTGGAACTCGCCCTGGACGACGCGGCCCGAGGCGGCCAGCCGCTGGAGGGCGCCGTCGGTGACGGCCGCGCCCAGACCGAAGCGGGCGGCGGCCTGGGAGGAGGTGAACGGGCCGTGCGTGCGCGCGAACCGCGCGAGAAGGTCCCCCAGCGGGTCCTTGACCGGCTCGGTGAACGCCTCCGGCACGCCGACCGGCAGAGCCGTGCCCAGAGCGTCCCGCAGCCGGCCGGCGTCCTCGATCGCGGCCCAGTGCTCCCGGCCCCCGACCCGCACCCGGATCGCGCGGCGCGCCGTCCCGAGGTCGGGCGCCCAGCCCGTCTCGGCGCCCCGCTCGACCAGCTCGGCGTCCGTGAGCGGGCCCAGGACCCGCAGCAGGTCGGCGACGCCCTCCACGTCCTTGATCCGCCTGTCCTCCGTCAACCACTGGAGCTCCCGCTCCAGCTCGGTCAGGACGTCCGGGTCGAGGAGCTCGCGCAACTCCGCCTGGCCCAGCAGCTCCGCCAGCAGCCGGGAGTCCAGGGACAGTGCGGCCGCCCGCCGCTCGGCGAGCGGGGAGTCGCCCTCGTACAGGAACTGCGCGACGTAGCCGAAGAGCAGGGAGCGGGCGAAGGGGGACGGTTCGGGGGTCGTGATCTCGACCAGGCGGACCCGGCGGGCCTCGATGTCCCCCATCAGCTCTTTCAGACCCGGGAGGTCGAAGACGTCCTGGAGGCACTCGCGGACCGCCTCGAGGACGATCGGGAACGAGCCGAACTCGCTCGCGACCTGGAGGAGCTGAGCCGCGCGCTGCCGCTGCTGCCAGAGCGGGGTGCGCTTGCCCGGGTTCCGCTTGGGCAGCAGCAGGGCGCGGGCGGCGCACTCGCGGAAGCGGGACGCGAACAGCGCGGATCCACCGACCTGGTCGGTGACGATCTGCTCGATCTCGCCCTTGTCGAAGAGGGCGTCGGCCGCCCCCACCGGCGCCTTGTCGGCGTCGTGGGTCGTGTCGGAACGGCGGCCGGGGTCGACCGGCTCGTGGTCGAGGAGGTCCAGGCCCATGTCCAGGCCCATCAGGTCGGCGTCCGGGAGCCGTAGCACGATGCCGTCGTCCGCGTGCATCACCTGCGCGTCCATGCCGTACCGCTCGGCGAGCCGGGCGCCGAGCGCCAGCGCCCACGGGGCGTGCACCTGCGCGCCGAAGGGGGAGTGGATGACGACCCGCCAGTCCCCGAGCTCGTCCCGGAAGCGCTCGACGAGGATCGTACGGTCGTCCGGCACGTGTCCGCAGGCCTCGCGCTGCTCCTTGAGGTACGCCATGACGTTGTCCGCCGCCCAGGCGTCCAGGCCCGCGGCCCGCAGCCGCTGCCGGGCGTCGTCGTCCGCGAGGGCTCCGACCTCGCGGAGGAAGGCGCCGAGCGCCCGGCCCAGCTCCAGCGGACGGCCCAGCTGGTCGCCCTTCCAGAACGGCAGCCTGCCCGGCACGCCCGGCGCGGGGGAGACGAGGACCCGGTCCCGGGTGATGTCCTCGATCCGCCAGGAGGTCGTGCCCAGGGTGAACACGTCGCCGACCCGCGACTCGTACACCATCTCCTCGTCGAGCTCGCCGACCCGGCCGCCGCCCTTCTTGGGGTCCGAGCCCGCGAGGAACACGCCGAACAGACCGCGGTCGGGGATCGTGCCGCCCGAGGTGACGGCGAGCCGCTGCGCGCCCGGCCGTCCCGTGATCGTCCCGGCGACCCGGTCCCAGACCACGCGGGGGCGCAGCTCGGCGAACGCGTCCGACGGGTAGCGGCCCGCGAGCATGTCGAGCACGGCCGTGAACGCCGAGTCGGGCAGCGACGAGAACGGCGCCGCCCGGCGCACCAGGGCGAGGAGGTCGTCCACCTGCCACGTGTCGAGCGCGACGATCGCGACGAGCTGCTGCGCTAGGACGTCCAGCGGATTGGTGGGGATCCGCATCGACTCGATGTCACCCGAACGCATCCGCTCGGTGACCACGGCCGCCTGCACCAGATCGCCCCGGTACTTGGGGAAGACCACGCCGGTCGACACCGCGCCCACCTGGTGGCCGGCGCGGCCGACGCGCTGCAGTCCCGAGGCCACCGACGGGGGCGACTCCACCTGCACGACCAGGTCGACCGCGCCCATGTCGATGCCCAGCTCCAGGCTTGAGGTCGCCACCACGGCGGGCAGCCGGCCCGCCTTCAGGTCCTCCTCCACCTGCGCGCGCTGCTCCTTCGACACCGAGCCGTGGTGGGCGCGGGCGAGCAGCGCGGGTGCGCCCTGCGCCGCCCCCGACTGCGCCATGATCTCGGCCGGGGAGACCGTGTCCGGAAGGGGCTCGCCGGTCGCCCGCTCGTACGCGATCTCGTTGAGCCGGTTGCACAGGCGCTCGGCGAGACGGCGGGAGTTGGCGAAGACGATCGTGGAACGGTGGGCCTGGACCAGATCGGCGATCCGCTCCTCGACATGCGGCCAGATCGACGGCTTGTCACCGCCGTCCTTGCCCTCGGAGGCGGGGGAGCCACCCAGCTCGCCCATGTCCTCCACGGGGACGACGACGGAGAGGTCGAACTCCTTCCCCGACGGCGGCTGGACGATCTCGACCGCGCGCCCCGGCGACAGATAGCGGGCCACCTCGTCCACCGGGCGGACCGTGGCCGACAGGCCGATCCTGCGCGCGGGGCGGGGCAGCAGCTGGTCGAGCCGCTCCAGGGACAGGGCCAGGTGCGCGCCCCGCTTCGTGCCCGCGACCGCGTGGACCTCGTCCAGGATGACCGTCTCCACACCCGCGAGGGCCTCACGGGCGGCGGAGGTCAGCATCAGGAACAACGACTCGGGTGTGGTGATCAGGATGTCCGGCGGCCGGGTCGCGAGCGAGCGGCGCTCGGCGGGCGGGGTGTCACCCGACCTGATGCCGACCCGCACGTCCGGCTCGGGCTGCCCGAGCCGGACCGACTCCTGCCGGATTCCGGTCAGCGGCGAGCGCAGGTTCCGCTCGACGTCCACGGCGAGCGCCTTCAGCGGCGACACGTACAGCACGCGGCAGCGCTTCTTCGGCTCTGCCGGCGGAGGCGATGAGGCCAGCCGGTCCAGGGAGGCGAGGAAGGCGGCCAGCGTCTTGCCGGAGCCGGTCGGAGCGACGACGAGCACGTCGGAGCCGGCGCCGATGGCCTGCCAGGCGCCCTCCTGCGCCGCAGTGGGCGCGGAGAAGGCCCCGGTGAACCAAGCACGGGTCGCGGGGGAGAAGGAGTCGAGCGCGGACCTGACCATGCCCCCCATCGTGCACCCGGCCACTGACAACCGCCCGGACCTGGGAAGAAACCGGTCCGGCGGCGGCGCGGGCGCCTGTCGGCAGCGTGCCCGGTCCGGCCACCGGCCCTGCCGGTCCCGTGCCCGGTCCGGCTGCGGCGGAGCCACGGGCCCTGTCGCAGAATGGAGGCATGGCGAGCGGGGAGCGGGCACGGTACTGGCAGTACGCCGAGCTGCCCGGGGTCGATCTGCTGCACGCCCGATACATCCGCAAGGCCTTCGCCCGGCACACCCACGAGACCTTCGTCTTCGCCGCGATCACCGAAGGCGTCGAGGCCTTCCACTACCGGGACGAACTCGTGCACGCGGGCCCCGGGCAGATCGCCCTGGTCAACCCCGACACCCCGCACACCGGGCACGCGGGCGTGCCCGAGGGCTGGACGTACCGGACGATCTACCCCGACGCGGAGATCGTCCGGTCCATCGCCGCCGACACCCTCGCCCTGCGCGGCTCGGTCGGCTTCACCACGCCCGTCGTCGACGACCCGTACGCCGCCCGGCTCGTCGTCGGCGTCCACCGGGCCGCCGAGGAGGGCAACGCGCTCGCGGCCGACAGCCTGCTCCGGCTCGTCACGGCCCGCATGCTGCGCAGCCACGGCGGACTCGTCACACCGCTCCCGGCGCTCTCGGCGGGCGCCCGGAACGCGGCACGCGCGCGTGCCGTCCTGGAGGACCGCATGGTCGAACCGCCGACGCTGGAGCGGCTCGCCGGCGAGCTCGGCACCAGTCCGTTCGCCCTCCTGCGGGCCTTCAGGGACGCGTACGGGATGCCGCCGCACACCTGGCTCACCGACGCGCGCGTGCGCAGGGCCAGGCAGCTCCTGGACTCCGGTACGCCCCCGGCGGCAGCCGCGGCAGCCGTCGGCTTCACCGACCAGTCGCACCTCAACCGGCACTTCACACGCAGCGTCGGGGTGCCACCGGGGGCGTACCAACGCGCGCGTGGCGGCGGAAGGACACCCCGCTCCGGCGGCGGCGGGACCGCCCCCGGCTCCGCCGCAAGAACGTACAAGACCGGGCCGACGATGCCGCCGTAACGTCCCTGACGTGGCAGAACAGACAGCACCCCCCGTCATACGCGACGGCGCACCGGCCAGACCCGACGCGGCCGTCGTCCGCGACGCCCTCGGTGTCGGCGTCGCCGTCGGGCTCTCCGGCTTCGCCTTCGGCGTGACCTCGGCGGGCTCGGGCCTCACCGTCCTCCAGACCTGTGTGCTCAGCCTGCTGGTGTTCACGGGCGCCTCGCAGTTCGCCCTGGTCGGAGCGCTTGCCGCGGGCGGCAACCCCTTCACGGCCGCCGCCGGCGCCTTCTTCTTGGGCACCCGTAACGCCTTCTACGGACTACGGCTCTCCCAACTCCTCGCCGTACCGAAAGCCTTCAGGCCCTTCGCCGCCCACTGGGTGATCGACGAGACCGCGGCGGTCGCCCTCGCCCAGCCGTCCCGACGGGCCGCACGCCTCGGTTTCACCGTCACCGGACTCACGCTGTACGTCCTGTGGAACGCGACGACGCTGCTCGGGGCCCTCGGCGCCGAGGCGATCGGCGACACCGCGGCCTGGGGGCTCGACGCGGCCGGTCCCGCCGTCTTCCTCGCCCTGCTCGCCCCCATGCTGAAGTCCGCGACCGAGCGGGCCACCGCCGCGATCGCCGTCCTCCTCGGCCTCGGGCTGCTGCCCGTGCTGCCCGCGGGGATCCCGGTCCTCGCCGCCGCCCTCGCCGCTCCCGCGGTGCTCTGGGCGCATGGCCGCCGCACGGCATCGGTTGCACGTGCACGAGAGAAGGACCCCCGATGAACGTCTGGATCGCGATCGCTCTGACCGCCGCCGGGTGCTACCTGGTCAAACTGGTCGGACTGCTCGTCCCCGCCGGAGCCCTCGAACGGCCCCTCGTCCAGCGGCTCGCCGCCCTGCTGCCGGTGGCGCTGCTCGCCGCGCTGACCGCCCAGCAGACGTTCGGCGCGGGCAGCACCGTCCTCCTGGACGCCCGTGCCGCCGGACTCGCCGCGGCAGCCGTCGCCCTCGTCCTGCGGGCCCCGTTCCTGGTCGTCGTGGGCGCCGCGGTCGCCGTCACCGCGGGCGTACGGGCCCTGGGCTGGTGACCGCAGCCGGGGCCACGGCGGCGGCCGGGGCAAGCGGTCAGCCGACGCGTCGGCCGTGGGCGCGCAGGGTGCGCAGGGCCTCGACGGTGACGACGGGCCGCCACTCCAGGGCCGAGCCGGGGGCCCAGGCACGCCAGCGAATCGGCCAGCCGCCGTCCTCCTCCTGGTCGGCGGCGAGCCGGTCCAGGGAACGGGCCATCTCCTCCTCCGTGAACCAGCGGGCGGCCAGCGAGTCCGGCACGCGCGCGTAGTCGTGCGGGAAGTGGTGCTCGCCGGGCGCGTAGCCGTCGGCCAGGGGGTAGTCCTCCTGCCGGTCGGGGTCCAGGACGGCGAGCCGCTGTTCGCGGACCAGGCGTCCGAGGCGGTCGGCGGCCGCCTCCGCGCGCGAGCGGTCCGGGGCCCCGTCGAGGAAGGCGACGGCGGCCTCGATCTCGTACGGGTGGGACTTCTCCAGCGACTCCACGGCCGACCAGCAGAACTCGGTGGCCCGGAACAGCCACGCGTGCCACACCTGGTTGCGGTGCAGCAGCCCGACGACGGGTCCGGTCGAGAGCAGCGCGCTCGGCGGGAGGTCGACGACCGGGACGAACGGCGCGGACGGGTAGGCGCGCTGCGACGGGTGGATCGCCGGGAGCGCGCCCTCGTGGGTGGACACCTCGGTGAGGTAACGGCAGATCCGCTCCACGCGCAGTCCGCCGCAGCGGCCGATGGAGTCCAGGACCCGCAGCGCGTGCGCGGTGTGCAGGGGCTGGCTGACCGGACCGCGCAGATCGGGTTCGAGCGCGTGCCCGTAGCCGCCGTCCTCGTTGAGGTACGCGGCGAGGGCCGTCTCCACCTGATCCGCGCCACCGCGCAGGAAGTGGTAGGCGAACCTGCGCTGTTCGAGGACACGGGCCGTCAGCCAGACGAAATGCTCGGCGCGGGCCAGGGGGGTCGCGGGCGCGGAGGGGAGGGGTTCTTCGGCCATGTTCCGACCGTAGGGCGCAACGGCGCCGTGACAAGGCCTACGGAGCGGGCTGCACTCTTGGGAGCGGGATACTGGGTTCATGCGGTTGACGATTTTCTGGGAGCGGATGGCGGACCACTTCGGTGCGTCCTACGCCGAGTCCTTCGCGCGGGACCATGTGATGGCGGAGCTCGGGGGCCGGACGGTGCGTGAGGCGCTGGACGCCGGCTGGGAGGCGAAGGACGTGTGGCGGGCCGTCTGCGCGGCCGTCGACGTGCCGGCCGACAAGCGCTGACCGACGCGCGGTGGCCCGCGGACGAGCGGGCGGCTGTGGCGAGGGGACGAGTGACGAGGGCGGGGCGGGCGGCCGGTTCGCGGCGGGGAAGTGCGGGGTCCCGGGGGGATTGTCCGTGCGGTGCGCGAGACTGGCGGGGTGGCCCCGACTGACGAGACCGACCCGACCGACCTGACGGCTTCGACCGCACCGACCGTCCCCACCGCCTCGGCCCCTTCCACGGCCTCGGCCTCCAGAGGTGACGGCGGCGACGGCGGAGGCCCGGCGTCCGTGCCCGCCGCCACGGTGGAGCCGGCCGCCAGGATGCCGCGCTGGCTGCCCCGCGCGCTCGTCCTCGCCCTCGCCCTCTACGCCTGTTTCCAGCTGGGCGAGTGGGCGTTCCACCAGCTCGTCGGCCTCCTGGTCAACATCCTGCTGGCCTTCTTCCTCGCCCTCGCCATCGAACCGGCGGTCGGGCGGATGGCGGCGCGCGGGATGCGCCGCGGCCTCGCCACCTTCCTCGTCTTCCTCGCGGTCCTGGTCTTCAGCGTCGGCTTCGTCGTCCTGCTGGGGTCGATGCTCGCCGGCCAGATCGTGGACATGGTCGAGAACTTCCCCAAGTACCTCGACTCGCTGATCAAGTGGATCAACCAGGTTTTCCACACGGACCTGTCGCGGGTCGAGGTCCAGGACAGCCTCCTGAGCTCCGACTGGCTCCAGAAGTACGTGCAGAACAGCGCGGCCGGTGTGCTCGACGTCTCCGCCACCGTCCTCGGCGGACTGTTCCGGCTCCTGACGATCTTCCTCTTCTCGTTCTACTTCGCGGCCGACGGGCCCCGGCTGCGGCGCGCGCTCTGTTCCGTCCTGCCGCCCGCCCGGCAGACCGAGGTGCTGCGGGCCTGGGAGATCGCTGTCGACAAGACCGGCGGCTATCTCTACTCGCGCGGCCTCATGGCCCTCATCTCCGGCACGGCGCACTTCGTGCTCTTCGAGATCCTGGACGTGCCGTACGCGCCCGCGCTCGCGGTGTGGGTCGGCCTGGTCTCGCAGTTCATCCCGACGATCGGCACCTATCTGGCCGGCGCGCTGCCGATGCTGATCGCCTTCACCGTGAACCCCTGGTACGCGCTGTGGGTGCTCTGTTTCGTCGTGGTCTACCAGCAGTTCGAGAACTACGTGCTCCAGCCGAAGCTCACCTCCAAGACGGTGGACATCCACCCGGCGGTGGCCTTCGGCTCGGTCATCGCGGGGACGGCGCTGCTCGGCGCCGTCGGCGCGCTGATCGCCATCCCGGCCGTCGCCACGCTCCAGGCCTTCCTCGGCGCCTATGTGAAGCGGTACGACGTGACGGACGACCCGCGCGTCCACGGCCACCGCAGGTACGGCGAGGCGGTGGTGGCCCGGTTGCAGAAGGCCCTGCACCACAAGAAGGAAGCCGCGGCCCTGGAGGAGCGGCGTCGTTCCGAGCAGCGTCCCTCGGACGGCCCCGGCGGTGCTCAGAGGTAGGAAGGCCGGGTCACCCGGTGCCGGAAGGCGTGCCAGATCCACGCCTGGACGGCGACGAGCAGCGGGGTGACGCACAGCAGGGCGGGCACGAGCAGACCGAGCGTGCCCGGTGCGGCCGCCCGTTCGGCCAGCGGGAGCGCGGTCCCCGCCCAGAGCGGCAGCCCGCCCATCAGGACGGCGGTGAGGGCGAAGGGCTGCCACGGGCGCCCGGCGTGTCCGACGAGCCGGCGAGCACGCTCGTACGGCAGTCCCGTGAGCCGCAGCGTGGCGAAGCCCAGCCCGTGCGCGGAGAACAGGGCGGCCACGGCGAGTGCGGTGAGGACGCCCGTGGGGCCGGTCGCCGGGTCGTAAGGACGCCCGGTCAGGAGGGCGGCGAGCAGCCACCCCCAGGAGAGCGCGACGGCCCAGCTCCCGCACGTCACGGCGCCGTCGCAGGCCGCGCGCCAGCGTGGACCGGGGCCACGGCCGCGTGACCACAGGCCCGCGTCCCTGACGATCCAGCCGGTCAGCAGGGCCACGAGGACCGGGAACTGGCCGCTCAGCAGGTCTCCTTCGAGGGCGGGGAAGCAGCCGACCAGGACCCCGACGGTGGCGACGAGCCAGACCTCGTTGCCCAGGAAGAAGGGGGCGAAGGAGGCGAGGACGAGTCTGCGCTCCCGGTCGCTCCGGCCGAGCCAGGGCGTGAGCATGCCGGTGCCGATGTCCGCTCCGGCGAGGACGAACCAGCCCGCCGCGAAGAAGGCGAGCAGGACGATGGCCAGGGTCTCCACGGGGGCTCCTCGGGCTTTCGGGCTTTCCTCGGGCGGCGCGCGGGCCGGATGCCGGGGGTTCGGTGGGGGTGCGGGGGCTGATGCCAGGGGTTCAGTAGCGGTGAACGGGCAGCGCGGCGGCCGGGTCGGGTGTGTCGTCCTCCTCCCCGTCGGCGGGGCGCTCGTCGTGGCCGAGGCCCGACTCGACGGGTCCGCGGCGGGCGTGCCGGGTGAGGAGCCAGGCGTTGAGGACGGCGAGCAGGACGAAGACCGTGGTGAAGACGGTGAGGGAGAGGCGCATGGTCCCGACGGAGAGGTCCGAGACCGCGTCCTCCGTCTTCAGCAGGCCATAGACCACCCAGGGCTGCCGTCCGGACTCCCGGAAGACCCAGCCGCTGATCATGGCGAGATACGGCAGCGGCACGGCCGCCATCAGGACGACGTGCCAGAACCGGAACCGGAAGACAACTTTCCGGAAGGAGGCCAGGATCACCCCGGCGAAGCACAGGTACATCATCAGGGCGAAGCTGATGAGCATCAGCAGCGCACCGCCCCGGGTCCACGTCTCCGAGGGCACGTAGTCACCCGGACCGAAACGCTCCGCCATCTCCGCCTGGACCCGAGCGATCTCCGCGGCCTGCCCGCTGAACACGGCCGACTTCATCGGCTGGAAGGCGTCGAGCACGGCGAACTGCACACCGCCGAACACGGCGGTCACCATCAGCGCGGGCGCCGAGAGGAACACCCCGATCCGCAGGCTCCGGCCGAAGAACTCCCACTCGGGGTTGCGCCGGAAGAGGTGGTACGCGCTCACCCCGGCCATGAAGAAGCCGGCCGTGAGCAGCGCCCCGGCCAGGACGTGACCGAAGGCCAGCAGCGCGGAAGGGTTGGCCAGGACGGCGAGCGGGTCGTCCAGGACGAGTCCGTCGTCCTCGGAGCCGTACCCCACCGGGTGGTTGAGAAAGCCGTTGGAGACGAGGATCCAGTACGCCGACAGGTAGGCGGTCAGGACGACGATCCAGATCGCGGCCAGATGCGCCCAGCGGTTGAGCCGGTTCCAGCCGAAGATCCACAGGCCGAGGAAGGTCGACTCGACGAAGAACGCCACGATCGTCTCGACGGCGAGCGAGGCACCGAGGATGTTCCCCGCCTCGTGCGTCAGCCCGCTCCAGGCCATGCCGAACTGGAACTCCATCACGAGGCCCGTGACGATCCCGACCGCGTAGTTGATCACATACAGCTGACCCCAGAAACGCACCATGCGCGCGTCCAGCGGCTTCCGGCCGAGGGTGGCCTTCGTCTGGAGCACGGCGACGACCGTCGCCAGCCCCAGGGTCAGGGCGACGAAGAGGAAGTGGCCGCCCGCCGTGAGGGCGAACTGCAGCCGCGCGAGATCGAGTACGTCCTGGTTCACCCGTACAGCGTCGGCGTACGGTCGGCGGCCCCGCGTCACCCCCGGGTGGACACCGGCCGTACCCCACCGGTTGCGCCGGCCCACGCGCGCGTACCCCAGGAGTTGCGGCGGTCGGCTCCGGTCCCCTACGGGTCAGGCCAGCCACCCGGGGGTGATCATCCCGGACTCGTACGCCAGGATCACCAGCTGCGCCCGGTCCCGTACGGCCAGCTTGGTCATGATCCGGCTGACATGGGTCTTCGCCGTCGCGGGGGAGAGCACGAGACGGCCGGCGATCTCGTCGTTGGACAGCCCCGCCCCCACCAGGCCGAGGACCTCACGCTCCCGCTCGGTGAGCACGTTGAGGCGGGGACTCGGATCCGGCCGCCGCCCGGCCCTGGCAGCGAACTCGGCGATCAGACGGCGGGTCACGGCCGGGGCGATCAGGGCGTCGCCGCGCGCCACCACCCGTACGGCGTGCAGCAGTTCCATCGGCTCGGTGTCCTTCACGAGGAAACCCGACGCACCCGCGTGCAGCGCCCCGTACACATGGTCGTCCGCGTCGAACGTGGTGAGGACGACCACCCGGACCCCCGCGAGCCGCTCGTCCGCGGTGATGCGCCGGGTCGCTTCGAGGCCGTCGAGCACCGGCATCCGGATGTCCATGAGGACCACGTCCGGGCGCAGCTCGCGGGCGAGCCCGATCGCCCGCTCCCCGTCCCCGGCCTCTCCGACGACCTCGATGTCCTCCTCGTCGGACAGGATCGACCGGAAGCCGGCCCGGACCAGGGTCTGGTCGTCGGCGAGCACGACACGGATCATCGGGAGTCCCCCTCGGGCAGGGCGGGTGCGGTCAGCGGCAGCCGGGCGTCCACCAGGAAACCGCCGCCGTCCACATTCTGGGCCGTCAGCTCACCGCCCAGCGCGCGGGCCCGCTCCGCCATGCCCCGGATGCCACTGCCCGGCGGCCGGGAGGTGTCACGGTCCGGGTGCCGCCCCTCCGGCGCGCCCTCGCCGTCGTCCTCGATCCGCAGCCGCACGGCGTCCGGCCCCCAGTCGAGGGTCACGCGGACGCTCCTCGCGCCCGCGTGGCGCGTCACGTTCGTCAGCGACTCCTGCACGATCCGGTACGCGGCCAGGTCGACCGACGGCGGCAGGGCCACCGGCGTGCCCGTGCTCTCCGTACGGACGTCGAGTCCGGCGCTCCGGGCGCGGCCCGCGAGGTCCCCGACGAGTGCGAGACCGGAGAGTGGCGGGGCGGTCGGCGTGGGCTCGTCGGCGCCCCGCAGCACCCCGAGGGTGGCCCGCAGCTCCCGCAGCGCGTCCTTGCTGGTGGCCTTGACGGCCTCCAGGGCCTCGGTGGCGGTGACGAGCCCGGCCTCGGCGGCGGGGCCCTTGCCGAGCCGGTGCAGCGCGGCACCGGACTGGACGTTGATCAGCGAGATGCTGTGGCCCAGCACGTCGTGCACCTCGCGGGCGATCCGCAGCCGCTCCTCGGTGGCGCTCTGCCGGGCGCGGGCCTCCTGCTCCCGCTCGGCGGCGAGCGCCCGCTGCTCCACCTCGTGGAGATAGGCGATCCGGGTGCGCTGGGCCCGGCCCACGGCGACGAGGCTGATCAGCCAGCCTGCCAGCATCGCGAGCGACGTGTCGTCGATCTGCCGGTGCCCCGGCTGCTGCCGGACCTCGCCGACGCCCACCGCGAGCAGGGTGACGGCGGCGAGAGCGACGGCGGCGGCGAACCGGCCCTCGGCCGCGGTCGTGTACAGCGCGAGCGCGAAGGCGATCATGAGCGGGCCGTCCTGGGCGGACAGCGGGTAGTAGACGACGCAGGCGAGCAGGGTCACGACGGCGACCCCGACCGGCTGCCGCCGCCGGAAGTACAGCGCCCCGCACCCGACCAGGACGAGCCCCCAGCCGAGCACCGTACGGACGGCCGGCTCGCTCGCGTCCCCCGCGGAGAGGAGCGTCCAGACGGCGACGAGGAGCAGGACGACACCGGCCACGAGGACGTCGGCGGCGTGCGAGGACGGACGTCCGCCGGGGGAACGGAGGGGGAGGGGCATGCGTCGAAGGATAGGCGGGGGCTCGCCGCGGGGGCCGACGCGAAGCGGGGTCCGAGCCCGGGCCGACTACGGGAGGTGCCGTGCCCTGCCGTCCGCGAGCGGGTTGGGCACGGGGCAGTAGTGGGGGGCGGTCGCCTCCGCGCCGACCCAGCGGGAGAGCAGGTTGGCCTTGCCGGGAAGGGTGGGGGAGTCGAGCAGCTCCTTGACGTCGGGAAGCACCGGCATGGGGCCGCCCCGCTCGAACTCGGCGCGGGCCAGGGCCCACAGGGCGGGGCCGGACCCAGGGAAGCGGTGGGTGAGCGCGCCGGCGATCTCGCAGAGGTTGTTGACGACGAGGCAGTAGACAAGTCTGCGCCAGGCGGACTCGCGGGGCGTCGGAGGCATCGTCCTGGCGCCCTCCGCGTCACGGAACACGGACTGGACGGGGACGCCGCGCGCGTCCACGCCGATCAGCGTGTTCTGCAGATGGCACTCCACGACGACGCCGAAGCGGACGAACGCCTCGAGGACGGGCGCCACGACACACCGCAGATACGCCGACCACCACGGCCGGGGATCGTCGATCCGGTCGAGGGGATTGCCGGGAAAGCCCTCGGCGAGCGCGGCGGCGAGCACGGCGGTCGAACCGGGAGCCAGGTGACGGTCGAGGCCGTCCCGGACGACGACGGCGCAGGTCTCGAACAGGCCGTCCACCGTGCGGTAGCCGCGGTCGCTGAGCCAGCCCGCCGGGCCGTCCATGGCGGCGAAGGCGGCACTGACCAGCGGATCCGTACGGCGCACGTGGAGCAGTTCGTGGCGGCGCATCCGACGGACGTCGTTGGTGATCCGGACGTCGAGACTGAACTTCAGGAACAGGTCCCCGCCGTCCCGGGAGGCGTCGCCCGGAACGTGCAGGGTGCGCACGGATGCCGTCGGCCGCGCGGGCCGGGGCGTGACGCCCAGCCGGACGAGGCGGCCCTCGGCGAACGCGGCACGCACGCGCGTGGACCGCTCGGACAGTTCCAGCTGCCAGGGGTGGGCGGGCAGCAGACGGTAGCCGGGGGGAGCCTCGCCGAGGGCGTCCAGAGCCCCGGTGTCGCCGTCCTCGACGACCGCGTCGTCGCGTACGCCGAGCAGCACGAGCGGGAACCGGGCGTACGCCTCGGGCGCGTAGCGCAGCCAGGCGGCAGCCGGGCCGTCGCAGGTACGCGCCTTGGGAGCGGGATGGCAGGGGTGACCCATGACCAGTGCCTGTTCGGAACGGAGCCAGAGGTCCTCGGGCGGCGCCGTGCGGGCACGCGCGGCGAGCATGGCCCTCACCGCCGTACGGCTGGCGGCCATCTCGGCGGCCAGGGAGGGGTTGGGGCGGCCGGTGGAGGCGCACATCTCCTCGACGGCGAGGTCGACGAGCCCGGCATGGCGCAGGGGCCGCCAGGCGCGCCCCGTCCACAGCTCGGCACCGGAGGGGCGGTGGCCGGGGCGGACCCGTAGGAGGCGACCGGTGCCGCGGAGACGGTGGACGGTGTGGGCGGGGGTGGCGGGGGTTGGGCTCGGCGGCAGGTTCGTCGCCGGGTCCTTCGCCGGGTCCTTCGCCGGGTTCTGCGCCGGGTCCTCCGGCAGGTCCGTCGCCGGGTCCTTCGCTGGGTTCTGCGCCGGGTCCTCCGGCAGGTCCGTCGCCGGGTCCTTCGCCGGGTTCTGCTGCAGGTCCGTCGCCGGAGCCTCCGCCGGGTCCTCCGGCAGGTTCGTCGCCGGGTCCTCCGTGACGCCCGCCGCCTGGCCCTCCGCGAAGTCCTCCTCCGCACCCCCCGCCACGCCCTCCGTCGGGTCCCCCGCAGGGTCCGCGGCCTCGCGGAGCAGGCAGGTGAGCAGGGGCGTCACCGCCAACGCGTCGGCGGTCCGCGTGAGTGCGTTCATCGCCCTCAGTATGTGTGGATCGCACGCGGCCGCGATAGAACATCCGCATGTGCCGAACTGCCGCGGAGCGGGCCGTCGCCGCCGAGCTGGAGGCGATCCGGCCGGGGCTCACGGCCCCGTACGCCGCGGAACTCCCCGGCGCCAGGGCCGCGGTGCTGACCCGGCTGTGGCGCGGTCTCGTCCACGAGCCGCTGCCCTGGATCGCCGCGCGTACGGGCGACCGTGAAGGCGTCTCCCTGCGCCTGGACGACGGGCGGCGGCTGCACGGCCCCGCCTCCGATCCCTGGGCGACGGCGGCCTCGGTGACCGGCCTCGACCTGGACGGCGTCCGGTACGACCATCCGGCTGAGCTGGTGGCGGCCCTGGCCGTGCCAGGAGGCGGCCGGTTCGCCGCCGAGCTCGACCACAGCGTGGCGTCGCTGGCCCTCTCGCGCACGGCTCCTCGGCGAGCGGCCCCGCCGGCCCACCCGTGGGAGTGGGAGCAGACGGACACCGACGGGCATCCGTACCACCCGGGCTGCCGCTCCCGGCCAGGCTTCTCCGCCGCCGAGCAGCTCGCGTACGCCCCGGAGCACCGGCCCCTGGTCGCCCTGCGCCTGGCCCCGGTCGAGGGGGCCGCCGTGTCGGGGGCATGGCCCCGCGAGCTGCGCGACGGCGCCGCCGTGCTGATCCCCGTACACCCCTGGCAGGCCGAGCACGTCCTGGCCGGCCTGCCGCTGCGGCCCGGTCCGACCGGGCACCCCCTGCTGTCGCTGCGTACGATCGACGTCGGCGGGGACACGCACGTCAAGACGGCGCTCAGCACGCGGCTCACGTCGACCGTGCGGGACATCTCGGCGTACACGGTCACCCACGCCGTGGCGACGTCCGACTTCGTCGAGCGGCTCGTACGCCGTCTCGACGGGCGTCTGCGCATCGCGCGGACGGTCGCGGTGGCGGGGGCGGGAGACGCCGACCTGGCGGCGCTCCTGCGCGAGTCACCGCACGTCCACGCGGACGCGGCGGCCGGGGAACGGGTCGTGCCCGTCGCCGTCCTACCTGCCCTGCTCGCACCTCACGCGCCGGAAGAGCGGCTCGACCGGGTCGTGGAGTTCGCGCACCTCGCCCTCGGTGCCTGCCTGGACCTGCTCGACCTCGGGGTGGCCCTGGAGGCGCACGGCCAGAACCTGCTCGCCGTCGTCGATGCCCAGGGCCGGACGAGGCGCCTCGTCTACCGCGACCTCGCCGACATCCGCATCAGCCCCGCCCGTCTCGCCCGGCACGGCGTGCCGGCCCCGCCGGTGAACGGCCGGCTCCTCGACGACGACCCGGCCGCGCTCCGCCGCAAGGTCCTCGGCAGCCTGGTGACCGGGGCACTCGGCCCCCTGGCCGGCGACGCGCCCACTCTCGGCACCGTCCTGGAGGCGGCGACACGGGACCTCGCACCCACCCCGGACCTGCGCGCCCTGCGGACGGAACCGCTCCCGGCGAAGGCGCTCACCCTGATGCGACTGGATCCGGACGGCGGCGGGGACCTGTGGACGGGTCTCCCCCAGCCCGTGTCAGCCGGTCGCGACCGCCAGGTACGGCGGGTTCGCCGTGGCTGACTGATCGGCGTGTCCCTGCGGAGCGTCACAGCACACGCCGGGTACGCGGTCCACGTCGAGGAGGACAAGCCGGGGCTCCGGTCACCATGCCTTGATGACCGGAGCGTCAGGTTCGTGCTGTTCCCAGGCGCCGTTGAGGCGGGCCAGCCGGCCCCGGCTGGCCTCGAATCGATCGACGGCTGCGCTGTCCATGCGGAGCACCCCATGGCGGGTGTGGTTCCCGTGGTACCTCAAAGCCGGCGGCCGGATCTGCTGCAGCTGCATGGCTCGGCTCCTGTCTCGTTGGCGTGCGCCTTGAACGGGACGGAGTCCTGATCGCTGACAGGACAGGAGCCCAATGTGATGTGGGTCACCTCTTGCCGCGCGCTCTCCTTCGATGAGGCTGATCAAGGTCAGCGGTCACGGGGCAGGCGGGGCAAGGGGTGTGGCCCGGGCGTGGCGCGCTTGACACTAAAATCGAACATCCATTCTCATGGAAGTCCGGCCCTGGGAACAGCGGGCTCGGCGCGGGCCTGCCGACGAGTTGTCCACAGGCCGGAGGGGACGTCGGGGCCCATTGTCAGTGGCAGGGGTTAGCGTCTTTCACATGAAGCGATCGACTCAAGCAAACCGGGTGGAACCCATGGCAGGAACCGACCGCGAGAAGGCGCTCGACGCCGCACTCGCACAGATTGAACGCCAATTCGGCAAGGGCGCCGTGATGCGCATGGGTGACCGCGTCCAGGAGCCGATCGAGGTGATCTCCACCGGATCGACCGCCCTCGACATCGCGCTCGGTGTCGGCGGACTGCCGCGCGGCCGTGTCGTGGAGGTCTACGGACCGGAGTCCTCCGGCAAGACGACCCTCACCCTGCACGCCGTCGCCAACGCGCAGAAGGCCGGCGGCCAGGTCGCCTTCGTGGACGCCGAGCACGCCCTCGACCCCGAGTACGCCAAGAAGCTCGGCGTCGACATCGACAACCTCATCCTGTCCCAGCCGGACAACGGCGAGCAGGCCCTCGAGATCGTCGACATGCTGGTCCGATCCGGCGCCCTCGACCTGATCGTCATCGACTCCGTCGCCGCGCTCGTCCCGCGTGCGGAGATCGAGGGCGAGATGGGCGACTCGCACGTCGGTCTCCAGGCCCGTCTGATGAGCCAGGCGCTCCGGAAGATCACCAGCGCGCTCAACCAGTCCAAGACCACCGCGATCTTCATCAACCAGCTCCGCGAGAAGATCGGCGTGATGTTCGGCTCGCCGGAGACCACGACCGGTGGCCGGGCCCTGAAGTTCTACGCCTCGGTGCGCCTCGACATCCGTCGCATCGAGACCCTCAAGGACGGCACGGACGCGGTCGGCAACCGCACCCGCGTCAAGGTCGTCAAGAACAAGGTCGCGCCCCCGTTCAAGCAGGCCGAGTTCGACATCCTCTACGGCCAGGGCATCAGCCGCGAGGGCGGTCTGATCGACATGGGCGTGGAGCACGGCTTCGTGCGCAAGGCCGGCGCCTGGTACACGTACGAGGGCGACCAGCTCGGCCAGGGCAAGGAGAACGCCCGTAACTTCCTGAAGGACAACCCCGACCTCGCCGACGAGATCGAGAAGAAGATCAAGGAGAAGCTGGGCGTCGGCGTCCGGCCCGAGGCCGCGAAGACGGAGCCGGTGACGGACACGGCCGCTGCCGCCGCAGCGGACGCGACCGGCGCGGACGATGCCGCCAAGAGCGTCCCGGCACCCGCGAGCAAGACCGCGAAGGCGACCAAGGCCACCGCGGTCAAGAGCTGAACCGGTGACCGGTCGCACCGAATGGCCGGGTGACAGCCCCGAATCGTCGAGGGCCGAGAAGGAGCTGTCACCCCAGGATCCGGCGGAGCGGGCGCGGGCGATCTGTCTGCGCCTGCTCACCGGAACCCCCCGCACGCGCAAGCAGCTCGCCGACGCGCTGCGCAAGCGGGAGATCCCCGATGAGGTGGCGGAGGAGGTCCTCTCCCGCTTCGAGGACGTCGGGCTCATCGACGACGCCGCCTTCGCGGGGGCCTGGGTGGAGTCCCGCCACCACGGCCGGGGCCTCGCCCGCCGGGCCCTCGCCCGCGAGCTGCGGACCAAGGGGGTCGAGCCGACCCTCATCCAGGAGGCGGTGGAGCAGCTCGACTCCGAGCGGGAGGAGGCCACGGCGCGCGAGCTGGTCGCCCGCAAACTGCGCGCCACCCGGGGTCTCGACCGCGACCGGCGGCTGCGCAGGCTCGCCGGGATGCTCGCCCGCAAGGGGTATCCCGAGGGCATGGCCCTCCGCGTCGTCCGCCAGGCGCTGGAGGCGGAGGGGGAGGACACGGACGGGCTGGACGAACCCTTCTGATCTCCGGGGGGAAATCAGAAGGGCTCGTCGCCGGGGGGTAGCGGGGACCGTCGACCACGGAAGACTTCCCGGAGCCCGGAGCCCGGAGCCCGGAGCCCGGAGCCCGGAGCCCGGAGCCCGGAGCCCGGAGCCCGGAGCCCGGAGCCTGCGGCTCCGTCAGTGTCGGGTCGTCGGGGGGAGGACCGGGAGGCCCTCGGCCTGCCACGCCTGGAAGCCGCCGATCAGGTCGGTCGCCCGGTGAAGGCCGAGCCGACGCAGCGACTCGGCCGCGAGGGAGGAGGCGTAGCCCTCGTTGCACAGCACCACCACCCGCAGATCGTGGTTCACGGCCTCCGCCGCCCGGTGGCTGCCCTGGGGGTCGAGCCGCCATTCCAGTTCGTTGCGCTCCACCACCAGCGCGCCCGGGATCAGCCCGTCCCGCTCCCGCAGGGCCGCGTAACGGGTGTCCACCAGGAGCGCGTCACCCGCCTCGTACGCCTCGAGGGCGGCCCGGGGCGAGATCCGGTCGAGCCCCGACCTGACCCGCTCCAACAACTCGTCGATGCCTACGCGTTCGTCGCTCACTGCCAGTCCTCCGGACGCTCGACCTGCTCAAGACGGAGCACCGCCCCGGTCCGGCTGAACCGCCGGATCAGCGGGAGCGGCGGGTAGTAGGCGTGCACGGACACCGCGTGGGTGTCCGGGGACTCGTTGAGCACCTCGTGCACATGGTGGGAGCCGAAGGCGCGGCTCCCACCCGGTCCGAGGCGGCGGGAGCGGTCGAGCCCGTCGGTCAGTTCCAGGGTCTTCCAGCCGCTAGCCGGTAGCCGGACCGCGAGCGCGTTCTCGGTCAGCGTGCCGCGCGCGGTGGCGAAGGCGCCCAGTGACTCGGCGTGGTCGTGCCAGCCGGTGCCGGTGCCCGGAGGCCAGCCGATGAGCCAGGCCTCGCTGCCGCCGGGGCCTTCGAGCCGCACCCAGGTACGGCCCTCGGGGTCGAGTGGCAGGGAGTCGACGAGTTCCCGGTCGGTTGCCGTGCGCCGGACGAAGTCCAGTAGATCGGCCGCCGTCGGAGTGTGGGGATCAGTAGCCGGGGAGGGGGTCGGGGAGGCAGAGGGGGATGGAGAGGGCGCGGGGATGTGGAGAGACACGGGTGACCGTCCTGAGGTTCGCGAAGAACGCGCGACGGCACACGGACGCGGTGCGTCGGTGGCGGGGCGCGCAGGGAGAGGGCGAGATCAGCAGGACGGGCGACACACGCAGCCCGCATAGCGGACGAGATCCATATGGACCCTCCGCCACAGGCGCACATAGGTGTCGGTCACGCTCCGGAGTACACCACGCGCGCCTGCGGGAATCAACGCATGTCCGCCGTGCGGGCACCTTTCGGGGACGCCGGAGCGGGCACCTCGGCATCCGCCCCGGTGCCTGCCCCGGCGCCCGGCCCGCCACTCGACGCGTCGCTCACCTCGTCGGCCGTCTCGTCCGTCGCCGAGCCGCCGCGGGCCGCGTCCGCCGCCGCGTACAGCTCGTCGGGGCGGACCCCGGAGAACGCGGCGACGAGGTGCCCGTCGGGCCGTACGAGCAGGACGGCGTGGGCCGGAGCACCCGGGTACGCCTCGGTGACCAGGATCTCCGCCTTGGCGGGGAGGGCGCGGACCGCCTCGTCCAGCCGGGGCATCATCCCCGCTCCCTGCCAGTGGCGCCGGTCCCACACCCCGGTGCCGGGTGCGACCAGGAGGACCAGAAACCGGCCCTGACCGAGCCGGTCCCTGAGCCGTACGGTCGCGCCGTCCGGGGCGGTCACGCGGACGTCCTCGACCGGGGCGCCCACCGGGGTGCCCACGGGGGACCGGCCCTCGCTGTACGGCGCGGCGAGGGGGGAGTGCGGGTAGGCGGGGGGCGCGCCGAGCGGGCCGCGCCCCACATGGCCGTCGGTCAGCAGGGCGTCGTGACCGCGCGCAGCGCCGGGCAGGTAGGTCCGCAGGCCACCGCCGCCGCGCAGGACCGGCAGCGACTGGTCCGCCGCGCGCAGCCGGTGGGCGACGGCCGCGCGCCGCTCACTCTGGTAGCTGTCGAGCAGCCGGTCCGGGGCGCCGTGGTGCCAGGTGTGGGCGAGTTTCCAGGCGAGGTTGTCCACGTCCCTGAGCCCCTCGTCGAGCCCCTGGGTGCCGACCGCGCCGAGCAGGTGCGCCGCGTCCCCGGCGAGGAGGACCCGGCCGACCCGCCAGCGACGGGCGAGCCGGTGGTGCAGGGTGTGCACGCCGGTGTCGATGAGTTCGTACGGGGGTGTCACCTCGTCGCACCAGCCGGCCAGGGTCTCGCGGATCCGGCCGACCAGCACGTCCGGGGTGACGAGGTCACCCCGGGGCGGCAGCAGCCAGTCGATCCGCCACACCCCGTCGGGCAGCGGTCGGGCGGTGATCTCGTCGGCGGCGCCCCGCCACGGGGGCTGACGGTGCAGCAGGGCTTCGCCGGGCCAGGGGAGTTCGGTGCGCAGGGCGGCGACGGCGTGCCGCTCCACCGCCGTACGCCCGGGGAAGCGGATGCCGAGGAGCTTGCGTACCGTCGAGCGGGCTCCGTCGCAGCCGACGAGGTGGCTGCCGCGCCACCAGGTGCCCTCCGGTCCCCGGGTGTGGGCGACGACCCCGTCGCGGTCCTGCTCGATGGTGTCGAGCCGGGCCTCGGTGACGAGCTGGACGAGCTTCTGGTGGGCGATGGCGTCGCGCAGCCCGCGTGCGAGGGCGTGCTGGGGGATGTGCAGCGGCGCGGCCGGGGCGGCCGGCGAGGACGGGTCCTCGGACCACTCCTCCGTACCGCTGAGGCCCGGGTCGAGTGCGAAGTGGCGCACCTGCTGGCGCCGGCGCATACCGCGCCAGCCGACCCAGCGGACGCCCTCGTCACGGAGGGTGGTGCAGCCGAGGCGCTCCACCATGGCGGCCGTGTCGGCGCGCAGGACGACGCTCCGGGCGGGGCGCGGCTCGTCCTTTCCGGAAGTCTCGTCGAGGACGACGCTGGGTACGCCCTGCGCGGCGAGCGCGAGGGAGAGCGCGAGGCCGACCGGCCCGGCGCCCACGATGATCACCGGGTCCACGGCGCGGCTCCTGACGGCCGGACGGTCATGGGGGCAGCACAGCTGAGTGTGGCACGAGCCCGGTGCTTGATCACAGAACGTATGCAACCCACTGAGGGTGCTTGCGTCAAGCGACGGGGTGGGCGCGGTGCGGCCCGACCTGTGGTCGGTGCCGCTCCGGCCCACCCCTGTTGTCCCACGGACCCCCGGAGGGGTCAGGCGCCGCTGACGGTCTTCGTCGGTACCTCGGGGGCTCCCGCCTGGGCGGGGAGCGTCACGGCGGGGGACTTCTTGCCGCGACGGAGGCGCTTCTCCAGCCAGCTCGCGAAGCTGGTCAGGGCGAAGTTCAGGGCGATGTAGATCAACGCGATGACCACGAGGGTGGCGATCGTGTTGGCGCCGTAGTTGGCCGTGATCTGCCGGTTCTGGCTGAGCAGCTCCGAGAAGCCGAGCAGGGCGCCGCCGAGCGCGGTGTCCTTGACGATCACGACGAGCTGGCTGACCAGGGCCGGGAGCATCACCGTCACGGCCTGCGGCAGCAGGACGTACATCATGGTCTGGCCCTTGCGCATGCCGAGCGCCACGGCCGCGTCGCCCTGGCCGCGGGGCAGCGAGAGCACACCGGCGCGGACGACCTCGGCGATCACGGAGGCGTTGTAGAGCACCAGGCCGGTGACGACCGCGTAGAGCGGGCGGTAGTCGGAGCTCACGGCCGTGAACTCCCGGTAGACCTGGTTGGCGAACACCATCAGGAGGAGTACCGGGATGGCGCGGAAGAACTCCACGACCGCGCCGACGGGCACCCGTACCCAGCGGTGGTCGGAGAGTCGGCCGATGCCGAGGACGGCGCCGAGGGGCAGCGCGATCAGGATGGAGAGCGCGGCGGCCTTGAGGGTCTCCATGAGGCCCGGCAGCAGGTACGTCGTCCAGACCTCGGAGTCGGTGACGAACGGGCTCCACTTGTCCGCGTCCAGCTGGTTCTTCTCGTCCAGGGCGGCCAGCACCCACCAGCCGGCCAGGACGAGGACGACCAGGAAGGCGATCGTGTAGAGGACGTTCCGCCGCTTGGCGCGCGGTCCGGGGTTGTCGTACAGGACGGAACTCATCGCTTCACCGCCAGTCGCTTGGCCGCCCAGCCCAGGAAGAGGCCGGTGGGGAGGGTGAGAACGATGAAGCCGAAGGCGAAGATGCCGAAGACCACGAAGAGGGCGTCGGCCTCGTTCTCGACCATCTCCCTCATCAGGACCGCCGCCTCGGCGGCGCCGATGGCGGCCGCGACGGTGGTGTTCTTGGTCAGGGCGATCAGGACGTTGGCGAGCGGAGCCACCGCGGCGCGGAACGCCTGCGGGAGGACCACGGACGTGAGGACCTGAGTGAAGGTGAGACCCAGCGCGCGAGCGGCTTCGGCCTGACCCGGCGGGACGGTGTTGATGCCCGAGCGCAGCGCCTCGCAGACGAAGGTGCCGGTGTACGCCACGAGGCCGAGGATCGCGAGCCGGAAGCCGATGTCCTCCGAGCGGTCGCCGCCGAGTGTGATGAGCAGGGTCTGGTTGAGACCCAGCAGACAGGCCACGATGACCACGGTCAGCGGGGTGTTCCGGACGAGGTTGACGTACGAGGTGGCGAAGCCGCGCATGATCGGGACCGGGCTGACCCGCATCGCGACCAGGGCCGTGCCCCAGATCAGCGAGCCGATCGCCGAGTAGAGGGCGAGCTGCGCCGTCACCCAGAAGGCGCCGAGCAGGTCGTACTGCCCGGAATCAAGAAAGTCGAACACGATGCCCCGCGCTCTCCCCTGGTGGTCGGTCGGTGTGGAGGCCGTGCGTGGGCAGCGGCCGGTGCCGGTCCGTGACGGCCGCCCCGAGCGGGGCGGCCGTCACGGACCCGGGCGGGACGGGTCAGCCGACGATCTTCGGCGCGGGGTCGTTCTTGTAGCCCGACGGGCCGAAGTGCTGCTTGACGAGCTTGTCCCAGCTGCCGTCGGAGACCATCTTCTCCAGGGCCTTGTTGATCTTGCCCTTGAGCTCGGCGTCGCCCTTCTTGAGGCCGATGCCGTAGTTCTCGTCGCTCATGGAAAGCCCGGCGAGCTTGAACTTGCCCTGGTGCTCCTTCTGGGCGGCGTAGCCCGCGAGGATGGAGGCGTCCGTGGTCAGGGCGTCGACGGCCTTGTTCTCCAGGCCGGTCAGGCACTCGGAGTAGCCGCCGAGCTGCTGGAGGTCGGCCTTCGGGGCCAGCTTGTCCTTGACGTTCTGCGCGGAGGTCGAGCCGGTGACCGAGCAGAGCTTCTTGGCGTTGAGGTCCTCGACCTTGGTGATCGAGGCGTCGTCGGCACGCACCAGGAGGTCCTGGTGGGTCACGAAGTACGGGCCGGCGAAGTCGACCTCCTTCTTGCGCTTGTCGTTGATCGAGTAGCTGGCGACGACGAACTTGACGTCACCGTTCTTGATCAGGTTCTCGCGCTCGGCGCTCGGCGCCTGCTTCCAGTTGATCTTGTCCTCGGCGTAGCCGAGCTCCTTGGCGACGTAACGGGCGACGTCCACGTCGAAGCCGGCGTACTTGCCGTCCGGGGTCTTCAGGCCCAGGCCGGGCTGGTCGAACTTGATGCCGATGTTGATCTTGTCACCGTTGCTGCCGGAGTCCGAACCGCCGCCGCAGGCCGTGGCGGTCAGGGCGAGGACGACGGCGGCCGCGGCGGCCGCGGAGGTGGTGCGAAGCTTCATGGAGGAATGTCCCTTTACTAGGCGTGAGTTGGGAAGAATAGGCCCGAACTCACTCAGTGGTGAAGGATCTTGGAGAGGAAGTCCTTGGCGCGGTCACTGCGCGGGTTGCTGAAGAACTCCTCGGGCGTCGCCCGCTCGACGATCCGTCCGTCGGCCATGAAGACGACCCGGTTGGCGGCGGAGCGCGCGAACCCCATCTCGTGGGTGACGACCACCATCGTCATGCCGTCCCGGGCCAGCTGCTGCATGACCTCCAGGACCTCGTTGATCATCTCGGGGTCGAGGGCCGAGGTCGGCTCGTCGAAGAGCATGACCTTCGGGTCCATCGCCAGCGCGCGGGCGATCGCCACGCGCTGCTGCTGGCCACCGGAGAGCTGAGCCGGGTACTTGTCCGCCTGGGTGCCGACGCCGACCCGGTCGAGCAGGGCGCGGGCCTTCGTCTCGGCGGCCTTCTTCTCCGTCTTGCGGACCTTGATCTGCCCCAGCATCACGTTCTCGAGCACCGTCTTGTGCGCGAAGAGGTTGAAAGACTGGAACACCATGCCGACGTCGGACCGCAGCCGGGCCAGCTCCTTGCCCTCCTCGGGCAGCGGCTTGCCGTCGATGGTGATGGAGCCGGAGTCGATGCTCTCCAGCCGGTTGATCGTGCGGCACAGCGTCGACTTGCCGGACCCGGAGGGTCCGATGACGACCACGACCTCGCCGCGGCTGATCGTCAGGTCGATGTCCTGGAGGACATGCAGCGCGCCGAAGTGCTTGTTCACGCCGGACAGGACGACCAGGTCGTCCGCGGCGTGCGGGGTGTCCTCGGGCCCTCCGGGCACTGGCTGGGACACAGACTCTCCGCTCATCGGGCTCTTGCTCCGTCCTCCTCGGTTGGGGAGGACACTAGAGACCCACTGTGATGACCGTCATCACATCTGAGCGGAAATTGAGGATAACGATCCGGCCGCAACCCGACACAGTGGGTGAAGGGGGCGCCTCAGGCCGTACCGGCTGCACAACGGAAACGGCGGCGTCACCGGGGGACACTTGACTGTGACACCGAAGATCGGTGTTCATGCCCAGGTACCACCTGGTACACAGACTCGTACACAGAGAGCCGCCATCGGCAGATCACCACGGAGGAGGTACGTATGCGACTGCTGCTCGTCGAGGACGACGACCACGTCGCCGCCGCCCTCTCCGCGATCCTCGCCAAGCACGGCTTCAGCGTCACCCACGCCCGCAACGGCGAGGAGGCGCTCCAGGCCGTCCTGCCCACGGCGCAGGGCGAGCGCCCGTCCTACGGGGTGATCCTGCTCGACCTCGGCCTCCCCGACCAGGACGGCTACCAGGTCTGCGGCCGGATCCGGAAGCTCACCACCACCCCGGTGATCATGGTGACCGCGCGCGGCGACGTACGCTCCCGGATCCACGGGCTCAACCTCGGCGCCGACGACTACGTCGTGAAGCCCTACGACCCCGGTGAGCTCCTCGCCCGGATCCACGCGGTCAGCCGGCGCCACGCCGGCGCCGAGGAGACGGGAGGGACCGGCGCCGGCTCCGACGGCACGCAGTTGCGGCTCGGCTCCGTCACCATCGAACTCCCCACCCGCCGGGTGAGCGTCGACGGCGAGAGCGTCCCCCTCACCCGCAAGGAGTTCGACCTGCTCGCCCTCCTCGCCCAGCGCCCCGGAGTCGTCTTCCGCCGCGAGCAGATCATCAGCGAGGTCTGGCGCACCAGCTGGGAGGGCACCGGCCGCACCCTGGAGGTCCACGTCGCCTCCCTGCGCTCCAAGCTGCGCATGCCCGCCCTGATCGAGACCGTGCGGGGCGTCGGCTACCGCCTGGTCGCCCCCTCCGCGTAAGCGCCGGACGGCCCTCCGTGCGCACCCGCCTCCTTCCGCTGCTCATCATCCTGATGGCCGGCGTCCTGCTCGCCCTCGGCTTCCCGCTCGCCGCCAGCCTCGCCGCGTCGGAACAGCAGCGGGTCGTCGTCGACCGGCTCGACGACGCCGCGCGCTTCGCCGCGCTCGCCCAGTTCGTCAGCGAGACCAATCCCGGCGCCGACGAGCGACAGACCACCCTCGGCGGTGAACTCGCCAGCTACCACGACGTGTACGGCATCCGCGCCGGCGTCTTCTACCGGAACAACCGCTCCATGGCCGCCGCACCCGAGGACTGGGTCGTCCCGTACGAGGGGGAGGGCCGCCGCGCCTTCCGCGAGGCGCTCCTCGGCCGCCGCAGCCACGACCCGCCCCAGGTGTGGCCCTGGCAGCCCCACGCACGGCTCACCATCGCCTCCCCGGTCGTCCGCGACGGTGACGTCGTCGCCGTCGTCGTCACCGACTCGCCCACCGGACAGCTCCGGTCCCGCATCCTGCGCGGCTGGCTGCTCATCTTCGCGGGCGAGTCCGCCGCCATGCTGCTCGCCGTCGCCGCCGCCTTCCGCCTCACCGGCTGGGTCCTGCGCCCGGTCCGCGTCCTCGACTCCGTCACCCACGACATCGCCACCGGACGGATGAACTCCCGTGTCGCCGCGACCGGCGGACCCCCCGAACTGCGGCGGCTCGCGCTCTCGTTCAACGAGATGGCCGACAACGTCGAGGAAGCGCTCGAACAGCAGCGGGCGTTCGTCGCCGACGCCTCCCACCAGCTGCGCAACCCATTGGCCGCGCTGCTCCTGCGGATCGAACTCCTGGCTCTCGAACTCCCCGAGGGCAACGAGGAGATCGCCTCCGTACGGACCGAGGGCAAGCGCCTCGCCCAGGTCCTCGACGACCTCCTCGACCTGGCGCTCGCCGAACACGCGGCCGCCGAGCTGCGGCTCGTCGACGTCGGCGCGCTCACCGCCGAGCGGGTCGTGTCCTGGCGGCCGGTCGCCGAGGACAAGGGCGTCCTGCTGACCGCGCAGTGCGGCGCGGTCACGGCCTGGGCGGACCCGGTGGCCCTCTCCAGCGCCCTGGACGCGGTGATCGACAACGCGCTGAAGTTCACGCCGGCGGGGGAGGAGGTCACCGTCACGGTCGCGGTGACCCCGGGCGGGGCGAGCGTCTCCGTCGTCGTCGCCGACCAGGGACCCGGCCTCACGCAGGACGAGCTGGCCCGCGTCGGTGACCGCTTCTGGCGTTCAGGACGGCACCAGAACGTCAGGGGCTCGGGGCTCGGCCTGTCCATCACGCGCGTCCTGCTGACGGCGGGCGGCGGAAGCCTCACGTTCGCCCCGAACGAACCGCACGGGCTGCGGGTGACGGTCACCGTCCCGCGGCACGCGCCCCCGGACGCGGCGGAGCGGGGCTTCGCCGAGCGGTAGGCCCCGGGCTCCCGGCTCCTCTGCGCCGTGGCTCGACGGCTTCACCCGGTAGGCCCGTGCCCCGTGGCTCTACGGCTTCGCCCGGTAGGCCCCTGCCCCGTGGCTCTACGGCTTCACCGAGCGGTAGTAGCGGCGGGCGCCGTCGTGGAGGGCGAGCGGGTCCGTGTAGACGGCGGTCCGCAGGTCCACCAGCTGGGCCGGGTGGACCTTGCTGCCGATCCGGTCCCGGCTCCTGATCACCGTACGGGTGAAGCCCTCCACCAGGTCCGCGTCGGCCTCCTCCGTGGTGACGAGGAGGTTCGCCACGGCGAGGGTCTCGATCGGCTGGCCGTCCTGCGCCTTGGCGTACGCGTCCGCGGGGATCACCGCCGACCGGTAGTGGCGGGTCGAAGAGCCCACGTCGTGGAGCCGGTCCACCAGGGCCGTGTCCAGCGGGAGCAGCCGGACCTCGAAGCGCTCGGACAGCGTCTGCACCCCGTGCGTGGGCAGTCCGCCCGACCAGAAGAACGCGTCGAGCCCGCCCCGCTCCAGGAGCCCGGGCATGGTGTCGATGCCCGCCGAGACCGCCTTGATGTCACGTACGGGGGTGAGGCCCGCCGCCGCGAGGACCCGGTCCGCTATCAGGCGTACCCCGGAACCGTCCTGGCCGACGCCGACGCGCAGGCCCCGCAGGTCCTGCACCTTCTGCACCGAGGAGCCCTTGCGCACCAGGAGCTGCACGTAGTCGTCGTAGAGGCGGGCGCAGCCGCGCAGCCGCTCGAAGCCGGGCCTGCGCTCGCGCTGGTACTGGGCCACCGCGTCGGCCGTCGCGATGGTGAAGTCGGCCTCGCCCGAGGCGACCCGGGCCAGGTTCTGCTGGGAGCCCTCGCTGTCCTTGAGCGTTATCGAGACCTCAGGCAGGTCCTGGGCGAGAGCCTGGTCGAGGAGTTTCCCGTACCGCTGGTAGACGCCGCTGGGCACGCCCGTACTGAACGTGACCGAACCGCTCGGCACGGGTGACCCGAAGGGCATCAGCCACCACACCAGCACCCCGCACACCGCGAGCAGCGCGGCCGCGACCACCAGGACGCGGCGGCGGACGGCACGGGAGAGGGAGGCGAGCATGCCACGATCCTGCCAGGTCCCCGCCGCCCCTGGCCAGGCTCGCCGGCGCCGGACCGGCGGACGCCGGTACCCGTCGCCTCACCCCCGTCACGGCGGGGAGGCGGCGGACCGGTCGGACCCGGCGGCCCGGCCCGAGCTGCGCGCCCTGATCGCCGGCCCCTTGGCGACCCGGGGCCGGGGCCACTGGGTGAAGGTCTTCGACGGCGTGGACGCCCGGGGGACCCCGGTCCTCACCGGCCGCCGAGGCCGCCGAGGCCGCCGAGGCCGCCGAGCACCAGCTGTTCGCCACCCGCGAGGCTTCGTGCGGATCGGCGACACCCTCCGGCCCGCCCCGCTTCGACCGCACCCCCGCGGAAACCCCCGGCCGCGCCCCGCTCCCCGGGCGAGCACACCGCCGAGGTCCTCACCGATTGGCGCGGCCTCTCCTGACGGAGAAGTACCCGGGCCCCGGTGGATTCGTCGGCCGGGGGTCACGCGTCGCGCTGCTGCCGGTCCTGGCTGCGACCGCGCAACCGGACCGTCACATAGGCCGCGACGGCGACGACGACGAGGACG
Organism: Streptomyces sp. NPDC016459; assembly: GCF_040632845.1. Taxonomy (NCBI): domain Bacteria; kingdom Bacillati; phylum Actinomycetota; class Actinomycetes; order Kitasatosporales; family Streptomycetaceae; genus Streptomyces; species Streptomyces sp. NPDC016459. Next base: position 49,387 of record NZ_JBEYCR010000005.1, read on the forward strand.
ACGATCACCTTGGACAGGACACCGACATAGGTCCCCACGACGTCCCACCGGTCGCCCAGCCAGTAGCCGGCCATGACGAGGACGCTGTTCCAGATGAGGCTGCCGAGCGCGGTGAGCATGAGGAACAGGGGCATCGGCATCCGCTGGACGCCGGCGGGCACCGAGATCAGGCTCCGGAAGACCGGCACCATCCGGCCGAGGAACACCGCCTTGGTGCCGTGCTCGGCGAACCACTCCTCCGTACGGACCAGGTCCGAGGCCTTCACCAGCGGCAGCCCGCCCCAGATCCGGTGCATCCGCTCCCGCCCGAAGAGCACCCCGATCCAGTAGAGCGCGACCGCGCCGACGACCGAGCCGAGCGTCGTCCAGAACAGTGCCGAGGCCAGGCTCAGCACACCCTGGCCCGCGGCGAAGCCGGTCAACGGCAGGATGACCTCGCTGGGCAGTGGCGGGAAGAGGTTCTCCAGGGCGATGGCCAGACCGGCTCCCGGGCCGCCCATCGTGTCGACAAGGTCGGCGACCCAGCCGGCGATACCGCCGGCGGGCTGCTGGGCCTGTGCCAGTGGCGTCAGGGGCGTGAGGGGCATGAGGGACTCCAAGCGGGCGACGACGGTGACGTAGGTCGGGTACCCCGTGTCTCGTCCTCGAACGGCGGAACGGCCGCGCGGCGCCGTGGCCCCGCCCGGACCCGGGAGGAGCCCCGCCCCGGACCGCCTACCCTTGGACGCATGACGAGCAGCAGCGACCGGAGCACCGCAGTGAGCGTTGACGGCACCAAGACCTATGAGATCCGCACCTACGGGTGCCAGATGAACGTCCACGACTCCGAGCGGCTCTCCGGTCTGCTGGAAGAGGCGGGTTACGTCAAGGCTCCCAAGGGCTCCGACGGAGACGCCGACGTCGTCGTCTTCAACACCTGCGCGGTCCGCGAGAACGCCGACAACAAGCTGTACGGCAACCTCGGCCGGCTCGCCCCGATGAAGACCACGCGCCCCGGCATGCAGATCGCCGTCGGCGGCTGCCTCGCCCAGAAGGACCGGGACACCATCGTCGCGAAGGCCCCCTGGGTCGACGTCGTCTTCGGCACGCACAACATCGGCAAGCTGCCCGTCCTCCTGGAGCGCGCCCGCGTCCAGGAGGAGGCCCAGATCGAGATCGCCGAGTCGCTGGAGGCCTTCCCCTCCACGCTGCCGACCCGTCGCGAGTCCGCCTACGCCGCCTGGGTCTCGATCTCCGTCGGCTGCAACAACACCTGCACCTTCTGTATCGTCCCGGCCCTGCGCGGCAAGGAGGAGGACCGGCGCCCCGGCGACATCCTCGCCGAGATCGAGGCACTGGTCGCCGAAGGCGTCTCCGAGATCACCCTGCTCGGCCAGAACGTCAACGCGTACGGCTCCGACCTCGGTGACCGCGAGGCGTTCTCCAAGCTGCTGCGCGCCTGCGGGCAGATCGAGGGCCTGGAGCGGGTCCGCTTCACCTCCCCGCACCCCCGCGACTTCACCGACGACGTGATCGCGGCGATGGCGGAGACGCCGAACGTCATGCCGCAGCTGCACATGCCGCTCCAGTCCGGTTCGGACGCGATCCTCCGGGCGATGCGCCGCTCGTACCGGCAGGAGCGATTCCTCGGCATCCTGGAGAAGGTCCGCGCGTCCATCCCGCACGCCGCCATCTCCACCGACATCATCGTGGGCTTCCCCGGCGAGACCGAGGAGGACTTCGAGCAGACGATGCACACCGTCCGCGAGGCCCGCTTCGCGAACGCCTTCACCTTCCAGTACTCCAAGCGCCCCGGGACCCCGGCGGCCGACATGGAGAACCAGATCCCCAAGGCGGTCGTGCAGGAGCGCTACATGCGCCTCGTCGCCCTCCAGGAGGAGATCTCCTGGGAGGAGAACAAGAAGCAGGTCGGCCGCACCATCGAGGTCATGGTCGCCGAGGGCGAGGGCCGCAAGGACGGCGCCACGGACCGTCTCTCGGGCCGCGCACCCGACAACCGGCTCGTCCACTTCACCAAGCCGGACGAGGACGTCCGCCCCGGCGACGTCGTGACCGTCGAGATCACGTACGCCGCCCCGCACCACCTGCTTGCCGAGGGCCCGGTCGCGTCGGTACGCCGCACCCGTGCCGGTGACGCCTGGGAGAGGCGCACCGCCGAGACGGCCGCGAAGCCGACGGGCGTCCTGCTCGGCCTGCCGAAGATCGGCGTCCCGGAGCCGCTCCCCGCCGCCGAGGTCCCGGCCTGCGCGAGCCACTGACACGAGCGCGGCTCCGCGCCGCATCCGGCTGAGCCCGTGCCCCACGGCCCGCGCGCAGGGGAACACGGGTACCGTCCGCACCGCGCAGTAGGCTCTGGATCATGCTTGTCGCCGCCGCCGTCTGCCCCTGCCCGCCGCTCCTCGTGCCCGAGGTCGCGACCGGCGCCGCCCCCGAGCTGGACGCCGCGCGGGCGGCCTGCACGGACGCCGTCGGGCTGCTCGCCGCCGCCCGCCCCGACCGGCTGTACGTCGTCGGCCCTGCCCCTGAGGGCGGTGTCTTCGCGGCCGGTTCGGCGGGCACCTTCGCCGGTTTCGGCGTCGACCTCGCGGTACGGCTCGGCGAGAGCCCGACGGAGGACGGCCCGGCGACCGGTGGCGCGCCCGCCGACGACCGAGTCCTCCCCTCCGCCCTCGCCGTCGGAGCCTGGCTCCTCGGCCGGTCCGGCTGGGCCGGCGCGCCGATCGAGGGCCTGGGCGTCGACGAGGGCGCCAAGCCCGACGTCTGCTCCGGCATCGGCCGAGAGCTCGCCGCCTCCGCCCCACGCGTCGCCCTCCTGGTGATGGGGGACGGCAGCGCCTGCCGGACCGTGAAGGCCCCCGGTTACCTCGACGAGCGGGCCGCCGGCTTCGACGCGCAGGCGGCCCGTGCGCTCGGCACGGCCGACGTGACCGCGCTGCTCGCCCTGGACCCGGAACTCGCCCACGCGCTGAAGGCGGCCGGCCGCGCCCCCTGGCAGGTCCTCGCGGGCGCGGCCGAGGGAGCGGGACTGGAAGGACGGCTGCTCTTCGAGGACGCGCCGTACGGGGTGGGGTACTTCGTGGCGGCCTGGTCCTGAACCGAGATGAGAACGACCGACGGCGCGGGAACGACTGGCGGCGCGGGAACGACCGAAGGCGCGGGAACGACCGAAGGCGCGAGGACGACTGACGGCTCCGGAAGCGCCCGAGGCCGACGAGAGCGACCGACGGCGGCGCGTACAGCGGACGGCGAACGGCGGACGGCCGCGGAGCGAGATGCTCCGCGGCCGTCCGCCGTGCGGAGGGACCGTCGGGTGGCGCCGGACGTCAGACGGCCGGCGGCGGTGTCGTACCGCCGGTGCCGGGACCGGCGGTCCCGGGCGTGCCGCCGCCCGGCGTACCGTCGTAGCCCGTCGTCCCGCCGGTTCCGGGTGTGGCGCCGTGTCCGGGTGTGGTGCCGGTTCCGGGCGTGCCGCCCTGGCCGGGTGCGGTGCCGGTTCCAGGTGTGGCGCCGTCCTTGTGACCGATTCGGTCCAGCGCTTCCTTGGCCTTGCCCGTGCCGGACTGGATCTTGCCGCTGTACTTGCCCTTGGTCTTCTCGTCGACCATCCTCGCCGCCTTGTCCAGGCCGTGGTTGATCTTCTCGCCGTGCTGCTGCGCGAGGTCCGCGACCTTGTCCTTGGCGGGGCCGAGCTTGGCCTTGAGCGAATCCAGGAGACCCATGGGAACCTTCCCTCCGCGGACCCTCGGGGGTCCGTGTTCCGTGTCCTGCCCCCAGGACCCCCGGGGGCCTAGCGACGGGCGCCTTCGCCCGCCTCGTTGTCCGCGGCGGCCTCGGCCGACTGCTGCTTCGGGATGTCCACGGCCTCGGCGGCGGCCTCTCCGGCCACCGTCCCGTCCGCTTCGACGCCGTCCGTGTCCTCCGTCCGGCCCGCACTCACGGACTCGTCCGCGACCGAGTCATCGGCTTCCACGGTTTCCACCGTCCCGGTCCCGGCCACGGCCTCCGGAGCGTCGGTCCCGGACTCCGCGTCGCCGTCCTCCGCCGGAACGACGGCCCCGGCTTCCTCCGACTCCGGGGACACCGCTGCCGCATCCTTCTTCTTACGGCGAAACATTGCAAAAACGCCCATATTCACTCCATAGCGTACTCGGATGGGAGGGGTTCCGTGGCGATCGGCGGCCGGAACCTCGCAACAGGCAACGAAGCCGGATGGGGCCCGTCACGTCGCTCATTCGGGGACGGGCCGGGATGTTTGCGAGACTGGGGCAGTGAAAAGCGCAGCTCCCGCCCCGCGGGTCATCGCCGTCGTCGGCCCCACAGCGGCCGGAAAGTCCGATCTGGGTGTATTCCTGGCTCAGCAGCTCGGGGGCGAGGTCGTCAACGCAGACTCGATGCAGCTCTACCGGGGGATGGACATCGGGACAGCCAAGCTGACGCCCGAGGAACGCGGCGGTGTCCCGCACCACCTCCTCGACATCTGGGAGGTGACCGAGGCCGCCAGCGTCGCCGAGTACCAGCGGCTCGCCCGCGCCGAGATCGACCGGCTGCTCGCCGCCGGCCGCACCCCCGTCCTCGTCGGCGGTTCCGGTCTGTACGTACGGGGCGCCGTCGACGCCCTGGAGTTCCCCGGCACCGACCCCGCCGTCCGGGCCCGCCTCGAGGCGGAGCTCGAAGAGCGCGGCTCCGGCGTCCTGCACGCCCGCCTCGCCGACGCCGACCCCGAGGCGGCCCGCGCGATCCTGCCCAGCAACGGGCGCCGTATCGTCCGGGCGCTGGAGGTGATCGAGATCACCGGCAAGCCCTTCACCGCCAACCTGCCGGGGCCCGACTCCGTCTACGACACCGTCCAGATCGGCGTCGACGTGGCCCGCCCGGAGCTTGACGAGCGGATCACCACCCGCGTGGACCGGATGTGGGAGGCCGGCCTCGTCGACGAGGTCCGCGCCCTGGAGGCCCGGGGGCTGCGCGAGGGGCGCACGGCCGCCCGTGCCCTCGGCTACCAGCAGGTCCTCGCGGCGCTCGCGGGGGAGTGCACCGAGGACGAGGCACGCGCGGAGACCGTGCGCGCGACGAAGCGCTTCGCCCGCCGACAGGACTCGTGGTTCCGCCGCGACCCGCGCGTCCACTGGCTCAGCGGAGCCGCCGAGCACCGGGGGGAACTCCCCGGAGAGGCGCTGTCGTTGGTCGAACGAGCGGTTACAGCCTGATCACGTGATGGCATCGGGACGCCCTGCCCGTCATCCCGGCGGTCGGGAGCGTGCCATCATCGAGCATCGATCGACCAAGTGGAGTCCGAGTGGGGAGGGCGCGTGGCGATGGAGGCCGGCCCTCGCGACAGAGAACAGCACGACGCGGTCCTCGGTGACCCGACGGCTGACCCGCTGGGTCGTCGTCCGGCGGACGCCGACGCCCTTCCGCTCGGCGCCGCGGGACTGACCCCGGACGGCCCGGACGACGTGGCGGGCACCGCCGTCGAGGTGGACGCCGTCGAGGTCGAGGTCGAGCTTCGGCCCCAGCGCCGGCTGCGGATCTGGCAGCTCGCCCCGATCGTGGGCCTGGCCGCCGTCGGCTCGCTGATGTTCGCCTTCCCGCTCGCCTTCGGTTCGGGGGACGGCGGTGCCGTCCTCGCCATGCTCGGACTCCTGATCAGCTCGTGCGCGGCGGGCTGGGGCATGATGGCCGCCCGCAAGGTCGGCTACACCTGGCCGGGGCTCCCGCAGCGCGGTTCGGGCGAGCGCCCGGACTGGCGATTCCTCGCGCTGTACGTGTCGACGACCGCGGCCCTGGTCGCCCTCGCGGTCTGGCGCGTCGCCCGCCTGCGCTGAGCGCACGACCGAGCCGGCTGCCGGGGCCACCCCGTACAGTTGATCTCGTGACCAGCACGCGGACCTCGCCCCTCCCCTTCCTCAAGGGCCACGGCACCGAGAACGACTTCGTGATCATCCCCGACGCGGAGAACGCCGTCGACCTGCCGCCCGCGGCCGTCGCGCGGCTCTGTGACCGGCGGGCCGGCATCGGCGGCGACGGGCTCCTGCACGTCGTGCGCAGCGCCGCCCACCCCGAGGCGCGGCACCTGGCCGACGAGGCCGAGTGGTTCATGGACTATCGGAACGCCGACGGATCGGTCGCCGAGATGTGCGGGAACGGGGTCCGCGTCTTCGCCCGCTACCTGGAGCACGCCGGGCACGTCACCGCGGGCGAGGTGGCCGTCGCCACCCGCGGCGGGGTCAAGCGCGTCCACCTCGACAAGGACGGCTCGGTCACCGTCGCCATGGGCCGCGCGGTCCTCCCCGAGGACGGGGTCACCGTCACCGTCGACGGCCGCAGCTGGCCCGCGCGGAACGTGAACATGGGCAATCCGCACGCGGTCGCGTTCGTCGAGGACCTCGACCACGCCGGCAGCCTTTTCGCCGAGCCGCCGTACGAGCCCGCCGGGGTCTACCCGGACGGGGTGAACATCGAGTTCGTCGCCGACCGCGGTCCCCGTCACGTGGCCATGCGGGTCCATGAGCGCGGCGCCGCCGAGACGCGCTCCTGCGGCACGGGAGCGTGCGCCGTGGCCGTCGCCGCCGCCCGCCGGGACGGCGCCGACCCCGCCGAGAGCGGCACCCCCGTGACGTACACCGTCGACGTCCTCGGCGGGACCCTGGTCATCACCGAGCACCCCGACGGCGGCATCGACATGACGGGTCCCGCGGTGATCGTCGCCGAGGGGACCGTCGACCCGGCCTGGCTCTAGCCGAGCCGTAGGAATCGGCGCGGACCGAGCCGCGGGAATCGCCGGAATCGAAACAGTCAACGACTGTTTCGTCGCTCGAATGGGTGATCCGTTTCACGCTGAGCGAGAGCGCGACTGCGCCACGTGGTGGGGTCGGTAGCATCAAGCACCGGCCCCCGGGGCACGCCTGGCCCGCCCACCGCCGGTCGACGTCGCCGGAGGTACCCCATGAGCGCAGAGGCCACCAACCCTGTGAGCGCGGCGGAAGCCGCCGTCACCGATGCGACCGTCCGCAGACGCGGACGCGCCAGGATCGAACTGCGCCGGCTCGGCCGGGCCGCACTGCTCGGCGCCACCGCCGGACCCGCGTCCCGTGACCGGCTGCCCGACGCCATCAGCCATGTCGCCGAGGCCCATCGCGCCCACCATCCCGAGGCCGACCTCACGGTGCTGCGCCGGGCGTACGTCCTCGCCGAGTCCTCGCACCGGGGCCAGTTCCGCAAGAGCGGCGAGCCGTACATCACCCACCCGCTCGCGGTGACCCTGATCCTCGCCGAACTCGGCGCGGAGACCACCACCTTGACCGCTTCCCTCCTCCACGACACCGTCGAGGACACCGAGGTGACGCTCGATCAGGTGCGCCGGGAGTTCGGTGCCGAGGTCGCCTACCTCGTCGACGGCGTCACCAAGGTGGAGAAGATCGACTACGGCGCCGCCGCCGAACCCGAGACCTTCCGCAAGATGCTGGTCGCCACCGGCAACGACGTCCGGGTGATGTCGATCAAACTGGCCGACCGGCTGCACAACATGCGAACCCTCGGGGTCATGCGGCCCGAGAAACAGGCCAGGATCGCCAAGGTCACCCGCGACGTCCTCATCCCGCTCGCCGAACGGCTCGGGGTCCAGGCCCTCAAGAGCGAGCTGGAGGATCTCGTCTTCGCCATCCTCCACCCCGAGGAGTACGAGACCACCCGGGCGCTCATCGCCGACAACCCGCACGCCGGTGATGCGCTGGGCGCCGTCGCGGAACAGGTGTCCGCGATCCTGCGCGAGGCGGGCATCGGAGCCGAAGTCGGCGTCCGGCCACGGCACTTCGTGTCCGTCCATCGGGTCCGCCTCAAGCGGGGCGAGCTACGCGGCTGCGACTTCGGACGGCTCCTCGTCCTCGTCGCCGAGGACGCGGACTGCTACGCGGTCCTCGGCGAGCTCCACACGTGCTTCACCCCGGTGATCTCCGAGTTCAAGGACTTCATCGCCGCCCCCAAGTTCAACCTCTACCAGTCTCTGCACACCGCGATCGCCGCCCCGGACGGAGCCGTCGCCGAGGTCCTCATCCGGACGCACCGGATGCACAAGGTCGCGGAGGCGGGGGTCGTCGCCCTCGGCAATCCCCATGTCGGTCAGGAGACCGGCGCGCAGCCGGGCGGCATCGCCCTGGACGCGACCGCCGGGCCGACCACCACGACCGACGGGTCCGACACCCCGGCCGGCACGGCAGACCGGCCTGGCGCGACCCCTCAGCCCGATACCGCCGCTGGTCTGCACGCGACCGACGGGCCAGGCACGGCGGTGGGTACCGGCACGGCAGGGGGCACCGGCGGGGCGGTGGGTACCGGCACGGCCGTAAGCCCTGATACGACCGCCGCACGCGACCGGGCCGACACGTCCGCCTCTGCCGCCGGGCCCGGCCTGGCCGACCGTCCTGCCGCTGCCACCGGGCCGGGTCCGGCAGCGCGGCCCGGCGTTGCCACCGAGTCAGACTCCGCCGAATCGCCCGCCACCACCCGGGGTGCCGGAACCTCCGACCGTTCGAGCGCCTGGCATCAGCCCGCCCGCACGCGTGAGCCCGGCGCCACGGACCGGCCCGGCACCGCCGACCGGCCAGACGCCACGCCCCACCCCGGCTCCGCCGACCGCCCCGGCTCCGCCGACCGCCCCGGCCCTGGCACCACCCCCCTCCCCGGCACCGCCGATGGCCGTGGCCCCGCCGACCACACCGGCCCCGCCACCACCCACCACCCCGACACCTCCCACCGGCCCCCCGCCTCCCTTCCGCCGCAGCACCCCACCGCCCCCCAGCGCGGCGCCCCCGCTGCCGCCTCCCCGGCCGAGGACGGTGAGCGTGTCGATCCCACTCGACCCGGCTGGCTCTCCCGGCTGCTCGACTGGCAGCAGTCCGCCCCCGACCCCGACACCTTCTGGACCTCGCTCCGCGCCGACCTCGCCGAGGACGACGAGATCACCGTCTTCCGGGCCGACGGCAGCGCCCCCGGCACGATCAGCCTGCCGGCCGGAGCCAGCTGCGTGGACGCCGCGTACGCGCAGCACGGCGAGGCCGCGCACGCCTGCCTCGGCGCCCGCGTCAACGGGCGCCTCGCGCCGCTGAGCACCGTCCTCGGAGACGGCGACACCGTCCAGCTGCTTCTCGCCCAGGACACCGTGTCCGGACCGTCCCCGGAGTGGCTGGACCACGCCCGTACCCCCGCCGCCAGGATCGCGATCACCCGCTGGCTCCAGGCGCACCCGGAGAGCGCCGCACCGCCGGCCGCCACCACCGGCCCGCGCCCGCCTGCCACCGTCACCGCCGACCGCCGGCCCGGCGCGGAGCTCCACGCCGACCTGGAGGGGGAGCCGAGCGCGCCCGTCCGCCCGGCCGGCTGCTGCACCCCCGTACCGCCGGACGAGATCACCGGCTTCCGGGTGCGCGGCGGGTCGGTCACCGTCCACCGCGCGGGCTGCGCGGCCGTCGACACCATGCGCAGGCTGGGCCGCGACCCCGTCGCCGTCCGCTGGGGCGACACCGCCCAGGGCAGGGTCACCCTGGTCGCGGAGTCCTTCGGGCGGCCCGGCCTCCTGGCCGACCTCACCGAGGCCATCGCCGTCGCCGGGGCAGCCGTCGTCTCCGCGACCGTCGAACCGCCGAGCGAACAGCGGGTCCGCCACACGTACACCCTCCACCTCCCCGACGTGGCCCGGCTCGCGGCCCTGATGCGGGCGATGAGGGACGTACCGGGGGTGTACGACGTGTCCAGGGCCCGCCACCGGCCGTCCCGGCAGCGACGCCGGGCCTGACCCCGCCGCTTCCCCATGTGACCCCCTTCGGGTGGCGGGCGAGCGCGCCGCCCGGGGGAGCGGGCGAAGCCCTGGTAGCCGTAGGGCCAGTCCTCCGGAAAGGCCTGGTCCATGCCGCTCGTCCGAACAACCCCGCGCCGCGCCCGGTGGCTCCGCTCCGCCGTCCTGGTCGCCGCCTCGGCGGGGCTCGTCGCCGCCGCTCTGCCCGCCCCGGCTCCCCTCGGCATCGGGGATCCGCTCTTCCCGCACCTCGGCAACCCCGGTTACGACGTCCTCGCGTACGACATCGATCTCACCTATCCGGGGGTCAACACCCGGCCGCTCGCCGCCGTGACCCGGATCGAAGCCCGCGCCACCGAGGACCTGGAACGGCTCAACCTCGACTTCACCCGTGGCACGGTCTCCGCCGTCACCGTCGGCGACCAGCCCGCCGCGTACACCAGCAGCGGTGAGGACCTGGTCGTCACCCCCGCCGTGCCGATCGACGCGGGCGAGCAGATCGAGATCACCGTCACCCACACCAGCGACCCCGGCGGCCCCGCGGACACCGGCGGCTGGGTCCGTACCGGCGACGGTCTCGCCATGGCCAACCAGGCCGACGCCGCCCACCGGGTCTTCCCTTCGAACGACCACCCGGCGGACAAGGCGTACTTCACCTTCCGGATCACCGCTCCCAGCGAGCTCACCGCGGTCGCCAACGGCCTCCCCGTCGGCCGCGTCACCCGAGGCGCCACCAGCACCTGGACGTACCGCACCCACCATCCGATGGCCACGGAACTCGCCCAGGTCTCCATCGGCCGCTCCACGGTCGTGCACCGGTCAGGGCCCCACGGGCTGCCCGTCCGGGACGTGGTGCGCACGGCCGACCGGACGCTGATGGAGCCCTGGCTGCGCCGGACCCCGGGGCACCTGGAGTGGATGGAGCGGCAGGTCGGCCCGTACCCCTTCGAGACGTACGGGGTGCTCGTCGCGGACGCGGAGACGGGCTTCGAGCTGGAGACCCAGACCCTCTCGCTGTTCGAGCGGGGCCTGTTCACCGAGCCGGGCTTCCCCGAGTGGTACGTCGACTCGATCATGGTCCACGAACTCGCCCACCAGTGGTTCGGCGACAGCGTCTCGCCCCGGACCTGGTCCGATCTGTGGCTCAACGAGGGCCACGCCAGCTGGTACGAGGCGCTCTACGCCGAGGAGACCGCCGGCAAGTCCCTGGAGCTGCGCATGAAGGCCGCCTACGGCGCCTCCGACGGCTGGCGGGCCGCCGGTGGCCCGCCGGCGGCGCCCAAGCCCCCCTCGCCCACCCACAAGATCAGCCTCTTCCGGCCCGTCGTCTACGACGGCAGCGCCCTCGTCCTCTACGCGCTCCGCCAGGAGATCGGCACCGAGGCCTTCCAGCGCCTGGAGCGTCGCTGGGTCGCCGACCACAGGGACGGCAACGCCACGACCGCCGACTTCATCGCGTTGGCGTCCGAGATCGCGGGACGGGACCTCACCCCCTTCCTCCGCGCCTGGCTGTACGAGGCGAAGACCCCGGCGATGCCCGGGCACCCGGACTGGCGCAGCCGCCCGGCCGGAACCGCCAGGACCACCCCGAAACCCGGATGACGGGCCCGGCAGGGGCGTGTCACCATCGTCAGGTCGGCGACGCGGTCGGCGCGCCGGGAATCTTCCGGTGCCCTCACGCGTTCCCACGGCATAAGACTCATCGCCTCGTGTGGCTCCATCGGAGCAGACGCGGCAATCGACGTAAGGATCAAATGACCTCCTCTTCTTCCCCTTCCCAGGACGAGCAGAGCTTCGCGGAGACGAGCCGTACCGAGAGCCTTCGGGCCGATGCCCTGATGGAAGAGGACGTCGCCTGGAGCCACGAGATCGACGGGGACCGGGACGGCGACCAGTTCGACCGCTCGGAGCGCGCGGCGCTCCGTCGTGTCGTCGGCCTCTCCACCGAGCTCGAGGACGTCACCGAGGTCGAGTACCGCCAGCTGCGCCTCGAGCGCGTCGTGCTGGTCGGTGTGTGGACCTCGGGGACCGTCCAGGACGCGGAGAACTCCCTGGCCGAGCTCGCGGCCCTCGCCGAGACGGCGGGCGCCCTCGTGCTCGACGGCGTGATCCAGCGCCGTGACAAGCCGGACCCGGCGACGTTCATCGGCTCCGGCAAGGCGCGCGAGCTGCGGGACATCGTGGTCGAGACCGGCGCGGACACCGTCGTCTGCGACGGCGAGCTCAGCCCCGGCCAGCTCATCGCCCTCGAAGACGTCGTCAAGGTCAAGGTGGTCGACCGGACCGCCCTGATCCTCGACATCTTCGCCCAGCACGCCAAGTCCCGAGAGGGCAAGGCGCAGGTCGCGCTCGCGCAGATGCAGTACATGCTGCCGCGCCTGCGCGGCTGGGGTCAGTCGCTCTCCCGGCAGATGGGCGGCGGCGGCGGTGGCGGCATGGCCACCCGTGGTCCCGGTGAGACCAAGATCGAGACCGACCGGCGTCGTATCCGCGAGAAGATGGCGAAGATGCGCCGGGAGATCGCGGAGATGAAGACCGGCCGCGACATCAAGCGGCAGGAGCGGCGCCGTAACAAGGTGCCGTCGGTCGCCATCGCCGGTTACACCAACGCGGGCAAGTCCTCCCTGCTCAACCGCCTCACCGGCGCGGGCGTGCTCGTGGAGAACGCGCTGTTCGCCACGCTCGACCCGACCGTACGCCGGGCCGAGACGCCCACCGGCCGGGTCTACACCCTGGCCGACACCGTCGGCTTCGTCCGGCACCTGCCGCACCACCTGGTCGAGGCGTTCCGCTCCACCATGGAGGAGGTCGGCGACTCCGACCTCATCCTGCACGTGGTGGACGGCTCGCACCCCGCTCCCGAGGAGCAGCTGGCCGCCGTGCGCGAGGTCTTCCGGGACGTCGGCGCGATGAACGTGCCGGAGATCGTCGTCATCAACAAGGCGGACGCGGCGGACCCGTTGGTGCTGCAGCGGCTGCTGCGGACGGAGAAGCACTCCCTCGTCGTCTCGGCCCGTTCGGGTCAGGGCATCGAGGAACTGCTCGCGCTCATCGACCGCGAGCTTCCGCGCCCGAAGGTCGAGCTGGAAGCCCTCGTGCCGTACACGCAGGGCGGCCTGGTCTCGCGGGTGCACGCCGAGGGCGAGGTCGAGTCCGAGGAGCACACCCCGGAGGGCACCCTGCTCAAGGCCCGGGTGCACGAGGAGCTGGCGGCGATGCTCGCGCCGTACGTTCCCGCCGCGCACTGATCCACGGCTGAACGACCGAGGGCGCTGTCCCCCTTCCGCCAAGGAAGGGGGACAGCGCCCTCGGTCATGGTGCGGGCGTGCGTCGCCCTCGGTCATGGTGCGGGCCGTGCGTCAGCGGGCGAACTTCTTGCTGACCATCTCGTGGGCCGCCTTGGCGCCCCGGCCCAACTGCGGTCCGGCGAGCCAGCCGTTGCGGCCGGCCGGGCCGATCGAGGTGTTCGACACCAGGGCCGTCTTGCCGTTCGGCATGACACGGAACCAGCCGCCGCCCGAGGAGCCGGCGGTCATCGTGCAACCGATGCGGTACATCGTCGGCGTGGCCGGGGCCGTGGTGTACCGCGTCGCCCGGTCGACACACTTGTGCATGATCATGCCGTTGAAGGGCGGCGCCGCCGGGTAACCCCAGGCGCCCACCGTCCCCGCCCTCGCGGGCGCCGGCGCGGAGAAGTCGACCGGCAGGGCGGCTCCTACGGTCTCCTCCAGGGACTTGCCGCCCCGCTGCGGCTTCACGTGCAGCACGGCGTAGTCGTACGGCCAGGCCTGGTTGGACCCGCCGGACCTGATCCACTCACCGGAGGTCACGGCCCAGTCGGCCCAGTACTGGCCGTACGGGTACACCTCGTGCGGCTTGGCGTTGTCGAGCGCGGCGGGGGACCTGCCCAGGTCGTTGAAGGCCGGGACGAAGGTGATGTTGCGGTACCAGCCGCCCTTCTTGCCCGCGTGGACACAGTGGCCGGCCGTCCAGACCAGGTTGGACTTACCGGGCCGGCGCGGGTCCTTCACGATGGTGCCGGAGCAGACCATGTGGCCCTGCGGCGAGTCGAAGAAGATCTTCCCCACCGGGGCCGCGTTGCGGTGGTACGGCGTCTTCTCCCGCTGCGCCCTGACGGGACGGGGCGTCGGGTCGCTGCCGCCGCCCGCCTGCGCGGTGATCGTCGGGTCCGGGCTCTTCGCCGACTGCATGCGCGCCGGGTCCCAGAGCCCCTCGATCACCGGGTTGACGAAGTCCTCGGCCTCACGGAGCCAGGTGTCCTTGTCCCAGTTCTTCCACTCCCCGTCCTTCCACTTGTCCAGGTCGACACCGTGCTCCTTGAGCTTGTCGGCCAGGTCCTTGGTGAGGTCGGCGCCCCCGCCGTCGGTGGCCGGCGCGGAGCTACCCGCCGCGGTGGCCGGTTTGTCGGCGGCCGGGGTCTCGGTGGGCCCGCAGGCCGTGGCGGTCAGCGCGAGCGCGGTGACCAGGCCGAGGGTGGCTGGTAGGAGTCGTACGGAACGCATGTGGTGAATTCCCCCTGTGATGATGCCGCGCCCGGACGGGCCACGCTCCGCGGCGAGTTGTCGCCGCGACGTTGCCATGGACGCGTCACTTGCGGTGCACAGTATGCCGGTCGGCAGGACGGGCCGGGCGGGCCGGACGACCGGTCAGTGGTCGGACGGGCGGTCAGTGGTCGGACGGGCGGGCTGGACGGCCGGTCAGTGGTCGACCGGGCGGGCCGGACGCGGGAGAGGCGGGGCCGGTGGGCCCCGCCTCGTCGCGCGGGTGCCTACTGCCCGGCGTACTTCTTGCTGACCGCGTCGAAGATGGACTTCGCCTCCGCGCCGAGGCGCGGACCGGCGAGCCAGCCCGCCGACGACGGACCGATCGAGGTGTTCGACACCAGCGCCGGCTTGCCGTCGCTGCCCTTGGCGACCCAGCCGCCACCGGACGAACCACCGGTCATGGTGCAGCCGATGCGGTACATCGTCGGCTGCTCCGCCTTCAGGGACAGCCGGCCCGGCTTGTCCGCGCACTGGAACATCTTCTGACCGTCGAACGGCGGCGCCGCCGGGTAGCCGGTCGCCTCCAGGCTCGCGATCTTCGCCACCGCCGGCGCGTTGAACTGCACCGGAAGCGCCGAACCGACCGTCTCCTCCAGGGACTTGTCCGTGCCGCCCTTCTCCGGAGTCACCTGGATGACCGCGAAGTCGTAGGGAGCACCCGCGCCGCCGGTGGACGCGCCCTGGGCGATCCACTGGTCGGAGGTCTTGACCCAGTCCGCCCACCACACGCCGTACGGCGCGATCTGCTCCCGCGTCGCCTTCTCCAGGTCGGCGGTCGAAAGGCCGGAGTCGTTGTACGAGGGCACGAAGGCAATGTTGCGGTACCAGCCGCCCTTCTTGCCCTTGTGCACGCAGTGGCCGGCCGTCCACACCATGTTCGACTTGCCGGGGTGCGCCGGGTCCTGCACGACCGTGGCCGAGCAGACCATCGAGCCCTCGGGGCCGTCGAAGAAGACCTTCCCGGACTCCGGGGCGTTGGCGTGGTACTTCGGCGCCACGGCCTTCGCGCGCACCGGCTCCGGCGTCGGGTCGGTCTTGCCCTCGTCA
Source organism: Streptomyces sp. NPDC016459 (assembly GCF_040632845.1). NCBI lineage: Bacteria > Bacillati > Actinomycetota > Actinomycetes > Kitasatosporales > Streptomycetaceae > Streptomyces > Streptomyces sp. NPDC016459. The sequence continues at coordinate 64,789 of NZ_JBEYCR010000005.1, forward strand.
CCCGAGATGTCCTCCTCCCCGACCGGCTGGTCGGGGCGCTCGGCCTCGCGCATCCGGTCCGGGTTCCAGAGGTCCTCGATGATCGGGTTGACGAAGTCCTGGGCCTCGCGCAGCCACTTGTCGCGGTCCCAGTTCTTCCACTCGCCGTCGCGCCACTTGTCGACGTCGATCCCGTGCTCCTTCAGGCGGTCCTTCAGGTCCTCCGGAATCCTGAGCTTGTCGGCCGGGCTCTGGGCGGTCGCGGGCGCGCTGGGCTTGTCTCCCGCGTTCTCCTCGCTCGGACCGCAGGCCGTGGCGGTGAGCGTCAGCGCGGCGACGGCGGAAGCCGCCGTCAGCAGCGGACGAATCGATCGCATCTCGTGATCCCCCTGGGACTACGTCAACTTGTGCATGCACGAACAGCGGCCGCGCCCGTGCGGACAGCGGCCGACGGCCCCCACTATGCCGGTGCCGGAGGGGGACGGTACTCGGCCGGTCGGCGGTTCCGGCCGTCGTCCGGCTGTTGCCGTGACGTGATCCGGGACACGCCAAGTTCTTGTCTCCGGCCCGTGATCCCCGGCAGTTCTCGTCGTTGGTACGCACGGGGGACACGACGGTGGCGCTCAGGGCGACCCTTGCAGCGGCTCCACGACGTCCCGATGTGCAACGCAACCGTTACAGCGGGAGGACACCGAGTCGTGGCCGTGACCGAATCAGCTCCGGCCGTCCCACCGGCTGCGCGGACGCAGCCCCGGACACCCGAAGGCCCCACGGGCCCGCCACCCGGAGCTCCAGGCCGAACGGCTCAAGGCCCAAAGGCTCAAGGTCGAACGGCTCCGGACCAGGCAGCTCCGGACCAGGCGGCTCCGGGCCAGGCAGCTCCGGCCCGAGCCGCTTCTGACCGGGCGGTCTCGGACCGGGCCGCTTCGGATCAAGTCGGTGGTGGCGGATACGAAGGCATCCTTCGTCGGCAGTCCCTGCGCGAATCCGCCGCCCGGACCTACGCCCGCTCCCTGCCCATCGTGCCCGTGCGGGCCAGGGGCCTGACCATCGAGGGTGCCGACGGCCGCCGCTATCTGGACTGTCTCTCCGGCGCCGGGACGCTCGCCCTCGGGCACAACCACCCCGTCGTACTGGAAGCCATCAAGAAGGTCCTCGACTCGGGCGCCCCCCTGCACGTGCTCGACCTCGCCACCCCGGTGAAGGACGCCTTCACCTCCGAACTGTTCGCCACCCTCCCGGGCGAACTCGCCGACAACGCCCGCGTCCAGTTCTGCGGCCCCGCGGGCACGGACGCCGTCGAGGCGGCCCTCAAGCTCGTCCGCACCGCCACCGGCCGCAGCGGCCTGCTCGCCTTCACCGGCGCCTACCACGGCATGACGGCCGGTGCCCTGGCCGCCTCGGGCGGGGCGACCGACGTCCGCGTCACCCGGCTGCCCTACCCCCAGCAGTACCGCTGCCCGTTCGGCGTCGGCGGCGCCCCCGGCGCCCGACTCGCCGCCCGCTGGACCGAGAGCCTCCTCGACGACCCCAAGAGCGGTGTCCCCGCCCCCGCCGGAATGATCGTGGAGGCCGTCCAAGGCGAAGGCGGGGTCCTCCCCGCCCCCGACGACTGGCTGCGCCGGATGCGCCGGATCACCTCCGACCGCTCCATCCCGCTCGTCGTCGACGAGGTCCAGACCGGGGTCGGCCGCACCGGCGCGTTCTGGGCCGTCGAGCACAGCGGCGTCGTGCCCGACGTGATGGTCCTGTCCAAGGCCATCGGCGGCTCCCTTCCCCTCGCCGTCATCGTGTACAGGTCCGAACTCGACGCCTGGGGACCCGGCGCCCACGCGGGCACCTTCCGCGGCAACCAGCTCGCCATGGCCGCGGGCACGGCCACCCTCGCGTACGTCCGGGAGAACAAGCTCGCCGAACGGGCCGGCACCCTCGGCGCCCGCATCCTCGGCCGACTCCGGGGCCTCGCCGCCGCCCACCCCTGCGTCGGCGACGTCCGTGGCCGCGGCCTGATGATCGGCGTCGAACTCGTCGACCCCGACGCGGCGGGACCCGACGACCTCGTCCCGCCCGCCGCCCCCGCCCTGGCCCTCGCCGTCCAGCAGCAGTGCCTCGCCCGCGGACTCATCGTCGAACTCGGCGGCCGCCACTCCGCGGTGGTCCGGCTCCTTCCCCCGCTCACCCTCACCGACGAGCAGGCCACCGCCGTCCTGGACCGCTTCGCCGACGCCTTGGCCGCGGCCGAGCGGGCCCACACCCCCCAGCTGCCCGCCGCCCGCCGGGCCACGGCCCCCCGGACCGCCCCCGGGCCGTCCCACTGACCCGGACCGCCCCCGGCCCCACCCCAAGGAAGCCCCCGTGAACGCCACGACCCCCTCCCCGGCGCCCGAGACCGAGGCCCCCCACACCCGCCAGGAACTCGCAGCCGACACCCCCGCCCCCGAGGGACGCGAAACTCCCCTGGCGCCCCCCGGAGCACGCGGCCCCCAGGCCCCCGACACTCCGGAACCGGCGACTCCGTCCGAACGAGACACCTCCCCGTCCCACACCTACGGCCCCGGCACCGCCGACCCCACCGCCCCGCGCGGTGCCGGCACCGACGCCCCTGGCACCGTCGACCCCACCGTCCCGCGCCAGCACACCGGCCCTCACGACCCCCGGCCGCACCGCCCGGTCACCGTCGCCGATCCCCTGGACGACCCTGACCCGCAGCGCGCCGCCGACGCGGCCACCATCGAGAACCTGCTCCGCTGCTGGGTCCGGGAGAAGAACCTGCCCGCCCCCGGCTCCACCACCCTGCGCGTCGCCCTCGACGCCAGCGGCACCGCTCTCCTCGTCCCCGTCCGCTACTGGTCGCCCACCGGCTGGCACCGCTTCGGAGCCCCCACCCTCGAAGGACTCCCGGCCACGGCACCGTCCGTCGACGCCGTGACCGTGGCCGCCCTGCTCAGCCGGGAGACCGGGCGCCCCGAGGGCACCGAACTCGTCGGCAGGGTCGCCGACTCCGCCCGCCGCACCGCCGACTTCGTCACCGAGCGCCGCCTCCGACCCCAGCCGCACCCGGACGCCGACCTCTTCCTCGCCGCCGAACAGGCGCTGCTGCTCGGCCACCCCCTCCATCCCACCTCCAAGAGCCGCGAAGGCCTCTCCGAGGCCGAGGCCCGGCTCTACTCACCCGAACTGCACGGCTCCTTCCCGCTCCACTGGCTCGCCGTCGACTCCTTCCTCCTTGCGTCGGACTCCGGCTGGACCGAACAGGGCCGTCCCGTCACCGCGGAGCAACTCGCCACCGGTCTCGCCGAGGGGCTCACGCTCCCCGTCGGCACCGCGCCCCTGCCCGTGCACCCCTGGCAAGCACGCGAACTCCTGCACCGGGCCGACATCCGGGACCTCCTCGACGCCGGGCTCCTGCACGACCTCGGTCCCCACGGCAGCCCCTGGCACCCCACCTCCTCCGTCCGTACCGTGCACCGCCCCGGCGCACGGGCCATGCTCAAGCTCTCCCTCGGTCTGCGGATCACCAACTCCCGCCGCGAGAACCTCCGCAAGGAACTCCACCGGGGCGTCGAGGTCCACCGCCTGCTCCGCACCGGCCTCGTCGACGAATGGCAGGCCGTCCACCCCGGCTTCGACATCGTCCGCGACCCCGCCTGGCTCGCCGTCGACACCCTGGACGGCACCCCCGTCCCCGGACTCGACGTCATGATCCGCCACAACCCCTTCGGGCCCGGCGACGACGCCGTCTGCATCGCCTCCCTCACCGCTCCCCGCCCCTGGCCCGGAGCCACCACGATGCGCTCCCGCCTCGCCGACGTCATCGGCCGGCTCGCCGCCCGCACCGGTCGCCCCCTCACGGCCGTCTCCGCCGAGTGGTTCCTCCGCTACCTCGACCAGGTCGTCCGCCCCGTCCTCTGGCTGGACGGACACGCCGGCATCGCCCTGGAGGCCCACCAGCAGAACACCCTGGTACTCCTCGACCCCGACGGCTGGCCGGTCGGCGGCCGTTACCGCGACAATCAGGGGTACTACTTCCGCGAGTCACACCGGGGCGAGCTGGAGAGCCGCCTCCCCGGCATCGGCGCCGACAGCGACACCTTCGTCTCCGACCAGGTCACCGACGAGCGCTTCGCCTACTACCTCGGCATCAACAACGTCCTCGGTCTGATCGGTGCCTTCGGCTCCCAGCACCTCGCCGACGAGCGCGTCCTGCTCGCCGCCTTCCGTAGCTTCCTCACCTCCGCCACCAGCCTGGGCTCACCCCTGCCGCACCGGCTCCTGGAAGCCGCGACCCTGCGCACCAAGGCCAACCTCCTCACCCGCCTCCACGGCATGGACGAACTCGTCGGACCCGTCGACACCCAGTCCGTGTACGTCACCGTCACCAACCCCCTCCGTCCCTGAACCCCCCCTCCGAGGACCCACGCCCCGACCGCACCGCCGAGAGGAGAGCGACACCGTGTCACCCACCCGCCCACCGGCCGACCCCCCGGGCGACGACACCCTCGACCTGAGGCTCGACGACCTCGTCGCCCTCCTCGAAGGCGGCCACCTCGACGCCGAGGTCCTCGACGGCGACCTGCTGGACTCCGTCGCCTCCTGGAACCCGGCCGACACCCCCGCCGGCACCTTCCGGCTCGTCCCCGTACGGCTCGAAAGGGACCTGCCGCTCCTCACTCGTTGGATGAACGACCCCGCCGTCGCCGCCTTCTGGGAGCTCGCCGGACCCGAGACCGTGACCGCCGAGCACGTCCGCGCCCAGATCGAAGGCGACGGCCGCAGCGTCCCCTGCCTCGGCGTGCTCGACACCACGCCCATGAGCTACTTCGAGATCTACCGCGCCGACCTCGACCCACTCGCCCGGCACTACCCGGCGCGCCCCCATGACACCGGTATCCATCTGCTGATCGGAGGCGTCACCGACCGGAGCCGCGGTGTGGGCTCAACCCTTCTGCGCGCCGTCGCCGACCTCGTCCTCGACCACCGTCCCCGATGCACACGCGTCGTCGCCGAACCCGACATCCGTAACTCCCCCTCCGTCTCTGCCTTCCTCAACGGCGGCTTCCGCTACGCGGCGGAAATCGACCTCCCTGACAAGCGAGCGGCGCTCATGATGCGTGACCGCGTCCTCCGTCACGCTCTGTGACCCACCCTCTGTCTTCTATACACCGCTCGGCCCACAGCGGTTCCCACCCCGAGGAGTCCTCGTGTCGACGTCCCCTGCACCCCACGACTCCGCTCGGTCCACAGTGCCCGCCCCGTCCCCCTCGGACGGAGCGGCGCCCACCCCCGAGCTGCTCGCGCCCCCCGAGTTGAACGCCGCCGCCTGGACCCTGGCGTCGACCCGCCTGCTCCAGAAGGCCCTCGCGGAGTTCGCCTACGAGGAGGTCGTCGAACCCGTCCCCGCGGCCGACGGCGCACCCGACAGCTACGCCCTGCGCCTGGACGACGGGTCCACCCTCACTTTCCGCGCCCGTCGCGGCGCCTACGGCAGCTGGTACATCGCCCCCGACTCCGTCGCCCACGAGGGCCGGCCCATGACCGACCCCCTCGACTTCCTCGTCCGCGCCCGCCGCCTCCTCCAGCTCGACGGCGCCACTCTCGGACACCTCATCCGCGAGCTCTCCGCCACCCTCGCCGCCGACGCGCGCCTCGACCACACCGCGCTCACCGCCACCCGCCTCGCCGACCTCTCCTACGCGGAACTCGAAGGCCATCAGACCGGCCACCCCTGGATCGTCCTCAACAAGGGGCGCGTCGGCTTCTCCGCGACCGACGCCGCCCGCTGGGCCCCCGAGGCCCGACGCGCCACTCGGCTTCCCTGGATCGCCGTCGACAACCGCCTCGCCGCCTACCGAGGCGTGACCGGCCTCGAAACCCCCGACCGCCTCTACGCCCAGGAGCTCGACCCCGAGGTCCACGCAGCCTTCCGCGCCGAACTGGCCGCCCGCGGCCACGAACCCGACGGCTACCTCCTGCTGCCCGTCCACCCCTGGCAGTGGGACGAGGTCCTGCTGCCCCTCTACGCCCCGGCCGTCGCCGCCGGGACCGTCGTCCCGCTCGGAACGGACGGCGACCTCCGGCTCCCGCAGCAGTCGGTCCGTACCTTCCTCAACACCAGCCGTCCCGACCGGCACACCGTCAAACTCCCGCTGTCGGTGCTCAACACGCTCGTCTGGCGCGGCCTGCCCACCGAACGGACCCTCGCCGCACCGGCCGTCACCGCCTGGGTCCACGGTCTGCGTGAGGCCGATCCGTTCCTGCGGGACGAGTGCGGGGTGGTCCTCCTCGGAGAGGTCGCCTCCGTCACGGTCCAGCACCCCTTGTACGACCGGCTGCCCGAAGTCCCGTACCAGTACAAGGAACTCCTCGGGGCGATCTGGCGCGAACCGCTCAGGCTGCCCCCGGGCGAGCGGGCCCGCACGCTGGCCTCCCTGCTGCACACGGACCCCGAAGGGCGGGCGTTCGTCGCGGAACTCGTCGACCGTTCCGGACTCGTCCCCGCCGTCTGGCTCCAGCGCCTTTTCGCGGCGCTGCTGCCCCCGCTGCTGCACTTCCTCTACCGGTACGGCACGGTCTTCTCGCCGCACGGGGAGAACGCCATCGTCGTCTACGACGGCGAGGACGTTCCCGTACGCCTGGCGATCAAGGACTTCGTCGACGACGTGAACATCAGCGCCCAGCCGATTCCCGAGCACGACACCCTGCCGGACGACGTCCGCGCCGTCCTTCTGACCGAGGAACCCGACTTCCTCGTCCAGTTCATCCATTCGGGGCTTTTCGTCGGCGTGTTCCGTTATCTGGCACCCCTCTGCGAGCAGCAACTCGGCGTGCCCGAGACGGAATTCTGGGCCCTCGTCCGCGCCGAGATCCACCGCCACCAGGCGCGTTTCCCCGAGCTGAAGGAACGGTTCGAGCTCTTCGATCTGCTCACTCCCCGGATCGCACGGCTCTGCCTCAACCGCAACCGTCTGCATCTGGACGGTTACCGGGACCGCCCGGAGCGCCCCCACGCGGCCGTCCACGGGACCGTTCCCAACCCGCTCGCGTGACGCGCGCGCGTGCTCCCGCTGTCAGTGGCGCCCCTTAGTCTGAGAGGGCTATGACGAAGCCATCCCTCCCCGACCTCCTCCACGCCGCCGTCGCCGCCGTCGGCGGCACGGAGCGGCCCGGCCAGGTCACCATGGCCGAGGCCGTGGCCGAGGCCATCGACGACAACTCCCACCTCCTCGTCCAGGCCGGCACCGGCACGGGTAAGTCCCTCGGCTACCTGGTGCCGGCGCTGGCGCAGGGGGAGCGGGTGGTGGTGGCCACGGCCACCCTGGCGCTCCAGCGTCAGCTCGTCGAGCGCGACCTGCCGCGGACGGTCGAGGCACTGCATCCGCAGCTGCGGCGCCGTCCCCAGTTCGCCATGCTCAAGGGCCGGTCGAACTACCTGTGCCTGCACCGGCTCCACGAAGGGGTCCCGCAGGACGAGGAGGACGGCCTCTTCGACCCCTTCGAGGCCGCCGCGCCCACGAGCAAGCTGGGCCAGGACCTGATGCGGCTGCGGGACTGGTCGGACGAGACCGAGACCGGCGACCGGGACGACCTGACCCCCGGTGTCTCCGACAAGGCCTGGGCCCAGGTCTCGGTCTCCTCCCGGGAGTGCCTCGGTGCGAGCAAGTGCGCGTACGGGGCGGAGTGTTTCGCCGAAGCGGCGCGTGAGCGTGCCAAGCTCGCCGACGTCGTCGTCACCAACCACGCCCTGCTCGCCATCGACGCCATCGAGGGCGCCCCGGTGCTCCCGCAACACGAGGTGTTGATTGTCGACGAGGCCCACGAGCTGGTCTCCCGGGTCACCGGGGTGGCCACGGGCGAGCTCACCCCCGGCCAGGTCAACCGTGCCGTGCGCCGGTCCGCGAAGCTGGTCGACGAGAAGATCGCCGACCAGCTGCAGACCGCCGCGGAGAGCTTCGAGCGGGTCATGGAGCTCGCCCTGCCGGGGCGCCTCGAAGAGCTCCCCGAGGACCTCGCGTACGCGCTGATGGCCTTGCGGGACGCGGCCCGCGCGGTGATCTCGGCCCTGGGTTCCACCCGTGACCGGTCCGTCCAGGACGAGGACGCCGTGCGCAAGCAGGCCATGGCCTCCGTGGAGACCGTGCACGGCGTCGCCGAGCGCATCACCCAGGGCTCGGAGTACGACGTCGTCTGGTACGAGCGGCACGACCGCTTCGGTGCCTCGGTGCGGGTGGCGCCGTTGACTGTCTCGGGGCTGCTGCGGGAGAAGCTTTTCACGGAGCGGTCCGTGGTCCTGGCGTCGGCCACCCTCAAGCTGGGCGGCGACTTCAACGGTGTCGGAGCATCTCTCGGGCTGGCTCCCGAGGGCACCGAGGGCGACGACCTGCCCGTCTGGAAGGGCATCGACGTCGGCTCCCCGTTCGACTATCCCAAGCAGGGCATCCTCTACGTCGCGAAGCACCTTTCCCGCCCCGCGCGTGACGGGGACCGCGGCGACATGCTGGACGAGCTGACCGAGCTGATGCAGGCGGCCGGCGGGCGGACCCTCGGGTTGTTCTCGTCCATGCGCGCGGCGCAGCAGGCCGCGGAGGAGCTGCGGACCCGGGTGCCGGAGCTGCCGATCCTGCTCCAGGGCGAGGACACCCTCGGTGAGCTGATCAAGAACTTCGCCGCCGACCCCAAGACATGTCTCTTCGGGACGCTTTCGCTCTGGCAGGGCGTGGACGTCCCGGGGGCCAGCTGTCAGCTGGTCGTGATGGACAAGATCCCGTTCCCGCGACCGGACGACCCGCTGATGAGCGCGCGCCAGAAGGCCGTCGAGGAGGCGGGCGGCAACGGCTTCATGGCGGTCGCGGCGACCCACGCGGCCCTGCTGATGGCGCAGGGCGCCGGCCGACTGGTGCGGGCGACGGGCGACCGGGGGGTTGTGGCGGTCCTCGACCCCCGCCTGGCGACGGCCAGGTACGGCAGCTATCTGAAGGCGTCGCTGCCGGACTTCTGGTACACGACCGACCGCAATCAGGTACGGAAGTCGCTTGCTGCCATCGACGCCGCGTCGCAGGCGGCGGGTGCCTGACGTTCACCGCTTGTCGGGCCCCCGCTGTGCGCGGGGGCACTCCGGACGCGGCAGGGCCCCGGGACCGGCGCAGGGGTCTCGGGGCCCGGTCAGAGCCGGCGAGGTGTGTCAGACCCGCCGCAGTACCGCCACGACCTTGCCGAGGATGGTGGCCTCGTCGCCGGGGATCGGCTGGTACGCCGCGTTGTGCGGGAGGAGCCAGACGTGGCCGTCCTCGCGCTTGAACCGCTTGACCGTGGCTTCGCCGTCCAGCATGGCGGCGACGATGTCCCCGTTCTCCGCGACCGGCTGGCGGCGGACGGTGACCCAGTCGCCGTCACAGATGGCGGCCTCGATCATCGAGTCGCCGACGACCTTGAGGACGAACAGCTCGCCGTCACCGACCAGCTGCCGGGGAAGGGGGAAGACGTCCTCGACGGACTCCTCGGCGAGGATCGGGCCACCGGCGGCGATCCGGCCGACCAGGGGCACGTACGACGCGGCGGGCTTGCCCGTGGTGTCCGTGGGCTGGGTGCTCGGCTGGTCGGAGCCCCGTACCTCGTACGCCCGCGGTCGGTGCGGGTCGCGGCGGAGGAAGCCCTTGCGCTCCAGCGCCATGAGCTGGTGCGCCACCGACGAGGTGCTGGAGAGGCCGACCGCCTGCCCGATCTCGCGCATCGACGGCGGGTAGCCGCGCCGCTGGACCGAGTCGCGGATGACTTCGATGACCCTGCGCTGCCGGTCGGTGAGACCGGAGCTGTCGGCACGGATGCCTGGAGGTCGCCCGGGAAGGGCGCGGGCAGGTCGCCCGGGGTCCTCGCCGTTCATGCTCACTTCATTCATGGCGTGCACCGGCTCGAGTCGGCCCTGGGAGCGGTCCTGGGCGGTGATGGCGGCACTGTCTGCGGTGGTGGTCACGTCGTCGGCCCCTCTCGAAATGGTCTCCCTCGCTGGCACAACGGTAGTGGCTTTCGAAAGGTTGCGCCAAACACACGTTCGAGTGAAAATTCGCAGATTGCCTTACGTCTGTTCGTATGCGGGTGTATGAGCACGGTCGCCCGCCGGTCGAATCGGAGCCGAATCGAACGCTACGGTAGCCTTCGCCGCTGGACCGCGGGCGGGCGGTACTCCCCTCAGTGTGGCATCAGGGGTGCCGGATCCCGGGAGTGGGCGCGCCGCGACACGCGGAGGCTCTCGAAACGCCCTCAACCCAAGATCTAGTGGTTGGATGGCACCGGCCACCCAGGGGTAGTGGTCCCCGGTCCGCCGGGGGTGTCCACATCGCCTATGCTGGGGGTCGCTTCGCAGGGCCTTGACGGGCCGCGTGAGGTTCACCAGTCGTGCCGTGAGGGAGGGTCGGAACCAATGCACTGCCCCTTCTGCAGGCACCCCGACAGCCGTGTCGTCGACAGTCGCACCACTGACGACGGGACGTCGATCCGACGTCGTCGTCAGTGCCCCGACTGCTCCCGTCGTTTCACGACGGTGGAGACGTGCTCGCTCATGGTGGTGAAGCGCTCCGGAGTCACCGAGCCCTTCAGTCGTACCAAGGTCATCTCCGGCGTACGCAAGGCGTGCCAGGGGCGACCGGTCACCGAGGACGCCCTCGCCAAGCTCGGCCAGCGGGTCGAGGAGGCGGTGCGCGCCACCGGCAGTGCCGAGCTGACCACCCACGACGTGGGCCTGGCCATCCTCGGTCCGTTGCAGGAGCTCGACCTCGTCGCGTACCTGCGCTTCGCGTCCGTCTACAAGGCTTTCGACAGCCTCGAAGACTTCGAGGCCGCCATCGTGGAACTCCGCGTGCGGCCTCCCGCTGAGAACCGCGGGACCGGTGCGACCTCCGGGGTCCCCGTTCCCGCCACCGCCGCCGACTGACCGGCGGTCCGGGCCCACGGTGCCCGGCGGCCGGCCCGTGCGGCCTGGCAGACGTGCCCCGAGTGATCCCCGGTGACGCTCGTGGCAGCAGTACAGAACGACGTACAGAAGACGGTGCCCTGGGACTATCTGGGTGCCAAAGTGTGTTTTGCCCGTATATGGGAGGCGGCATGACAGAGACGGCGAGCGGTCCGGCACGTGGTTCTCGTTCCAAGGGGACCAAGGCGGCGAGCAAGGGCCTGCGTATCGAGCGCATCCACACCACCCCTGGCGTGCATCCGTACGACGAGGTGGCCTGGGAGCGCCGTGACGTCGTCATGACCAACTGGCGCGACGGCTCGATCAACTTCGAGCAGCGTGGCGTCGAGTTCCCCGACTTCTGGTCGGTGAACGCGGTCAACATCGTCACCAGCAAGTACTTCCGCGGGGCCGTCGGCACCCCGCAGCGCGAGACCGGTCTGAGGCAGCTCATCGACCGGATCGTGAAGACGTACACGAAGGCCGGCGAGGAGTACGGCTACTTCGCCTCGCCCGCCGACGCCGAGATCTTCGAGCACGAGCTGGCCTACGCCCTCCTGCACCAGATCTTCAGCTTCAACTCGCCGGTCTGGTTCAACGTCGGCACGCCGCAGCCCCAACAGGTGTCCGCCTGCTTCATCCTGTCCGTCGACGACTCCATGGAGTCGATCCTCGACTGGTACAAGGAAGAGGGCATGATCTTCAAGGGCGGCTCCGGCGCCGGCCTGAACCTCTCCCGCATCCGCTCCTCCAAGGAGCTGCTCTCCTCCGGCGGCAACGCGTCCGGCCCGGTCTCCTTCATGCGCGGCGCCGACGCCTCCGCGGGAACGATCAAGTCCGGCGGCGCGACACGTCGCGCGGCCAAGATGGTCATCCTCGACGTCGACCACCCCGACATCGAGGACTTCATCCAGACGAAGGTCAAGGAGGAGGAGAAGATCCGCGCCCTCCGTGACGCGGGCTTCGACATGGACCTGGGCGGCGACGACATCACGTCCGTCCAGTACCAGAACGCCAACAACTCCGTCCGTGTGAACGACACCTTCATGAAGGCCGTCGAGGCAGGCGAGAAGTTCGGGCTCACCTCCCGCATGACCGGTGAGGTCATCGAGGAGGTCGACGCCAAGGCGCTCTTCCGCAAGATGGCCGAGGCCGCGTGGGCCTGCGCCGACCCGGGCATCCAGTACGACGACACGATCAACCGCTGGCACACCTGCCCCGAGTCCGGCCGGATCAACGGCTCGAACCCCTGCAGCGAGTACATGCACCTGGACAACACGTCCTGCAACCTCGCCTCGCTGAACCTGATGAAGTTCCTCAAGGACGACAGCAAGGGCCACCAGTCCTTCGAGGTCGAGCGCTTCGCCAAGGTCGTCGAGCTCGTCATCACCGCGATGGACATCTCCATCTGCTTCGCCGACTTCCCCACCGAGAAGATCGGTGAGAACACCCGCGCCTACCGCCAGCTCGGCATCGGCTACGCCAACCTCGGCGCCCTGCTGATGGCGACCGGCCACGCGTACGACTCCGACGGCGGCCGTGCCCTCGCCGGTGCCATCACCTCCCTGATGACCGGCACCTCGTACAAGCGCTCCGCCGAGCTGGCCGCTGTCGTCGGCGCGTACGACGGCTACGCCCGCAACGCCGAGCCGCACCAGCGCGTCATGCGTCAGCACGCCGACGAGAACACCAAGGCCGTCCGCGTGGACGATCTCGACTCGCCGATCTGGGCCGCCGCCACGGAGGCCTGGCAGGACGTGATCCACCTCGGCGCCAAGAACGGCTTCCGCAACGCCCAGGCCTCGGTCATCGCCCCGACCGGCACCATCGGTCTCGCGATGTCCTGCGACACCACCGGCCTCGAGCCCGACCTCGCCCTGGTCAAGTTCAAGAAGCTCGTCGGCGGCGGCTCGATGCAGATCGTCAACGGCACCGTCCCGCAGGCCCTGCGCCGCCTGGGCTACCAGGAGGAGCAGATCGAGGCGATCGTCGCCCACATCGCCGAGCACGGCAATGTGATCGACGCCCCCGGTCTGAAGACCGAGCACTACGAGGTCTTCGACTGCGCCATGGGCGAGCGCTCCATCTCCGCGATGGGCCACGTCCGCATGATGGCCGCCATCCAGCCGTGGATCTCGGGCGCCCTCTCCAAGACCGTGAACCTGCCGGAGACGGCCACGGTCGAGGACGTCGAGGAGGTCTACTTCGAGGCCTGGAAGATGGGCGTCAAGGCGCTCGCGATCTACCGCGACAACTGCAAGGTCGGCCAGCCGCTCTCCGCCAAGAAGAAGGAGGAGGAGAAGGTCGCGGTCACCGCGAAGTCCGAGGCGACGATCCGCGAGGCCGTCGAGAAGGTCGTCGAGTACCGTCCCGTCCGCAAGCGTCTTCCCAAGGGACGTCCGGGGATCACCACCTCCTTCACCGTCGGTGGCGCCGAGGGTTACATGACCGCCAACTCCTACCCGGACGACGGTCTCGGCGAGGTCTTCCTCAAGATGTCCAAGCAGGGCTCGACGCTCGCCGGCATGATGGACGCCTTCTCCATCGCCGTCTCCGTCGGTCTGCAGTACGGCGTCCCGCTCGAGACGTACGTCTCGAAGTTCACCAACATGCGCTTCGAGCCGGCCGGCATGACGGACGACCCGGACGTGCGGATGGCGCAGTCGATCGTCGACTACATCTTCCGTCGCCTGGCGCTGGACTTCCTGCCCTTCGAGACCCGCTCCGCCCTCGGCATCCACTCGGCCGAGGAGCGCCAGCGTCACCTGGACACCGGCTCGTACGAGCAGTCCGAAGAGGACGAGGTCGACGTCGAGGCCCTGGCGCAGTCCGCGCCCCGCACCCCGGAGCTGAAGGCCGTCGCGCCCCCGGCCCCGAAGGTCGAGGTCCCGGCCCCGAAGCAGGCCCACACGTCGGCGGAGCTCGTCGAGATGCAGCTCGGCATCAGCGCCGACGCCCCGCTCTGCTTCTCCTGCGGCACCAAGATGCAGCGCGCCGGCTCCTGCTACATCTGCGAGGGCTGCGGCTCGACCAGCGGCTGCAGCTGACCGCCGGCGGGACCGCGCCGGACATGATGTCCGGCGCGGCCCGAGCGGGTGACTGACCAGCGCCTCACGAAGGGGGCCGGCCTCGTGGCCGGTCCCCTTCGTCGTGCCCGGGGACTCAGGGGCGGGCGGAGCCCATCAGGCGGGCGAAGTCCTGGGGATCGGCGTCGAAGCCGCGGCTGAGCGGGCGGTACGTCCAGCCCTCTCCGCCGTCGCGGGTGAACTCCACGACCGTCGCCGACAGGGCGTCCGGCACATCCGCGAAGTCATGGACCAGCAGGTCCGTGTAGCCCTCGCGGACCCGTACACCCGTGCTCGCTATGTCGCCGAAGGTCCGTCGGCCACCGCCCTGCTGTATGGCGACGCCGACCACCACGCGGGCGTACCGCGGTGCCAGCCGGTCCAGCTCCAGGGTCATGGCTTCGTCGTAGCCGAATCCCTGGCCCGTACGGCTGTCGCGGTTGAGCGTGATCGTGCCGTCGGGGGAGCGACTGCCGAAGTGCACCAGGTGGACCGGTGCTCCGTGCGGGTCGTCCGCAGCGAAGACGCCGGCGACGATGTCCAGGTCGTGGGCCGGGGCACCGGTCGGGGCGGGGTCCCACCTGAGCGTCACCTCGACCCTTCCCACTCCCTTGTTGAGTCCGCTCATGTTGCTTCCCCTCTCCGCGTGCGCCCCCGCGCACGCTTCACGTCGTACCGTCGACCCGCTCGAAAGCCCGTGGTCGTAAGCCGATTACTCATGGTGTCATGGGGCTACGACAGTGGACCGAGGGTTGAGGGGGAGATCGGTTTGTGGAGCGGTGAGGAGCTGGATCTCGACGCATATCTGGCTCGAATCGGTTACGAGCCCGAGCGGGACGGGGAACTCGTACCTGATCTGCGGACGTTGACGTACCTTCACCGTGCCCATGTCGGAGCCGTACCGTTCGAGAACCTCGACGTCGCGCTCGGGAAGCCGGTGCTCCTGGACCTGAAGAGCCTGCAGGGCAAGCTCGTCGAGAGGCGCAGGGGAGGCTACTGCTACGAGCAGAACGCTCTGTTCGCGGCCGTACTCGAGCGGATCGGCTTCGCGGTGGCCGCGCGCGGAGCCCGTAACCGGTCGCGGGGCGCGGTGCGGCCGCCGGTCACGCACGCGCTTCTGGTCGTCGCGATCGAGGGCGGGGAGTGGCTGGCAGACGTCGGGTTCGGTTGGCAGGGGCCGCTGGAGCCCGTGCCGCTGCACGACGGGGCGCGGGTCCAGCAGGGCGGCTGGACGTTCGCGATCGGGGCCGAGGAGGAGGGCATCCACGTACTGCGCTCCCTTCGGCCGCAGGGCTGGACCGATCTGTACGCCTTCGCCCCACAGACCCTCTACCCCGGCGACTTCGTCGTCATGAACCACTACAGCTCCAGTCATCCGCAGTCGCGTTTCCTCGGCCAGGTCGTGGCCCAGCGGCCCGGCGCGGAGGTGCGCAGGGCGTTGGTGCGCGAGACGCTCTCGGTGATGCGGACGGACGGTGTGACCGAGGAACGGATCGTGGGTGCCGCCGAGTTGGTCGCGACCCTGGAGACCGAGTTCGGGATCGAACTGGACGACGAGGAACGCGCGGGAGTGGAGCGAATACATCCGGCGGGAGTCTGAAGGGGCCTGCCGGGGCGGTCATCGGCCCCGTACGATGGCGCGGTGCTGGTCAAGTGGATTCGCTGCACCGTGGTGGACCGTCGAGGGTTCGAGCGGGGGCAGCGGAAGTGGGCGGGGCTGCTCGGTGAGCCGGGGTTCCGGGGGCAGGGTGGCGGGTGGAGCCGGGCTCGGCCGGACGTCGCCCACATCTTCGCGTTCTGGGAGAGCCGGGCCTTCTACGACTCCTTCATGGCGCGCTCGCACGACCGTCTGGCGACCGCGCAGGTCGGCACGTTCAAGGACGGCCAGGTCAAGCTTTTCGATCATCGCTTCGACGTGAAGACGGGGTTCGAGCCGCGGTTCTCCGACGCCGATGTGGCGCGGGTGGCGCACTGCCGTGTCCACGAGGACCGCGCCGAGCATTTCGCGCTCATGCAGGAGAAGGTGTGGAACCCGGCGATGGCCGGGTCTCCCGGCATGCTGCGGGGCCTGTTCGGGGAGGCGCCCGGCAGTGAGTTCCTGGTGCTCTCGATGTGGCAGTCCGTCGCGGAGCACGGGAAGTACCGGGCGGAACGCATCGAGCGGCTCGGTCTGCGGGCGAGGACCGCGGCCGACGTGGCGGCGCTGGACGGGGACGTGGTGCAGCTCGAACCGTCCTGGACGGTCTGAGAGGGTTCGAGGCCGGTGCGGACGGCGTCGCCGGTCCGGGTCCGGGCGGTGCGGCCGAGAGGTCGGCGGACCGGGCGGGCGCACGCCGAGGCAGCCGGGCCGCGTACGCCGGACGGCCTTCGGGTGCCCCCTCGGCCGAGCCCGCCGGGGACCGACGATCTAGGGTCGGGGTATGGCACGACCGCGGCGCATCGTTCTCGTACGGCACGGAGAGTCCGAGGGCAATGCCGATGACACGGTGTACGAACGGGAGCCCGACCACGCGCTGCGGCTCACCGCGACCGGGTTGCGGCAGGCCGAGGAGACGGGGGAGTGGCTGCGGGAGCTCTTCGGGGAGGAGCGGGTCAGCGTCTACGTCTCGCCGTACCGCCGCACCCATGAGACCCTCCGCGCCTTCCGGCTGTCGCCCGAGAGGGTCAGGGTGCGGGAGGAGCCACGCCTCCGGGAGCAGGACTGGGGCAACTGGCAGGAGCGGGACGACGTACGCCTGCAGAAGGCCTACCGGGACGCGTACGGGCACTTCTTCTACCGCTTCGCGCAGGGGGAGTCGGGGGCGGACGTCTACGACCGCGTCGGGGCGTTCCTCGAGAGCCTGTACCGCAGCTTCGAGGCACCCGACCATCCGCCCAACGTGCTGCTGGTCACCCACGGACTGACCATGCGCCTGTTCTGCATGCGCTGGTTCCACTGGACGGTCGCGGACTTCGAGTCGCTCGCCAATCCGGGCAACGGCGAGACGCGCGTCCTCCTGCTCGGCGAGGACGGGAGATACCGTCTGGACCGGCCGTTCGAACGCTGGCGTACCCCGGAACCGTACGGCCCTACCGGATAGAGTGGCAGACCGATGACCGCTGACTCCGCATTCGACCGGCGCTTCGACCGCGCCCTGGCCAGCCTGCGCGGGCTGTCCGTGGGAGACGCCCTGGGCTCCCAGTTCTTCGTACCCGCCCACTACCCCCTGCTGAAGCGGCGCGAGCTGCCCGACGGCCCCTGGCAGTGGACCGACGACACCGAGATGGCCTGCTCCGTCCTGGCCGTCCTCGCCCGCCACGAGCGGATCGACCAGGACGCCCTGGCGATGTCCTTCGCCCAGCACCACGACTTCGACCGTGGCTACGGCCCGGCCGTCAACCGGATGCTCCGGCTCATCCGGGAAGGCGGCGACTGGCGGGAGCTGGCCGCCGCGCTCTTCCAGGGGCAGGGCTCCTGGGGCAACGGTGCCGCGATGCGGATCGCCCCGCTCGGAGCCTGGTACGCGGAGGACCCGGAGCAGGCCACGCACCAGGCCGAGATCTCCGCGTACACCACCCATCAGCACCGCGAGGCCGTGGTGGGCGCGATGGCCGTCGCCGCCGCTGCCGC
Source organism: Streptomyces sp. NPDC016459 (assembly GCF_040632845.1). Taxonomy (NCBI): domain Bacteria; kingdom Bacillati; phylum Actinomycetota; class Actinomycetes; order Kitasatosporales; family Streptomycetaceae; genus Streptomyces; species Streptomyces sp. NPDC016459. The sequence continues at coordinate 82,385 of NZ_JBEYCR010000005.1, forward strand.
GCTGGCCGCCGACCCCGCCGGACCGCCCAGCCCCGAGGCACTGCTCGACGGCGTCATCGCCCTGGTACCGCGCAGCGCCGTCGGTGCCGGCCTGCGCCGGGCCCGCGACATGCTCGACTACGGCGACGCGGGCACGGTCGCCGCGGTGCTCGGCAGTGGCCGGCGGACGAGTGCGCACGACACGGTGCCGTTCGCCCTCTGGTCGGCCGCCCGTGGGCTCGGCGATTTCGAGCGCGTGTTCTGGACGACCGCGCAGGTCGGAGGCGACGTCGACACGACCTGTGCCATCGCCGGGGGTGTGGTGGCCGCCGCGGCGACCGGTGCGCCGCCGGCGGAATGGCTGCGCCAGACCGAGGCCCTTCCGGAGTGGGTGCCGGTCACGGCCGCCTGAGAAGCCGTGATGTCCCTTGGATCCCCGGCGGGGATCCAAGGGACATCGGTGTGAGGCTCGGGCGCCTGCCCGGCGGCTTCCGCACCGCCGCTGAGCGCTTCCAGATCGCTCGTGCGTACTCGGATCCGGCGTCGGCCGTCGGAGGAGGACCTCGTCGCGGACGTGCTCCGGGCCGGATTGCCGACGCTCGACGAGGCGCCGGATCTCGGGAGTGCGCGCGGGGATCTGTACGAACTGGTTGCCGTCGGGTCCGGGACGTCATGTGCTCCAAGCCCGGATTCGTCGTGCGGGCTGTGCATTCACGAAAGCGATGCCGAAGCCGCCGAAAGGTTCTGCGACCTGATCGTCGCGAGAGCGGTCGAGCCTTGGGTCGGCTCTTCGGAGCCGCCCTGGGGTGCGGAATTGCCCGGGTCGAGGTGCGGTCCGACGCGGACGACGACCCGGTGCTCGACGTCATTCCCGCCATGATGATGTACGGCTCCAAGGTGTGCGCGAGCGAATGGACGGACGTGGGCTCGCCGACCTGGTCGACCGGATCACGGTGCCGCCGCTCCGTTTGTGACGCGGCCGGGAACGCTCCCCGAGGCTGGCTCACACGGCCTCGGGGGCCCGGCGTGAAGCCCCCGGGGGCCCCGAGGGGGAATCCGGGTATCGCGCGCGGCACCAGGCGGCGTAACCTGTCAGGCGCCATGCCGTACGAACCACCCACCCACACCGTTGAGCGATCGCTCCGAGCCACCACCGGCGCCAAGATCGTCGCCGGGGTCGACGAGGTCGGGCGCGGGGCCTGGGCCGGTCCCGTCACCGTGTGCGCGGCCGTCACCGGCCTGCGCCGGGCGCCCGAAGGCCTCACCGACTCCAAACTGCTCACGCTCAAGCGCCGCACCGCGCTCGCCGTGGAACTGGAGCGGTGGGTCACGGCGTACGCGCTCGGCGATGCCAGTCCGCAGGAGATCGACGAGCTCGGAATGACCGCGGCGCTGCGGCTCGCGGCGGTCCGGGCACTTGAGGGCCTCCCCGTCCGGCCCGACGCGGTCATCCTCGACGGCAAGCACGACTACCTCGGCAGCCCCTGGCAGGTCCGCACGGTGATCAAGGGCGACCAGTCCTGCGTCGCCGTCGCAGCCGCCTCCGTCATCGCCAAGGTCCGCCGGGACGCCGTCATGGCACAGCTGCAGGGCACCGAGGCCGAGAACTACGCGGCGTACGCCTTCGGGGCCAACGCGGGCTACCCCTCGCCGGTCCACAAAGCGGCGCTCGAAGAGCTGGGGCCCACCCCTCACCACCGTCTCTCCTGGGCGTACCTGGACGCGATGCCCAGGTGGCGCCACCTCAAGAAGGTCCGCCTCTCCGCCGAGGCGGCCGCGCTGCAGAGCGGGGGCCAACTCGGCTTCGACTTCTGAACTTCCGGCCGCGGGACCCTGGTGCAGGGCTTCCCGCACGGCCGGGGCGCACATCTGTGCCCACCCGCCGGTGCCACGCGCAGCGGCGTTTGATAGACATCCACCCATGCCTCTGTTCCCCGAGGAGCCTCAGATTCACGAGAGCGCCCAGGGTCCCCGCGCCACCGCGGCCGCCGGCCGTCCCGCGTCGACCCCCCGTCCTGTACCCGGCCCGCGTACCGCGGCCTCACCGCGGCCCGGACGCCCCGTTCCCGGTCCGGCCAGGCCCGCGTCGCCCACCCCGCGCCCGCCCGTCGGTGCCGAGCCCTCTCCGGCGCGCACTCCGGAGAATCGTTCCCACCAGCGGTCCACGCCGCAGCTCCAGCTGATCCCGGCCTCCGTCGACGGCGCGCTCGACGCCGCCGACGAGGCTCTGGACCTGCTCCTGGACAGTGGCCGGGCACCGGGTGAGGTCCTTGTGCTCACCACCGGCGACCCGCACCCCTGGACCACGCACGAGCTGTCGTTCGGTGAGACCGCCTACTGGGCCCAGCAGGACGCCGGTGACGACGTGTTCTTCGCGCACGCCGCCGCCGTGGAGCGGGCGAACCCCCGCCCCGTGGTGATCGTCGCCGTGAACGGCGGGGACGACGAGGCGGCCGCCAAGGCGCTGCCGTCGGCGATGGCCCGCGCGAGCGCGCTGCTCGTCGTCTGCGGTGACCCGCAGCGCGTCTCGGCGCTCCTCGGAGCGGGCGCCGGCGTCTGACCGACCACCCCTCCGCCGGACCGAACCGGGCCGGCGGAGGTCGAGGTGCGCGTGCGATCAGCGCGCGGCCGCCCTGCGCAGGGGCTCGGTGGCACCGCTCGCGGTTCTCGGCGTGAGTCGGCCGAGCTCGGCCGGCGCGTCACCGAGAGGCAGCGGCAACGAGTCGGAACCAGGACGTCGGCCGCCCCGGCCCTCGCCGAGCACCTGCCAGCCGCCGCGGGTCAGCGTGATGTACGCGCCGCAGCGGAGACCGTGCAAGGTGCAGGCGTCCCGGAGGCCCCACATCCACGCTCCGTCCTCCTCCGTCCAGCGCTCGTCGCCCTCGCGGCAGTACAGCAGGACCGCGGTCCGTACGGGCGTGCGCCTGCGCAGGTCGTGCGGGATGACCCGCCGCAGGTGTGCCAGCAGCGCGTTGCGGAACTCCCAGCCGTCAGCCGGGGAGGGGCGCCGGACGAACGAGGCGCTGGCCGCGAGCCTTTCCTCGTGGTCGAGGACCGCCAGGACGGCCGTCGAGGGCGTGGGCGTATGGCGCGAGTGCAGGCCGCTGACGATCTCGCGGGGGTTGCGCAGCAGCGGGATCCCGGCGGCTGACCACTCGGCGGGTTCGAGTATCCGAGCGAGGCGGCTGGCGGACTCGGACGACGATCTGAGCGAGGCGGCTGTGGGCGGAGCGAATCCGAGGGTCACGGTCCTCCCTTCGGATACGCGCCCGCGGGGCGGGCAAGGTCGGGTGAAGGCGCACCACGGCACAGTCCTTCCGGACCGCTGACGGGCCGTGCGAGGCGGTTTCCCAATTCTTGCTGGCCCGTGCGCGAGCGGCAACGAGCAATTGAGGCAGCTGACGGGAATGGGTTGGTATGCCACCCATATCCCTGCCCAGTTGCCCATTGTTCACTCCCCGTTTCCCCACCTGTCTCACCCCTGGACGGCGAGCACCAGCGGAAACACCCCTTCCGCTCCGGCCCGCCGCAGCAGCCGGGCAGCCACCGCCAACGTCCAGCCGCTGTCGGAGAGATCGTCCACGAGGAGAACCGGCCCACCCGCGGCGGCCAGGCGCCCGCCCAACTCGGCGGAGACCGTCAGGGTCCGCTGCAGACCCATCACCCGCTGAGCGCTGTTGGTCCGGGAGAGGCGCAGCTCCTCCGCCTCGGGCGCGTACTCCACCGCACCGAGCAGGGGCATCCTCCCGATCTCGGCGATGCGCTCCCCGAGCGACCCCACCAGTCGCGGCCTGCGGAGGGAGGCGACGGTGACCACCCCCGCGGGCCGCGCCGGCGCGTCCGGCGCTCCGGAGGCCCAACCCCCAGGCCCCTTGGCCCAGTCGGCGAGCACATGCACCACCGCCTGCACGACATCGTCCGGCACGGGTCCGTCCGGGGCGCCGTCGGCCAACAGCGGACGCAGCCGGTTGCCCCAGCCGATGTCCGAAAGCCGCCCCAGAGCCCGGCCGCCGAAGGCCTGCTCGCGGGGAGGAATGCGGCCCTTCAGGTCGACCCCGACCGCGGCGAGTCCCGTCGGCCACATCTTGCGAGGCTCCACCTCCACGCCGGGCCGGCCCAACTCGCCCTTGGCGGCGTCCAGGGCCGCGTCCGACACCTTCGGATCGAAGCGGTTCCCCGCGCAGTTGTCACAGCGACCGCACGGAGCGGCTTCCTCGTCGTCCAGCTGGCGCCGGAGGAACTCCATCCGGCATCCCGTCGCCGCCGCGTAGTCGCGCATCGCCTGCTGCTCGGTCGCCCGCTGTCGCGCCACCCACGCGTACCGCTCGGTGTCGTACACCCAGGGTCGGCCGGTGCTCTCCCAGCCGCCCTTCACACGGCGCACCGCGCCGTCCACGTCGAGGACCTTGAGCATCGTCTCAAGGCGCGTCCTGCGCAGCTCCACCAACGGCTCAAGAGCGGGCAGGGACAGGGGTCGGCCCGCCTGCGCGAGCACATCGATCGTCCGGCGCACCTGTTCCTCGGGCGGAAAGGCCACCGACGCGAAGTAGCGCCAGATCGCCTCGTCCTCCTGCCCGGGCAGCAGCAGCACCTCCGCGTGCTCCACCCCTCGCCCGGCCCTGCCGACCTGCTGGTAGTACGCGATCGGCGAGGAAGGCGACCCCAGATGCACCACGAAGCCCAGGTCCGGCTTGTCGAAGCCCATGCCGAGGGCCGACGTCGCCACCAGCGCCTTGACCCGGTTGGCCTGCAGGTCGTCCTCGGCCTGTTGCCGGTCGGCGTTCTCCGTCCGGCCCGTGTACGACGAGACCGTGTGTCCGCATTGGCGCAGATAGGCCGTCACCTCGTCGGCCGCCGCGACCGTCAGGGTGTAGATGATCCCGGAGCCGGGCAGCTCGCCGAGATGATCGGCCAGCCAGGCCAGCCGGTGGGCCGCGTCGGGCAGTCTGACCACGCCCAGACTCAGACTCTCCCGGTCCAGCGGCCCGCGCAGGACGAGGGCGTCCGTGCCGGCGCCCGTGCCGAGCTGCTCGGCCACGTCCGCCGTCACCCGGGCGTTCGCCGTCGCCGTGGTGGCGAGGACCGGCACCCCGGACGGCAGGTCGGCCAGCATCGTGCGCAACCTGCGGTAGTCAGGCCGGAAGTCGTGCCCCCAGTCCGAGATGCAGTGGGCCTCGTCGACCACGAGCAGTCCGGTGGCGGCAGCGAGCCGGGGAAGGACCTGGTCGCGGAAGTCGGGATTGTTGAGCCGCTCGGGGCTCACCAGGAGCACGTCCACCTCACCGGCGGACACCTCCTCCTGGACCGTGTCCCACTCCTCCGTGTTCGACGAGTTGATCGTCCGGGCGCGGATGCCCGCCCGAGCCGCCGCCTCCACCTGGTTGCGCATCAACGCGAGCAACGGGGAGACGATCACGGTCGGGCCGCTTCCCCGCTCACGGAGCAGTGAGGTCGCCACGAAGTACACCGCCGACTTCCCCCAGCCGGTCCGCTGCACCACCAGGGCCCGCCGACGGTCGGCGACCAGGGCCTCGATGGCCCGCCACTGATCCTCGCGCAGTCTCGCCTTTCCGGTCGGGTCCGATACGAGGCGGGCGAGCACGGTGTCGGCGGCGGTCCGGAGTGCGGCGCGGTCTTCCAGGGGGTCTGCGTGGGTCATGCCTCCATGCAACCCGATGCCTCGGACATCGCGCGAATGAGAGGCCGAACCTGTGGACAACTCGAGGGGCGACGGATGCCCCGTTCCAGGAGTTATCCACAGGGGTTTCGGATTTCGGGAGATCACGAGACCGTCCTGACCATGAACGCGAATCACCATGAATCCAGCGGACCCTCCCGTACCCAGCAGATCACCCTGCGAGGCCCGGCGGAACTGGCCGACGCCCTGCCGTTCATGCTGGGCTTCCACCCCACCGACTCCGTCGTCCTGGTCGCCCTCCACGGCGAGCGCGGCCGCTTCGGCGGCCGGGTGAGGCTCGGCATCCCGCGCTCGCCCCTCGAATGGGCGTCCGTCGCCGACCACCTCGCCGAATGCCTCGTCGACGGAGGAGCGAAGGGCGGTACCCGGCCGGACGGCATCGTCGTCTTCCTCTGCCAGGACCCCTCGGCCGGCGAGACGGGTCGCGGGGTCATGGAACGGCTGCGCCCCTTCGCCCAGCACCTGCGGACCGCCTGCGGCGCCCTCGACATCCCCGTCTACGAAGCCCTCTGCATCTCCGACGGCCTCTTCTTCTCCTACTGCTGCCCCGACGCGCGCTGCTGCCCGCCCGACGGCACCCCGCTCGCGCTCAGTGGCACGTCGGTGATGGCGGCGGCCGCGGCGTACGCCGGAGTGCAGGTACGGGGTTCCCTGAGGGACATGGAAGGCCGGTTCATGCCGTCCGGCGGCCCGAGGGAGGAAGCGCAGCGCGCGGCGCTCGACGCGTCCGCCGCCTCGATCGTTCCCCGGATCCTCGAAGGCGCCGAGGGCAGGGGGCGCGAAGAGGTGCGCGAGACGACGCTGCGCATCGCGCGCGAAGTCCTCCGCCGGTTCGTCAACCCGAAGCGCCCCGGCCAGGAAGTCCCGATGAGCCCGACAGACCGGAAGGACCGCACGGGCATGGGAAAGGCCGACACCGCGACGGCCGAAGGCGACGCGGCCGACGACGCCCTGGTCGGGATCGACGAAGCGGCCGCTCTGATCATCGGCCTCCAGGACCGGGTCACCCGGGACCGTGCCGCCGAATGGATGGAGGGCTGGGAGGCCTCAGCAGCCCTGCGGCTTTGGCGCGTCCTCGCCCGTCGCTGCGTCAGCCCCTACCAGGAGCACGCCGCCGCACCCCTCACCCTCGCCGGCTGGGTCGCATGGTCCACCGGCGACGAGCCGACCGCGCGGGTAGCCCTCGGGCTCGCACTCCAGGCCGATCCCGAGTACGTCTTCGCCCAGCTGCTGCACCAGGCGTGCAACGAAGGGCTCGACCCCGAGTCGCTCCGCTCCTGCCTGAGGAGCGAGCGGGACACCCGAACCACGTCGGCGCCCTCCGTACCCCACGCCTCCCGACGCGTCCGGATGCGCGCCACCCGCCCGCAGGGCGCCCGGCAGACCCTTCGCAAGCCTCCGCGCCCGACCGGCGGAGGGGAGCGCCGTTCCACGGCCGGGGTCAGGCCCAGCGGAGCCGCCACGGGGAAGCCGGGGAGCGGTACCCCGAGGCACGGCGGACAGCGCGGCACCAGGAGTGGCCGATGACGACCGTGACCCGGCCGCCCACAGACGCGTTCAGCTCTCTGGCGGAGTCGTCCGAGCCGTCCCGCCGACATCCCGCCGGCCGCCCGGTTCGCAGAGAGAGCACCCCGTACCCGCCATGGCCCTCAGCCCCGTCCCTGCCCCCGGCCGCCCACCCGGACCCCCTGTCGGTCACTCACTCGGGCGTCCGTCCGGCAGCGGCGCCTCGCCTCCCCGTGGGGCGCGGCCCGCGGAGCTCCCCTCGGTGCACGGCGCGCTCCTCTGCGTGGCCCTGCCCGCCCTCGCCGTCTGCGCCGAGCACGGCCAGCTCACCGGTGAGGGACCCGAGGGCGTGTACGCGGCGGGTCGACGGCTCCTCTCCCGCTGCGTCCTCCGCGTGGCGGGGCGTGAGCCCGTCCCCCTCCAGGGCCGCCTGGCGGCCGCTGACCGGGCGGTGTTCCTCGGCGTCCTCCGCGTCCCGGGAGACGGGGGACCCGACCCCGGTCTCACCGTCGAACGCACGCGGAGCGCCGACGGAACCGAACGGATCACGCTGCGCAGCTCCGTCGCCCGCCCGCTCCGGCTCCCCGTGGAAATCGCTCTGGGCACGGATCTCGCGGACCTGGGCGCGGTGGCGTCCGGCCGGTCGGGCCCCGAACTCACAGGGAGCGTCCATGGCACCGGCCTGCGCTGGACCAGGGGCGGACGGTCCGCCGCCGTCATCGCGGACCCCCCGCCCACCGACTCCCTGGCGGCGGCCGGAGTGCTGCGCTGGGAGGCGGAGGTGGCGCCCGGAGGCACGTTCACGGTCCAGCTACGTGTACGCGGCGACTCGTCCACCCGGCCGCGCGCCCTCGCGGGTGCGGGCGCCGGACGGCCCGGCGGTCATCTGCTCGCCGACGCCCAGGCCGAGGGCGACGACCCACGTCCGGGAGAGCTGCTGCGCGCGTCCGTCGAGGACCTGCGGGCCCTGCTCCAGCGCGACCCGGCGCACCCGGCGGACGTACATCTCGCGGCCGGCGTCCCCTGGCGCTGTGGACCGGTCACCGCCGAAGCGCTCTGGGCGGCCCGGATGGCTCTTCCTCTCGGCACCCGGCTCGCCGCCACCACCCTGCGCGCCCTCGGCCGTACCCAACTCGCCGGAGCCGGTCCCGAGTCCGGCCGCATCCCAGGACCCCTCCGGGATGCGGGGCCGCACCTGCCGCCCGGCTGCACGGGCGTCGAGGCCACCCTCGCCTTCCCGGCCGTTCTCGCCGAGGCCCGTCGCTGGGGGCTGCCGACGGCGGACCTCGAGGAGTTGCTTCCCGTGGCGGAGTGCTGCCTCGGCTGGCTGCGCCGGGCGGCCGCGGGAAACGGTCTCGTGCCGGACCCGGGGCCCTCCGGTCCCTGGCGGGCCGAGACGCAGGCGCATGCCCACCGTGCGGCCCTGCTCGGAGCGGACCTGCTCGACGCCTGCGGGAGACCTGGGGGTGACGCGCTGCGGGAAGCGGGGCGAACTCTGCGCGAGCGGTTCCGACGGGAGTTCTGGCGCGACGACCGAGCGGGGGGCCGCCCCGCTGTGGGCCGCACGTCCGACGGCCGGCCCCTGCCGCACCTGGGGGGCTGGGCCGCACATCTGCTCGACACCGGGCTGCTGGGCGGTGGCCGTCACGCGCAGGGCCTGCTGGACAGGACGGAGACCGAGCAGGTGGCGAGGCTGCTGGGCACCCCGGCCCTGGACTCCGGTTGGGGGCTGCGCGGCCTCGGCACCAAGGAGTCGGGACACAATCCGTTCGGCCACCGGGCGGGCGCGGTGCGGGTGCACGAGACGGCGGTCGCCGTGGCCGGTCTCGCCGCCGCCGGGCACGAGAAGGAGGCCGCCTCCCTGCTTCGCGGGCTGATCGACGCGGCGGAGGCCTTCGGCCATCGGCTGCCCGAGATGTACGCCGGGGAACAGCGCACGGTGGGCGGCCGTCCGGTGCCGCACCCGGCCGCCTGCCGGCCGGCGGCCGTCGCGGCCGCCGGAGCGGTGCACGCCCTGCTCGCCCTCGCCGGAATCCGGCCCGACGCGCCGGGCCGCTCCGTGTCGACACATCCCCTGCGGTCGGCCCCGCTGGGAGCGATCCGGTTCTCGGGGCTTGTGGTCGCCGGTGCGCCGTTCGCCGTGCGGGTCGGACGGCTCGGGCTCGGTATGGTCGAGGAGGCCGCAGAGGGCCTTCAACTGGGGGTGTGACGGGATGCCGGACACAGACACGAGGGAAGCCTCGCGGCAGGGCGAGGAAGTCGTCGCCGATGCTCCCGAGGGGCGTGCTTATCGTCAGGAAGACGACTATGATCACGGCATGCCTCCCTACGACCCGTCGGCCTTTCCGCCCTTCGCCGTCACCGTCGATCTGGTCGTGCTCACCGTGCGCCGCCACGCGCTCTGCACCTTGGTCGTACGGCGGGGAGAGACGCCGTATCAAGGGCGTTGGGCGCTGCCCGGCGGCTTCGTGCGCGCCGAGGAGGATCTCGGCGCCGCGGCCGCGCGTGAGCTGGTCGAGGAGACCGGCCTCTGCGCCCACGACCCCGCCGCCCCGCCGCCGGTACCGAGCAACGGCGCGCATCTGGAGCAGCTCGCGACCTACGGGGCGCCCGACCGTGACCCGCGCATGCGGGTGGTCAGCGTCGCGCACCTGGCGCTGGCCCCGGACCTTCCCGCACCGAGAGCCGGAGGCGACGCGAACAGCGCCCGCTGGGCCCCCGTCGAGGAGCTGCTCGGCGAGGACGTGATCGCCGGGACGCTCGGGAGCGCCGATACGGCCGGAGCAGGGGAGGCGGCAGGCGACGCCGAGGACGCGGAGAAGCACGGGGGCCCGGAGGCCCTCGCCTTCGATCACGCCCGGATCCTCGCCGACGGGGTGGAGCGCGCCCGCTCCAAGATCGAGTACTCCTCCCTGGCCACGGCGTTCTGTCCGCCGGAGTTCACGGTCGGAGAGCTGAGGCGCGTGTACGAGGCGGTCTGGGGTGTCTCCCTGGATCCGCGCAACTTCCACCGGAAGGTGACCGGCACGCCCGGCTTCCTGGTTCCGGCCGGTGGCACCACGACCCGTCAGGGCGGGCGTCCCGCCCAGCTCTTCAGGGCGGGCGGAGCCACTCTCCTCAACCCGCCGATGCTGCGCCCCGAGGTCTGACGGACCGGTACATCCGGCGCCCCAGTGCGCCAATCCTGCGCCGAAAGTCCGAAATGTAGCGTTATCTTGCTGTGATAGCGCCGCCCTGCCGCGGAGCGGTGACATCTACCGCGAGAGAAGCGATGCTCCAGGCAATCGGACTGACCAGCATGCCCCGCCCTGATCGCCCGCCCGCCGTGGACGATCTGACCTTCGAGGCCCCGCCGGGCGCCGTGACGGCTCTCCTCGGCTCATCGGGCTCGGGCAGGACGACCGCGCTCCGGCTCATGCTCGAACTCGAGCCGGGCCGGGGGATCACCTACTTCCGTGGCCGACCCCTGCACCGCATCGCCCACCCCTCGCGCGAGGTCGGCGTCCTCCTCGGTGACGTCCCCGGACACCCCTCCCGGACGCTCCGGGGCCACCTGCGAATGCTCTGCGCCGCCGCAGGGGTCCCCGCCTCGCGGGCCGACACCCTCACGCGGACCGTGGGCCTCACCGGGCTGGACCGCCGACGGCTCGGCACCCTGCCGATCGGCGCGGACCGCCGACTCGGCCTCGCCTCGGCCCTGTTGGGTGCTCCGCACACCCTGCTGCTCGACGAGCCGGGCGCCGGCCTCTCCGTGCCCGAGAGTGCATGGCTGTACGAACTCCTGCGCGCGCACGCGGCGGACGGGGGAACCGTGCTCTACACCACGGATGACCCGAAGGACGCGGCCCGTAACGCCGACCGGGTCGTCACCCTCGACGGCGGCCGGCTCGTCGCGGACCAGGACGTCTCCGAGTTCGCCCGCACACGACTGCGCCCCCGGGTCACCGTCCGCACCCCGCAGGCCGCGAGGCTCGCCGCGGCCGTGACCCAGGAGGCCAGAGCGGCGCGCCGCCCGGTCGAAGTGGTGGCCGAGGGCGGCAGCCGTCTGTCCGTCTACGGGAGCGACTGCGCGGCCGTCGGGGACACGGCGTTCCGCCACGGAGTGCCGATTCACCGACTCGCCGCCGAAACCGGGGACGCGGGCCCCGTCCCGCATACCCCGGAAAGGCGCGCATCGCTCGATGCCACCGGGGCTCCGCGAGGCGAGGTGGCCGGTGTCGCCGCCGTCGGGGAGGCGGTCGGTGCCCGTCGACCGGCCCGCTCGCCCCTGCGCCCGCTGCGGTACGAGATCCGCCGGCTTCTGGGGGTGCCGTCCACTCCGCTCGTCATGGCGGCCGTCCTGCTCGGTTCCGTGGTGCTCGCCCTGCTTCTCGGGCGAGGCGGGCGAGCCGCGTTGCCCGCCGTTCTGGCCGGCTGGCCCGCGATCTCCCCCCTGCCGCCCGCGGCCCTCGGAGCCGGGCTCCTCGGCGCCTTCTCCTTCGGCGAGGAGTACCGCTACCCCGCACTCACCTCGGGCCGCGGTGCCGTGCCCCGCAGACCCGGTCTGCTCCTGGCGAAGCTCACCGTGGCGGCGGCCGTCGCCCTTGTGCTGGCGGTGGTCGTCGTGGTGGCAGACCTGGAGGCGCTGAGGTTCGTCTACGGCGGTGAGTCGATCACCGTACCGAAGAACTGGCCCATGCTCTGCGCGAGTTGGCTGGGGCTGCTCGTCGGCTGCGCCTGGGCCGGAGTGCTCGGCGCCGGCGTGTTCCGCGCCGCGGCGGCCGGTGTGGCGGCGGTCCTCGCGGTACCGGTCGCCTTCGTCCCGCTGCTGCAGAAGGTGTTGACGGGGCCGTCGGTGCGATCGGCCGCCGGACTCCCCGCCCGGTTGCGTGAGTTCGCGGGTCCACAGTGGTCCCCGGCGGTGGACCGCTGGCTGGCCGGGGTGCTGCGGGTCCTGGGGCAGCCCGCGGGGGTGGCCCTGTCGCTGACGTTGACGGGGTTGCTCTGCGCTTATGTGCTCACAGGGCTTCGCCGAAAGGCCCGTTGGTGATCACTTGTGGACCGAAAGTTTCCGGTTCACCGTCAACTCCCTTGAAACTGCCTCATATGTCCGATAAATCGTCAATTGCGCAGGGGGTGGCGATCACCCTTTCGTGTGCTTTTCACCAAAGACCTCAAGGGCCACGGAGGCAACGCCGACAAAGGATGCGTGAGTACCCTTGCGCACACCATGATGACCGCCGCCCGCTCCGTCGACTCCGGCCTCGGCGCCCCGGGCGATCTCGACCGCTACCCCTACCCGGAGGCGCCCGCCGCCGGCCGTACGGGACCGTCCTCCTGGGAGGGCGTGGACACCGACCTGGGCCGTGTCGGCCGCCGGAGCACCGGCAACCGGGGCCGCGGGCTGCACGGGCAGCTCGTCCAGCAGCTCGGCCAGATGATCGTCTCCGGAGACCTCGGAGCCGACCGTCCGCTCGTCCCCGAAGAGATCGGCCAGCGGTTCGAGGTCTCACGCACGGTCGTGCGCGAGTCGCTGCGCGTGCTGGAGGCCAAGGGGCTCGTCAGCGCCCGCCCCAACGTGGGCACCCGGGTCAGGCCCGTCAGCGACTGGAACCTCCTGGACCCCGACATCATCGAGTGGCGCGCCTTCGGCCCGCAGCGCGACGACCAGCGCCGAGAACTGATCGAGCTCCGCTGGACGATCGAACCGCTGGCCGCTCGCCTCGCCGCCGGGCACGGCCGGGAGGACGTCCAGCAGCGTCTCGCCGACATGGTCGAGATCATGGGCCACGCGTTCGCCCAGGGAGACGGCATCACCTTCTCCCGCGCGGACACCGAGTTCCACTCCCTCCTCATCCAGCTCGCCGGTAACCGGATGCTGGAGCACCTCTCCGGCATCGTCGCGTCCGCCCTCCAGGTCTCCGGCGGCGGCCCCGTCACGAACTGCGACCGGCCGAGCGAGACCTGTATCGCCCACCACGCCCGGATCGCGGACGCGCTCGCCGCGGGGGACGCGCAGGGTGCCGAGTCGGCCATGCGGCAGCTGCTCACCGTCCACCCCGAGGTGGAGCGGGTCGTCCCCGCCCCCCGCGAACACTGACCCGCGGGCCGTGTTCGGGAGCGCGCACCTGACGGCATCGCGTACCGCCGGGTCCGAGCGCCACCCGGGGGGTCCCGCAGGGATTCCCCGGGTGGCGCCAGGGTTCCGGCGGTGCGGATGTACGCTGATCTACCCCTTTCAGTCGCTTTGTCGTGCATGAGGTGTGACTCGGGCCACGAAGATTGGGCGTAACACTCCTCCGAGCCGTGCGATGACTTAAGAGGTGACAGCCGAGGAAGGAATACAGCAGCCGATGGAGGCGCTGTGCAGTTCCCCGGTCCAGCCCGCGCCGTCGGCACATTCCCCGTCGACGGTCGTCGGCTCCAGCCCGATCCAGGGCGGGGCCGGAAGCCGTTTCCATCGTTCCGAGAGGTTGTTCGTGTCGGCCAGCACATCCCGTACGCTCCCGCCGGAGATCGCCGAGTCCGAGTCTGTGATGGCGCTCATCGAGCGGGGAAAGGCTGATGGGCAGATCGCCGGCGATGACGTGCGTCGGGCCTTCGAGGCTGACCAGATTCCGCCAACCCAGTGGAAGAATGTTCTGCGCAGCCTCAATCAGATCCTCGAGGAAGAGGGTGTGACGCTGATGGTCAGTGCAGCGGAGTCGCCGAAGCGCGCCCGTAAGAGCGTCGCAGCGAAGAGCCCGGCCAAGCGCACCGCCACCAAGACCGTCACCGCCAGGACGACCGTGACGAAGTCCAGCGTCGCGGGCGCCACGGCCTCTGCGGCGGAGGGCGCCGACCCGGCCGACGAGGCCGGATCCGTCGCCAGGAAGGCGGCCGCGAAGAAGACCGTCGCCAAGAAGGCGGTGGCCAAGAAGACTGTCGCCAAGAAGACGGCGGCCAAGAAGACCACGTCCAAGAAGGACGCCGACGAGGCCGTCGAGGGCGAAGAGCTGCTCGAGGACGTCGCGCCCGGCAAGGGCGAGGAAGAGGAGACCGAGGGCGAGAGCAAGGGCTTCGTCCTGTCCGACGACGACGAGGACGACGCCCCGGCGCAGCAGGTCGCCGTCGCCGGTGCCACCGCCGACCCGGTCAAGGACTACCTGAAGCAGATCGGCAAGGTCCCGCTCCTCAACGCCGAGCAGGAGGTCGAGCTCGCCAAGCGCATCGAGGCCGGCCTGTTCGCCGAGGACAAGCTGGCGAACTCGGACAAGCTCGCGCCGAAGCTCAAGCGCGAGCTGGAGATCATCGCCGAGGACGGCCGTCGGGCCAAGAACCACCTCCTGGAGGCCAACCTCCGTCTGGTGGTCTCCCTGGCCAAGCGCTACACCGGCCGCGGCATGCTCTTCCTGGACCTGATCCAGGAGGGCAACCTGGGTCTGATCCGTGCCGTCGAGAAGTTCGACTACACCAAGGGCTACAAGTTCTCCACGTACGCCACCTGGTGGATCCGTCAGGCGATCACCCGCGCCATGGCCGACCAGGCCCGCACCATCCGTATCCCGGTGCACATGGTCGAGGTCATCAACAAGCTCGCGCGCGTGCAGCGCCAGATGCTCCAGGACCTGGGCCGCGAGCCCACCCCGGAGGAGCTGGCCAAGGAGCTCGACATGACCCCTGAGAAGGTCATCGAGGTCCAGAAGTACGGTCGCGAGCCGATCTCCCTCCACACCCCGCTGGGTGAGGACGGCGACAGCGAGTTCGGCGACCTGATCGAGGACTCCGAGGCGGTCGTCCCGGCCGACGCGGTGAGCTTCACGCTCCTCCAGGAGCAGCTGCACTCCGTGCTCGACACGCTCTCCGAGCGTGAGGCGGGCGTCGTCTCGATGCGCTTCGGTCTCACTGACGGTCAGCCGAAGACTCTGGACGAGATCGGCAAGGTCTACGGCGTGACCCGCGAGCGGATCCGCCAGATCGAGTCGAAGACGATGTCGAAGCTGCGTCACCCGTCGCGTTCGCAGGTTCTGCGCGACTACCTCGACTGAGCCGTACCCGCCCCGGACGCGAGGCACGGCGCGGTAGACGGAAGGGCCCGGTTCCCCGAGGGGGAGCCGGGCTCTCCGGCTGTGCGGGGGTGCACGGTACGCGCGAGTGCTGGACGCTGGGTGAACCGACATCACCGGAGAGTCAGGAGGCTTCATGCGTGGTTCCCTCACCCGAGCGTTGGCGGGTGCTCTGGGCCTGATCGCCGCAGCGGCGGGCCAGGTCGCCACCGGCGCCCCCGCGGCCGCCGACAGTGTCGTCGTGGGCGGGCGTCCCGCCCAGATCACGGACGCGCCCTGGGTCGTGGCGCTGTCCAGCCGTGACCGGTTCGGAGGTACGCGCGCGGGACAGTTCTGCGGGGGCGTGGTGGTCGCGCCGACCAAGGTGCTGACGGCGGCCCACTGCCTGGGCCGGGAGGTGCTCGGCGGCGAGCCGTGGGAGGTACGCGACTTCGTCGTCATCGCGGGCCGCGCCGCGCTGCGGGGACAGGGCGGGCAGGAGGTGCGGATCTCGGACACCTGGGTCAATCCCGACTACGACCCGACGACCAACTCGGGCGATCTCGCGGTGCTGACGCTGGTGAGCGCGCTCCCGAAGTCGTACGTGATCGGCGTCGCCCCCGCCGGCGACGCGGTCCACGCACCCGGCACGGCGGCGGACGTCTACGGGTGGGGTGACACGACCGGTAACGGGGCCTACGCGTCCACGCTGCGGACGGCGCGCGTGCGGGTGCTGCCGGACAGCGCGTGCGAGCGGGCGTACCCGGGTGGACCGGGCGTCCCGTACCGGGGCGACACGATGGTGTGCGCGGGGGACCCGAAGGGCAGCAGGGACGCGTGCCAGGGCGACAGTGGAGGCCCGCTCGTGGCCGGGGGGCTGCTCATCGGCCTGGTGTCCTGGGGCAGCGGCTGCGGGCAGGCGGAAAATCCGGGTGTCTACACGCGGGTCTCGGCGGTTCTGCCGTCGCGTATCTGACACTCGGTGGCATACGAGAACGGGCGGTCATCCCCCTGAGAATGCGGGGGTGACCGCCCGCCGTCCGGGCACTGGCCGGATCTGGCTCGTCGTGGTTGCGAAGCGTCAGTGCTCGTCGCCCACAGTGCGGGCCGGCACGTCCGTCAGCCGGTCCGTCTCATCCTGTATCTCGACGGCGATCTTCTTGAGTTCCGGCTCGAACTTGCGTCCGTGGTGGGCGCAGAAGAGCAAGTCACCTCCGCTGGTCAGGACGACACGCAGGTATGCCTGGGCGCCGCAGCGGTCGCAGCGGTCAGCGGCCGTCAGGGGGCTCGCGGGGGTCAGAACAGTAGTCACGTCGCCTCTTCTCTAGCTCGACGAGCTGTCGTACCAGGGTCAACATCCAACCAGGCCGGAAACGTTCCCGCTCGTGGCTTTTCCTTGAAACTTCTTCCCAAGGTGGCTGTCTGCTGCCGGTTGGCGGCGAATGAGCCGTATTGCTTCGCTCTACGGATTTCGCGTTGCTTGCATCGGTTGGCCCTCCCGGCGGTTGCCGGTTGTTGATGAGGACGTGCCCGGAGCCTAAATGGTTCATGCCTGGAAGGGAACGTGATGTGTGCTTCACCCCATCGAGGGATCGAACATCCATGCGACTCTGGACTAGCATGAGGAATCGGGGTGGGTGGCGTGACAACGGCTCTACCAGGCATCGGTACCCTCTGACCGGTGACCGAAGCCGGGCCTTACCCCATCGCGCAAGATTTCAAATTCAGCGAGGAGCGAACCGCGTGACCGCCGAAACGTCCGTGCCGTCCAGTGCGCTGCTGACCGCAGACCGTGACGCTTCCAATTACACCGCGCGGCACCTGCTCGTACTCGAGGGGCTCGAAGCGGTCCGCAAGCGCCCCGGTATGTACATCGGGTCCACCGACAGCCGCGGCCTGATGCACTGCATCTGGGAGATCATCGACAACTCGGTCGACGAGGCCCTCGGTGGCTACTGCGACCACATCGAGGTCATCCTCCACGACGACGGATCCGTGGAGGTCCGGGACAACGGCCGGGGTATCCCGGTCGACGTCGAACCGAAGACCGGACTCTCCGGAGTCGAGGTCGTCATGACGAAGCTGCACGCCGGCGGAAAGTTCGGCGGTGGGTCGTACGCGGCCTCCGGCGGCCTCCACGGCGTCGGCGCCTCCGTGGTCAACGCCCTGTCGGCGCGCCTCGACGTCGAGGTCGACCGGAACAGCGCCACGCACTCGATCAGTTTCCGCCGCGGCGTCCCGGGCATCTTCACGGAGCAGGGCCCCGACAGTCCCTTCGATCCGGCGAACGGCCTCCGCAAGGGCAAGCGCGTCCCCAAGACCCGCACCGGCACCCGCGTCCGCTACTGGGCGGACCGGCAGATCTTCCTCAAGGACGCCAAGCTCTCCCTGGATACGCTGCACCAGCGCGCCCGGCAGACCGCCTTCCTCGTCCCCGGTCTCACCATCGTCGTCCGCGACGAGCGTGACCTGGCGGGCGTCGGCAAGAGCGAGGAGACCTTCCGCTTCGACGGTGGCATCAGCGAGTTCTGCGAGTACCTCGCGCAGGACAAGGCCGTCTGCGACATCCAGCGCCTCACCGGGTACGGCACCTTCAAGGAGACCGTCCCCGTCCTCGACGAGCGGGGCCACATGACCCCGACCGAGGTCACCCGCGAACTCACCGTCGACGTCGCGCTGCGCTGGGGCACCGGCTACGACGCCACGGTGAAGTCCTTCGTCAACATCATCGCCACGCCGAAGGGCGGCACCCACGTCTCCGGTTTCGAGCAGGCCATCACCAGGACGGTGAACGAGGTGCTGCGCTCGACGAAGATGCTGCGCGTCGCCGAGGACGACGTCGTCAAGGACGACGCCCTCGAAGGACTCACGGCCGTCGTGACCGTCCGCCTCGCCGAGCCGCAGTTCGAGGGGCAGACCAAGGAGGTCCTCGGTACGTCCGCCGCGCGCCGGATCGTGGCGAACGTGGTCGCCAAGGAGCTCAAGGCCTTCCTCACCTCCACCAAGCGGGACGCCAAGGCGCAGGCGCGCGCCGTGCTGGAGAAGGCCGTCGCCGCGGCCCGTACCCGGATCGCCGCGCGGCAGCACAAGGAGGCGCAGCGCCGGAAGACCGCGCTCGAGTCCTCCTCGCTGCCGGCCAAGCTGGCCGACTGCCGCAGCGACGACGTGGAGCGCAGCGAGCTCTTCATCGTCGAGGGCGACTCGGCCCTCGGCACGGCCAAGCTCGCCCGTAACAGCGAGTTCCAGGCGCTGCTGCCCATCCGGGGCAAGATCCTCAACGTTCAGAAGTCGTCCGTCTCGGACATGCTGAAGAACGCCGAGTGCGGTGCGATCATCCAGGTCATAGGAGCGGGCTCGGGCCGCACCTTCGACATCGACGCGGCCCGCTACGGGAAGATCGTCCTCCTGGTCGACGCCGACGTCGACGGCGCCCACATCCGCTGTCTGCTGCTGACGCTCTTCCAGCGCTACATGCGGCCCATGGTGGAGGCCGGGCGGGTCTTCGCCGCCGTGCCCCCGCTGCACCGGATCGAGCTCGTCCAGCCCAAGAAGGGCCAGGACAAGTACGTCTACACGTACTCGGACAACGAGCTGCGGCAGACCCTGCTGGAGTACCAGCGCAAGGGGGTCCGCTACAAGGACGCCATCCAGCGCTACAAGGGCCTGGGCGAGATGGACGCCGACCAGCTCGCGGAGACCACGATGGACCCGCGCCACCGCACCCTGCGCCGGATCAACATCGGTGACCTGGACGCGGCGGAGCAGGTCTTCGACCTCCTCATGGGTAATGACGTCGCTCCTCGCAAGGAGTTCATCACCGGTTCGGCGGCGACCCTCGACCGTTCGCGCATCGACGCCTGAGGGTCGCCGACCGGCGTCCGCGACCGGGCGCAGGCCGTGCGGTACGCATATCAGCACGGTCTGGTCAGGGCGCCGGGGAGAAGAGTCACCTGATGGGGTGAAGAGGGGGAGGAGAAGAGTCCGGGATCTTCCCGCTCTGTCCATCCTTGGGCACGCGGCCGAAACGGTTCGCTGACAAGGAGAGCTGGCGGGTGGAGCAGGTGGACGAACAGGAGGGGCTCGGCGTTCCGGCGATGCCGGTCGACGACCCCTGGTACGACGTGACGGCCTCCGGACGTGACGAGCGGGCCGAGGCCGGGCCCCCCGGTGCCCGACGCCCCGACGCGGTGCCGCGGCAGCGGGTCCACAGCGCGGCGGAGATCTATCTGGAGGTGCAGCGCAGCCCCGCCTTCCAGGAAGTGCGCAGCCGCTACCGCCGGTTCGCGTTCCCCGCCGCCCTCGCGTTCCTCCTCTGGTACCTCGCCTACGTCGTGGCGGCGACGGCCGCTCCGGGGCTCATGGCCCGCCCGGTCGCCGGAGCGGTGAACGTGGCGATGGTCGCGGGGCTCGGGCAGTTCCTCACCACCTTCCTGCTGACGTGGGCCTACGCGCGCCATGCCAGGCTGCGCAGGGACCGGGCCGCGCTGGACCTGCGGTGGGACACGCAGGAGATGACCCGAGGGGTGGGTCAGCCGTGACCGGAGACCACCAGACCCTGGCGCTCGTGCTGTTCAGCGCCTTCATCGCGGTCACCCTGGGCATCACCACCTGGGTGAGCCGCAACCGGCGCGGTTCGGCGGAGGAGTTCTACGCCGGGGGCAGGCTGTTCTCGCCCCTGGAGAACGGCTTCGCGATCGCCGGTGACTACATGTCCGCGGCCTCGTTCCTCGGCATCTCCGGGCTGATCGCGCTCTACGGCTACGACGGCATGCTGTACTCCGTGGGGTTCCTGGTCGCCTGGCTGGTCGTCCTGCTGCTGGTGGCCGAACTGGTGCGCAACTGCGGCCGGTTCACCCTGGCCGATGTCGTCGCCGCGCGGATGGCGGAGCGACCGGTGCGGATCGCCGCCGGAACGTCCTCGGTGACCGTGTCCGTGCTGTACCTGGTCGCCCAGATGGTCGGCGCGGGGAGCCTGGTCGCCCTGCTGCTCGGCGGCACCAGCGAGGCGGCCCGGTCATGGACGGTGATCGGCGTGGGCGCGCTGATGGTGGTCTACGTGTCGCTGGGCGGCATGCGGGCCACCACCTGGATCCAGATCGTCAAGGCCGTCCTGCTCATGGCGGGCACGATCGCGCTCACCGTCCTCGTCCTGCTCCGATTCCACGGCGACGTGAACAACCTGCTCTCCACCGCGGCGGAACGCAGCGGCCACGGAATGGGGTTCCTCGCCCCCGGACTCCGCTACGGCGGGGACTGGACGGCCCGTCTCGACTTCATCAGCCTCGGCCTCGCCCTGGTCCTCGGCACCGCGGGCCTGCCGCACATCCTGGCGCGCTTCTACACCGTGCCGACCGCCAGGGCCGCCCGGCGCTCCGTCGTCTGGGCCATCGGGCTCATCGGAAGCTTCTACCTGATGACCATCGTGCTCGGCTTCGGCGCGGCGGCCCTGATCGGCCCGGCCGAGGTCCGCGCCTCCAACGCCTCCGGGAACACGGCCGTACCGCTGCTCGCTCTCGACCTCGGCGGCGGAGCGGGCTCCACCGGCGGCACCGTGCTCTTCGCGATCGTCGCCGCCGTCGCGTTCGCGACCATCCTGGCCGTCGTCGCGGGGATCACCCTCGCCTCGTCGGCCTCCGTCGCCCACGACCTGTACGCCTCGCTGCGCCGCCGACGCACGAAGCAGTACAGCGAGGTGACCGTGGCCCGGATCGCCGCGGCGGTGATCGGCGCGGTCGCCATCGGCCTGGGGCTGCTCGCCCGCGACCTCAACGTGGCGTTCCTGGTCGGACTGGCCTTCGCGGTCGCGGCCTCCGCCAATCTGCCGGTGCTGCTCTACTCGCTGTTCTGGCGGAAGTTCACCACCCGGGGCGCGGTCTGGGCGGTGTACGGCGGACTGATCCCCGCGGTGCTGCTCGTCCTGGTCTCGCCGGTCGTCTCCGGCAGTCCCGAAGCGCTGTTCCCCGGCGTCGACTTCCACCTCTTCCCGCTGCAGAACCCGGGGGTGGTGTCCATCCCGCTCGGCTTCCTCGCGGGCTGGATCGGGACAGTCACCTCCACCGAACCGCCCGACGAGGCGCGGCACGCCGAGACCGAGGTGCGGGCGCTGACCGGCGCGGGAGCCGTCTGACCTGGTGCCTCAGCGACTGGGTGGGGAAGTCACCCAGACGTAGCGGTGTTCGGGCCGGCCCGTCTCGCCGTACCGGAGCGAGAGCCGCACGCGGCCGGTGCGTTCGAGGAGCTTGAGATAGCGCTGCGCCGTCTGGCGGCTGACGCCGGCCCGCTCGGCGATCTCCTGCGCGGACAGGGGAGCGTCCCAGGCGAGCAGGACCTGGCGGACCAGTTCGGCCGTGGTGGGGGAGTGCCCCTTGGGCAGGTCGGGGGTAACGGAGCCGGCCGACAGAGCGCCGAAGATGCGGTCCACCTCGGCCTGCTCCGCCTCGCCGCCGCTCTCCAGGGTGCGGCGGAGCGTCGCGTACGCCTCCAACTTGGCTCGGATCACGGCGAAGTTGAACGGCTTGACCAGGTACTGGAGGGCGCCGTGCCGCATCGCCGCCTGCACCGTGGCCACGTCCCGGGCCGCCGTCACCATGATCACGTCGCACTGGTGGCCCCGAGCACGGAGCTCCCGTACGACCGCGAGCCCGTTCTCGTCCGGGAGGTAGTGGTCGAGAAGGATCAAATCCACCGGGTGCTCGTCCAGAGCGGCGAGCGCCTCGGCGGCCGTGTGGGCGGTGGCGGCGACCCGGAAGCCCGGCACCTTGGTGACGTACGCGGCGTTGATCCGCGCCACCCGCACGTCGTCGTCCACGACGAGGACGTCGATCATCGCGCCCCCTCGACCGGTTCCGGTTCCGCGGAGGCCGCGTCGGGATCGGGGTCCGGCTCGGTCAGGGCGTCCGGGAGGACGACGGTGAACTCGGCGCCCCCCTCGGGGCCCCCGGGCACGCGGGCGGTGCCGCCGCGACGTTCCGCGAGCCGGCGGACGAGGGCGAGACCGAGGCCGCGCTTCCCGTGGGACGGGAGGGCCTTCGTCGACCAGCCCTCGGTGAAGATCAGCTCACGGCTCTCCTCCGGAACCCCCGGGCCGCCATCCGTGACCCGCAGCACGACCGTACGGCCGTCGGCGCGGAGGGAGACGTCGATCCGGGCGCCGGGGGTGCCCGCCACGGCGTCCAGGGCGTTGTCGACCAGGTTCCCGACGACGGTGACCAGTTCACGCGGGTCGACGAGCCGGTCCGGCAGCAGCGAGGCGGGGGCGATCCGCAACGAGACGCCCCGCTCGGCGGCGACCGTCGCCTTGCCGACCAGCAGCGCGGCGAGCAGCGGATCGTGGACCTTCTCCGTGACCTGCTCGGCGGTCGCCCGATGCACGCCGACCACCTCGGTGACGAACGCGACCGCCTCCTCGTGCAGCTCCAGCTCCAGGAGCCCGAGGAGGGTGTGCATCCGGTTGGCGTGCTCGTGGTCCTGGGCGCGAAGGGCGTCGATCAGCCCCCGGGTGGAGTCCAGCTCGCGTCCGAGCCGCTCCAGCTCGGTGCGGTCGCGGAGGGTCGCCACCGCGCCGCCGTCGTCGGTCGGCATCCGGTTGGCGATCAGCACCCGGTGCCCCCGCACGGTGACCAGGTCCTCCCCGGTCACCCGGCCCGCGAGGACATCGGCGGTACGGCCCCCGCCGAGGAGGTCGTCGAGCGGCCGGCCCGCCGCCTCGGAACCGAGACCGAGAAGCCGCTGCGCCTCGTCGTTCATGAGCCGCACGGAGCCGTTGCGGTCCAGGGCCACCACCCCCTCGCGGATGCCGTGCAGCATGGCCTCGCGTTCGGCGAGCAGCGCGGAGATGTCGGAGAACGCCAGGTCGTGGGTCTGCCGCTGAAGGCGCCGGGAGATCAGGTACGCGGCCAGGGCCCCGGCCGCGAGCGCCCCGCCCGCGTAGGCGAGGAGACCGGGGATCGCGGCGAGGAGCCGGTCGCGGACGCTGTCGTACTCGATGCCGACCGACACCGCGCCGACGATCCGCCCGTCCGCGTCCCGCAACGGCGTCTTGCCGCGCGCCGAGCGGCCCAGGGTGCCGCTGTCGATCTCCATCACCTCGCGCCCGGCGAGGACGGCGCTCGGGTCCGTGGAGACACGCCCGCCGATCGCGGCGGGATCGGTGTGCGACCAGCGCACCCCACGGGTGTCCATGACCACGACGTACTCGGCGCCCGTCGACATCCGGATCCGCTCCGCCTCCGTCTGCACCGGGCCCCGCGCGGACGGCGGCGTCGTGGTGAGGTCCGCGGCCAGCCGGGGCGACGCGGTGGTTCCCGCGATGGCAAGCGCCCGCCGCATGGCCTGGTCGTCGAGCTGGGCGCTGAGCGGGGCGAGGAACAGCCCGGTGGCGAGGACGGTCACACCGGTCGCGATGGCCAGCTGCATCAGCAGGACCTGCGAGAACACCCGCCGGGGCCACCCGAACCGCCGTCGGCGCGCACCGGGGCGCGGGGGGCTGGTCTGTGCGGGGCTCATGCCGGAAAAGGTACGGGGCCGCGCCCCGGGACCGGAAACGGCGACGGAGGGGGCGCCTATCCTGGGGGTTTCCCACAGCCGTGGGGCACGAAGGAACCGGAGGCACGTCCCTTGACCACGCAGCAGATCCCCGTCGTCGTCCTGGCCGGGTTTCTCGGGGCCGGGAAGACCACGCTCCTCAACCACCTGCTGCGCAGCGCCCGGGGCACCCGTATCGGCGTCATGGTCAACGACTTCGGGGACATCGGCATCGACGCGATGAGCGTCGCCGGACAGGTCGGCTCCACCGTCTCCCTCGGCAACGGCTGCCTCTGCTGCGCCGTCGACGCGAGCGAACTCGACGAGTACCTGGAGGTCCTCACCCGCCCCGAGTCCCGCCTCGACGTCATCGTGATCGAGGCGAGCGGTCTCGCCGAGCCGCAGGAACTGGTCCGTATGGTGCTCGCCAGCGAGAACGAGCGGATCGTGTACGGGGGGCTCGTCCAGGTCGTCGACGCGGCCGAGTTCTCCGCCACCCGGCAGCGGCACCCCGAGACCGACCGGCATCTGCCGATCGCCGACCTCGTCGTCGTGAACAAGGCCGACCGGGTCCCCGGGGACCGGCTGCGCTCCGTCCGCGAGGCGGTGGCGGGCCTGGCGGGGAAGGCCGTCGTGGTCGAGGCGGCGTACGGACGGATCGACCCGGAACTGCTCTTCGACCGGGTGGTGCCCGAGGGGGAGATCGAGGGGCAGATGTCCATCGAGGACATCCTGTACGGCCCGGAGGGCGAGGACGGCGGGGGCGGGGAGGACGGCGGGGGCGGCCCGCACGCCCACCCGCACGCGGCGTACGAGACCGTGTCCCTGACGGCCACGACCCCGCTCCACCCGCGCCGGCTGATGGCCTTCCTCGACGCCCGGCCCGAGGGCCTCTACCGGATCAAGGGCTTCGTCGACTTCGGCGCCGCGGACCCGGACAACCGCTACACCGTCCACGCCGTCGGCCGTTTCCTGCGCTTCTATCCCGAGCGGTGGCCCGAGGGCGAGGAGCGGCTCACCCAGCTCGTCCTGATCGGTTCCGGCGTCGACGCGGCGGGACTGGGCAAGCAGCTGGCGTCCTGCGAGCAGAACGGGCCGCAGGACGCCCCCGACGGGCACAGCATGTGGGGCGTCCTGCGATACGTACAGCAGACCGAGGAAGAGCCGGAGGCGCCCTGACCCCCAGGGCGGGCGGGGGCCGCCTCCGACGGCCGTCCTAGCTCGCCGGGCCCGCCACCACGTCCACCGGGCGGGGGAGCGGGGTGCCCGAGCCGTCTCGGCGCGGGTCCATCTCCGGGAGGTCCACCGGGGTGCCGGTCTTCTGGGCCGCGCGGGCCGGCGCGGCACCCGCCCACGCCAGGATCAGGACGTCCTCGCCCCTCAGGAAGCGCTGGCAGCGGACACCGCCGGTCGCCCGGCCCTTGCGCGGGTACTGGTCGAAGGGCGTCAGCTTCGCCGACGTACCCGCCGAGTCCAGGGTGCCCGTGGAGCCCGCGACGGTGAAGACGACGGCGTCGGCGGCAGGGTCGACCGTCGTGAACGAGAGCACCTCGGCGCCCGCCGACAGCTTGACGCCCGCCATGCCGCCGGCCGGGCGGCCCTGGGGCCGTACCTGCGAGGCCGGGTAGCGGAGCAGCTGGGCGTCGGAGGTGATGAAGACCAGGTCCTCCTCGCCCGTCCGCAGCTCGGTCGCGCCGACGATCCGGTCACCGTCCTTGAGCGAGATGACCTCCAGCTCGTCCTTGTTCGCCGGATAGTCGGGCACCACGCGCTTCACCACGCCCTGGCGCGTACCGATGGCCAGCCCGGGCGAGGACTCGTCGAGCGTGGTGAGGCAGACCACGGTCTCGTCGGCCTCCAGGGACAGGAACTCGGACAGTGGCGCACCGCCCGCCAGGTTCGGGACGCTCGCGGTGTCCGGAAGTTGCGGCAGGTCGATGACCGCGATCCGCAACAGCCGCCCCTTCGAGGTCACCGCGCCGATGTCGCCGCGCTGCGTGGCGGCCACCGCCGACAGGATCACGTCGTGCTTGACGCGCTTCGCGTCCGGGTCGGCCTCCGGCAGCTCCGCCGTCGCCGTACGGGCGAGCAGTCCGGTGGAGGACAGCAGCACCCGGCACGGGTCGTCCGCGACCTCCAGGGACACGGCCGCGACGGGCGCACCGGCCGACTCCAGCAGGACCGTCCGCCGGTCCGTCGCGAACTTCTTGGCGACCGCGGCCAGTTCCGCCGAGACCAGCTTGCGCAGCTCCGCGTCGGAGTCCAGGATGCCGGTCAGCTCGTCGATCTCGCCGTTGAGACGGTCGCGCTCGCTCTCCAGTTCAATCCGGTCGAACCGGGTGAGGCGGCGCAGCGGGGTGTCCAGGATGTACTGCGTCTGGATCTCGCTCAGGGAGAAGCGCTCCATCAGGCGCTCCTTGGCCTGCGCGGAGTTGTCGCTCTCCCGGATGAGGCGGATGACCTCGTCGATGTCGAGCAACGCGACGAGCAGGCCGAGCACGAGGTGGAGCCGGTCGCGCTTCTTGGTCCTGCGGAACTCGGAGCGGCGCCGGACCACCTCGAAGCGGTGGTCGAGGTAGACCTCCAGGAGCTCCTTGAGACCGAGGGTGAGGGGCTGGCCGTCGACCAGCGCCACGTTGTTGATGCCGAAGGACTCCTCCATCGGCGTCAGCTTGTAGAGCTGCTCGAGGACCGCCTCCGGCACGAAGCCGTTCTTGATCTCGATGACCAGGCGAAGGCCGTGGTTGCGGTCGGTGAGGTCCTTGACGTCCGCGATGCCCTGGAGCTTCTTGGAGCCGACCAGGTCCTTGATCTTGGAGATGACCTTCTCGGGGCCGACCGTGAAGGGCAGCTCGGTGACGACGATGCCCTTGCGCCGGGCCGTCACGGTCTCCACGCTCGTCGTGGCGCGGATCTTGAACGAGCCGCGGCCCGATTCGTACGCGTCCTTGATGCCGGAGAGGCCGACGATCCGGCCACCGGTCGGCAGGTCGGGGCCGGGCACGAAACGCATCAGCGTCTCGAGGTCGGCGCCGGGGTGGCGGATCAGATGGCGGGCCGCGGCGATGACCTCGCCGAGGTTGTGCGGGGGCATGTTGGTCGCCATGCCGACCGCGATGCCGGACGCGCCGTTGACCAGCAGGTTCGGGTAGGCGGCGGGCAGCGCCGCCGGCTCCCGCTCCTGGCCGTCGTAGTTCGGCGAGAAGTCGACCGTGTCCTCGTCGATGGACTCGGTCATGAGCAGCGCGGCCGGAGCCATCCGCGACTCGGTGTACCGCATGGCGGCCGGCGGGTCGTCGTTGCCGAGGGAGCCGAAGTTGCCGTGGCCGTCGACGAGGGGGAGGCGCATGGAGAAGGGCTGCGCCATGCGCACCATGGCGTCGTAGATCGAGGCGTCGCCGTGCGGGTGGAGCTTGCCCATCACCTCGCCGACGACGCGGGCGCACTTGACGAAGCCCCGGTCGGGGCGAAGCCCCATCTCGCCCATCTGGTAGACGATGCGGCGCTGGACGGGCTTCATGCCGTCCCGGGCGTCGGGGAGGGCACGCGAGTAGATCACCGAGTACGCGTACTCGAGGAAGGAGCCCTGCATCTCGTCGACGACGTCGATGTCGAGGATTCGCTCCTCGAACGCGTCGTCCGGCGGCGGTGTCTTCGTGCTGCGGCGGGCCATCGCGGCTGCGGCTCCTTCACCAACATGGTTGAACTGACGCGGACCATTGTGGACCTTGCCACCGACAACGCCGACCGCGACCCGGAAGAGGGACTTCTCGAAGGGACGGGAACTTCGTCAGGTGTCGGCGCGCTTGCATACAGTGGCAGGACCTTTTCACATCGCGATCGAAGGGACGTACATGCCCATGGGTCACACGGCCACGGCCGAGGCCGGCTCCGGCGGCCTCACAGCGACCGAGCACCGGTTGGCGAACGGCCTGCGCGTGGTGCTCTCGGAGGACCACCTGACCCCGGTCGCCGCGGTCTGCCTCTGGTACGACGTCGGCTCACGGCACGAGGTCCCGGGCCGCACGGGCCTCGCCCACCTCTTCGAGCACCTGATGTTCCAGGGCTCGAAGCAGGTCCACGGCAACGGGCACTTCGAGCTGGTGCAGGGTGCGGGCGGCTCGCTCAACGGCACGACGAGCTTCGAGCGCACCAACTACTTCGAGACCATGCCCACGCACCAGCTGGAGCTCGCTCTCTGGTTGGAGGCCGACCGCATGGGCTCGCTGCTCGCCGCCCTGGACGACGAGTCCATGGAGAACCAGCGGGACGTCGTCAAGAACGAGCGCCGCCAGCGCTACGACAACGTGCCGTACGGCACGGCGTTCGAGAAGCTGACCGCCCTCGCCTACCCGGAGGGCCACCCCTACCACCACACGCCGATCGGCTCCATGGCCGACCTGGACGCGGCCACCCTGGAGGACGCGCGGAACTTCTTCCGCACGTACTACGCCCCGAACAACGCGGTGCTGTCGATCGTCGGCGACATCGACCCGGAGGAGACCCTCGCCTGGGTCGAGAAGTACTTCGGCTCCATCCCCGGCCACGACGGCAAGCCCGAACCGCGCTCCGGCGACCTGCCCGAGGTCATCGGCGAGCAGCTGCGCGAGGTCGTCGAGGAGGAGGTCCCGGCCCGCGCGCTGATGGCCGCCTACCGGCTGCCCCACGACGGCACGCGCGAGTGCGACGCCGCCGACCTGGCCCTGACGGTGCTCGGCGGTGGCGAGTCGTCCCGTCTGCACAACCGTCTGGTCCGCCGCGACCGTACGGCCGTCGCCGCCGGCTTCGGCCTGCTGCGGCTCGCCGGAGCGCCATCGCTCGGCTGGCTGGACGTCAAGACCTCCGGGGGCGTCGAGGTCCCCCAGATCGAGGCGGCCGTCGACGAGGAGCTCGCCCGGTTCGCCGCCGAGGGCCCCACGCCGGAGGAGATGGAGCGCGCGCAGGCCCAGTTGGAGCGCGAATGGCTCGACCGCCTCGGCACCGTCGCCGGCCGTGCCGACGAACTGTGCCGTTACGCCGTGCTGTTCGGCGACCCGCAGCTCGCCCTCACGGCCGTCGACCGGGTCCTGGACATCACCGCGGACGAGGTGCGGGCGGCCGCCGCGGCCGCGCTGCGCCCCGACAACCGCGCGGTGCTCGTCTACGAGCCCCTGGCGACCGGGCAGAGCGACCACGCCGACGGCGATGACGACGCAGAGGGAGCGGACCAGTGACCGACGCAGCCGTGTCCTTGACGAGCATGGACTTCCACCCCCAGCCGACGCCCGGCGTCGCCAGGCCCTGGGCCTTCCCCGCCCCGGACCGCGGCAAGCTGGACAACGGCCTGACGCTGCTGACCAGCCACCGCCCCGGCCAGCAGGTCGTGGCCGTGGAGCTCTTCCTGCCGGCCCCGCTGGACGCCGAGCCCGCCGGTCTCGACGGTGTCGCCACCATCATGGCCCGCGCGCTCTCCGAGGGAACCGACCGGCGCAGCGCCGAGGAGTTCGCGGCCGAGCTGGAGCGCTGCGGCGCCACGCTCGACGCGCACGCCGACCACCCGGGCGTACGGGTCTCCCTGGAGGTCCCCGTCTCCCGGCTGCCCAAGGCCCTCGCGCTGCTCTCCGAGGCCCTGATCGCCCCGGCGTTCCTGGACACCGAGATCGAGCGCCTGGTGCGCAACCGTCTCGACGAGATCCCGCACGAGACGGCCAGTCCCGCCCGTCGCGCCGCCAAGCAGCTCTCCAAGGAGCTCTTCCCGGCCGAGTCGCGGATGTCCCGGCCGCGCCAGGGCACCGAGGAGACCGTCGAGGCGATCGACGCGGCCGCGGTCCGCGCCTTCTACGAGGCGTACGTCCGGCCCGCCACGGCCACCGCCGTGGTCGTCGGCGACCTGACCGGCGTCGACCTGGACAAGGTCCTCGCCGAGACCCTGGGCGCCTGGACCGGCGAGCCGGCCGAACCGCTCCCGATGCCGCCGATCACCGCCGACGACACCGGACGGGTCGTCATCGTGGACCGACCCGGCGCCGTCCAGACCCAGTTGCTGATCGGCCGCATCGGTCCCGACCGGCACGACCGCGTCTGGTCGGCCCAGGTCCTGGGCACGTACTGCCTCGGCGGCACCCTCACCTCGCGACTCGACCGGGTGCTGCGCGAGGAGAAGGGCTACACCTACGGGGTGCGCGCCTTCGCGCAGGTGCTCCGCTCCGACAGTCAGGGGAACGGAGCCGCGATGCTCGCCATCAGCGGTTCCGTCGACACGCCCAACACGGGCCCGGCGCTCGACGACCTGTGGAAGGTGCTGCGGACGCTGGCCGCCGAGGGCCTGACCGACGCCGAGCGCGAGACGGCCGTGCAGAACCTGGTCGGGGTCGCCCCGCTCAAGTACGAGACGGCCGCCTCGGTCGCCGGGACGCTCGCCGACCAGGTCGAGCAGCACCTTCCGGACGACTACCAGGCCCAGTTGTACGCGCGCCTGGCCGAGACGGGCACGGTCGAGGCGACAGCGGCCGTGGTCAGCGCCTTCCCGGTGGACCGGCTCGTCACGGTGCTCGTGGGTGACGCGGCGCAGATCGCGGACCCGGTGCGCGCGCTGGGCATCGGTGAAGTCACCGTCGTGACGGGCTGATTCCGGCTCCCGGCCCCTGTCCGGACCGGTTCCGACCGGCTCCTGAGAAAAGGGGCACGGGGAGGGCTCCGACGAACGATGTCGTCGGAGCCCTCCCCTTTGTCCGTATTGGCAGCAAGGGTGATCGTTTGCTCTGTGGCATGTCTTACAAACAGGCCGGTCCGGTTGGTGATTGAAAGACGATCCGCATAGCGTCGGTGCGTCTGTTCGGCAGTTGCACCCGCCGCACCCGCGGCAACCGGACAGTCATCGCCGAGTCCCCGTCAGGCGCGAGCCTGGGGAGCCGGGGACCCACACGTAGTCCCTGGGGTGAATCGGGCGCCTTCGTCTCGTACGGAGGGGCTCGTAGGAGACCTTCCTGCTCCGAACCCGTCAGCTAACCCGGTAGGCGAGAGGGAAGGAAAGGATCAGCCACTACATGGCGTTCACCCGTGCCACCGGGAAGCATCGTGGTTCGAGCCGGATGGCGCGCCGCAGCCTGGGCTTCGCCGGCGCCGCGACACTCGCCACCACCGGCGTCATCGGAACCCTCGCCTCCCCGGCACTCGCCGCCGACGCGGACAACCGCTCCGTCGAGGACACCGGGCTCACCAAGGTGATCACCGAGGACTCCCTCGTGGACCGGATCAACGCCCAGGCCGCCGCCCAGGAGCAGGAGGCCTTCGAGGCCGCCGCGAAGGCGAAGGCCGAAGCCGAGGCGAAGCGCAAGGCGGAGGCCCGCGCAAAGGAGATCCGTGAGGCGGAGGAGCGCGCCGCCCGTGAGGCCGAGCGCCGCCGTCTGAACTCCTTCCAGCTCCCCGTCGCCGGCTCGTACGTGTCCACCGGTTACCAGACCGGCGGCTCGCTCTGGTCCTCCGGGAGCCACTCCGGCGTCGACTTCCACGCCGGCTACGGCAGCAGCGTCGTCTCCGTCGGCTCCGGGACCGTCGTCGAGGCCGGCTGGGGCGGCGCGTACGGCAACAACATCGTCATCCGGATGAACGACGGCACGTACACCCAGTACGGTCACCTCTCCTCCATCGGCGTCTACGTCGGCCAGAGCGTCGAACCGGGCCAGCAGATAGGCATCTCCGGCTCGACCGGCAACTCGACCGGCCCGCACCTGCACTTCGAGGCGCGTACGAGCTCCGAGTACGGCTCCGACATCAACCCGGTCGCCTACCTCCGGGCCCGAGGCGTCAGCGTCTGACGCACGGCGCCGCCGCGCCCCCGTCACCGCACCCCGTACCCCCCCGACCGCACCGCGGCCCCCCGAGGGCCGGTCCGCGTCGCGTCGCAAAAGCCCCGGCTCGTGCTGAGCCGGGGCTTTTCGTCGGTCAAAAGGCTTCCATATTCCGCTGGGGCATCGGAAATTCCGGCGCGCTGCAATAGAGTCGCAGATCGGGCGCAGAACAGGCGCCTCAAGAATTGTCTCGCGCAGACCAAGGCGGAGGTCGGACATGCGCATTCCCGCGCACTCGGTATGCACGGCGATCCGGGACGACATCGTCTCCGGCGTCTTCGAGCGGGGCAGCCGGCTGACCGAGGAACAGCTCGCCCGTCGGTACGGGGTCTCCCGGGTCCCGGTCCGCGAGGCCCTGCGCACCTTGGAGTCCGAGGGCTTCGTCGTCACCCGACGCCATGCGGGCGCGCATGTCGCCGAGCCCACCGAGCAGGAGGCGGCCGACCTGCTCGACATGCGGGCGCTGCTCGAACCCCTGGGCGCCGCACGAGCCGCCCAGCGGCGCACCGAGGCCCACCTCAAGGTGCTGCGGGGCCTGGTCAGGCTGGGGCAGGAGCGGGCCAGGCGCGGCCAGGGCGAGGATCTGCGCTCGCTCGGCGGCTGGTTCCACGAGACGCTGGCGCAGGCCTCCGGCAGCCCGGCCCTCACGGCGCTGCTGACCCAGCTGCGCCACAAGATCGCCTGGATGTACGCGGTCGAGGAGCCCGCGCAGCCGGTGGAGGCCTGGGCCGAGCGCGGCGCGATCGTGGACGCCCTCGCGCGCGGTGACGCCGAGCGGGCGCGGGCGCTGACCGCGCTGCACGCGGAGCGCTCGCAGCCGCTGCACCGCCTCAAAAGGCCGACGCGCGGCCGTGTGAGGGTTTCGCAACATGTCGTCAACACGGCGAGCGCCCGGACTTAACGCGCACACCGTATACAAAGAATGCGAATTCGGCGGGCTGGTCCCGTGCTGCCCGAAGTCGCTCGGGGGGAAATGTAAAAGGCCGTGGCCGCCGGAATTCCGGCAGCCACGGCCTTTCGCCGTACGAGAAGGTCGACCCGGCTCAGACGGTCTCGGGGAGCTCGTCGAGACCCTCGGCGACCAGCTTCGCCAGACGGTCCAGAGCGGCCTCGGCGCCCTCGGCCTCCGAAGCGAGGACGATCTCCTCGCCCCCCTGCGCGCCCAGGCCGAGCACCGCGAGCATGGAGGCGGCGTTCACCGGGGTGCCGTCGGACTTGGCGATCGTCACCGGAACGCCGGAAGCCGTGGCGGCACGGACGAAGATGGACGCGGGGCGGGCGTGCAGGCCCTCGGCCCAGCCGACGTTGACGCGGCGCTCAGCCATGGTGTTGCCCTTCAAGTCTTAGCGGTTGTCTAGACCAGTCTCTCACGGGACGCCCGGTGCTCCACGCCGACCTCCGGCCCGGATCGGACCGCCTTCCGGCCCGCTCCTGCCGCGCCCGGCGTGCTGCCACCTTGCACGGCGTGCCCCTACCTTGCACGGCGCACACCCTCCGCGCGAGCGGTGCCACGGCCGTGTCGCGGCCGTAGGCTGGCCCCATGCAGAGCGCGTCGGAGCAGTCGGAAGCGGCCGAACACCCGGCACCACAGGCGCGTCCTGAACCACCGGACCACGACTACCCCGACCACTGGGAAGCGGACGTGGTGCTCCGCGACGGCGGCACCGCGCGCATCAGGCCCATCACCACCGACGACGCCGACCGCCTCGTCAGCTTCTACGAGCAGGTCTCGGACGAGTCGAAGTACTACCGCTTCTTCGCCCCCTACCCGCGGCTCTCCGCCAAGGACGTCCACCGCTTCACCCATCACGACTTCGTGGACCGGGTCGGGCTCGCGGCGACGGTGGGCGGCGAGTTCATCGCCACCGTGCGCTACGACCGCATCGACGACCGCGGACTGCCCGCCTCCGCGCCGGCCGACGAGGCCGAGGTCGCCTTCCTCGTGCAGGACGCCCATCAGGGACGCGGTGTCGCCTCCGCCCTGCTCGAACACATCGCGGCGGTCGCGCGCGAACGGAACATCCGGCGCTTCGCCGCCGAGGTCCTGCCCGCCAACACCA
Source organism: Streptomyces sp. NPDC016459 (assembly GCF_040632845.1). Taxonomy (NCBI): domain Bacteria; kingdom Bacillati; phylum Actinomycetota; class Actinomycetes; order Kitasatosporales; family Streptomycetaceae; genus Streptomyces; species Streptomyces sp. NPDC016459. Next base: position 115,983 of record NZ_JBEYCR010000005.1, read on the forward strand.
AGATGATCAAGGTCTTCACGGACGCGGGCTACACCCAGAAGCGCAGCTTCGAGGACGGCTCCGTCCGGCTCCATCTCGACCTCGAACCCACCGACCGGTCCCTCGCCGTCCAGCGCGCACGGGAGCAGCGGGCCGAGGCACGCTCCGTACAGCGCCTCCTCACCCCCCGGTCCGTCGCCGTCGTCGGAGCCGGGCGCGCCCCCGGCGGCGTCGGCCGCACCGTCCTCCGCAACCTCCTCGGAGCCGACTTCACCGGACGCGTGTACGCGGTCAACGCCGCGCTCCCCTCCGGCGAGGCGTCGGAGCTCGACGGTGTCCTCGCCTACCCGTCCGTCGGCGCCATCGGGGAACCCGTCGACCTCGCGATCGTCGCGGTCCCCGCCGAACGGGTGCCGGAGGCCGTCGCGGACTGCGGCGAGCACGGCGTACGGGGCCTGGTCGTCCTCTCCGCCGGATACGCGGAGAGCGGGGCGGACGGCCGCGAACGGCAGCGGCAGCTCGTACGGCAGGCACGCTCCTACGGGATGCGGATCATCGGCCCCAACGCCTTCGGGATCATCACCACCGCGGACGACGTCCGGCTCAACGCCTCCCTCGCACCGCAGATGCCGGCCGCGGGGCGCATCGGGCTCTTCACCCAGTCCGGCGCGATCGGCATCGCCCTCCTCGCCGGACTGCACCGGCGGGGGGCGGGTCTCTCCTCCTTCATCTCGGCGGGCAACCGCGCCGACGTCTCCGGCAACGACTTCCTCCAGCACTGGTACGACGACCCCGGAACCGACGTCGTCCTCCTCTATCTGGAGTCGATCGGCAACCCCCGCAAGTTCACCCGGCTGGCCCGTCGCACCGCCGCCGTCAAGCCGGTCGTCGTCGTCAAGGGCGCCCGGCACAGCGGCAGCGCCCCGCCCGGCCACCGGGTGCCCGTCACCCGCATCCCGCACGCCACGGTCTCCGCTCTGCTCCGCCAGGCCGGGGTCATCCGCGTCGACACCGTCACCGAGCTCGTCGACGCCGGTCTGCTCCTGGCCGCCCAGCCCCTTCCCGCCGGGCCCCGGGTCGCGATCCTCGGCAACTCCGAGTCCCTCGGCCTCCTCACGTACGACGCCTGCCTGACGGAGGGACTGCGCCCGCTGCGGCCGCTGGACCTGACGACGGCGGCGGATCCGGCGGACTTCCGGGACGCGCTGGCGGCGGCGCTCGCGGACGAGACCTCCGACGCGGTCGTCGTGAACGCGATCCCCTGGGTCGGCGAGAACGGGGCCACCGAGTTCGGCGACGGCGAGGTCCTCGCGGCCTCCCTCCGCGAGGCCGTCGCCTCGGCTCCGACCCCGACGAAGCCGGTCGTCGTCGTCCACGTCGAGATGGGCGGCCTCGCGGAGGCCCTCGCGATCGCGACGAGCACGCGACCGACGGCGGCCGGGAGGGGCCGGGGCGGGGGTACGGGTACGGCCCTGGGTACGGGTACGGGAGCCGGGCCCCGGCTCGGACCGCCGGCCCAGGCCGACCCACCGACGCCGGCCGACGGCCGACCGGGAACGCCGATCGGGTCCGGACTCGGAGCCCCGGCCGAGCCCGGACCCGGAACCTCGGCCGATGCCCTGCCCGGCGCCCCGGCCGACGGCCGACCGGGCACGCCGATCGGGTCCGCACCTGGAGCCTCGGCCGATTCCCGGGTCGCATACCCGGCCGGTTCCCCGTCCGGCACCGGACCCGGACCCGGCGCCGGCGCCGGACCCGTCCCCGGGTCGTCGGAGGAGCCAGCCGGCACCCCCGGCGCCGCGGGCATCGCCGCCACCACCATCCCCGCCTACCCCGCCGCCGAGCGGGCCGTGCGGGCGTTGGCCGAGGCCGTGCGGTACGGGCAGTGGCGGCGGCAGGCCGCCGAGCCCGGGCGGGTGCCCGAGTACGAGGACATCGACGAGGCCGGGGCCGCCGCGCTCATCGAGCGGGTGCTCGGCGGCGGCGAGGAGGCCGACCCCCGTGGTGTGACGCTCGGCACCGAGCAGGCCGGGGAACTGCTCGCGCGGTACGGGATCGCCGTCCTGCCGACCCTGCCCGCGCCCACGCCCGACGCCGCCGTCGCGGCCGCCGCCCGGCTGGGCTACCCGGTCGCCCTCAAGACGACCGCGCCGCACCTCCGCCACCGCCCCGACCTCGGCGGCGTACGGCTCGACCTGGCGACCGAGGAGCAGCTGCGCACGGCGTACGCCGAGCTGACCGAGGTCCTCGGCAAGCCCGAGGAGCTCCAGCCCGTCGTGCAGGCCATGGTGCCCCGGGGCGTCGACACGGTCGTCCGGTCCGCCATCGACCCGGCCGTCGGCGCCGTCCTCTCCTTCGGCCTCGCGGGCGCGCCGTCCGAACTGCTCGGCGACACGACCCACCGACTGGTCCCGGCCACGGACCGGGACGTCGCCGAACTCGTCCGGTCCCTCCGCACCGCCCCGCTGCTGTTCGGCTGGCGCGGCTCTGCCCCCGTCGACACCCCGGCCCTCGAGGAGGTCCTGCTCCGGGTCTCCCGGCTCGTCGACGACCATCCCGAGGTCGTCGCCGTCTCCCTGGAGCCGGTGGTCGTGGCACCGCGCGGGCTCTCCGTCCTCGGCGCCACCGTCCGACTGGCCCCGCCGCCGCCCCGAACCGACCTCGGCCCGCGCAGCCTGCCGAGCTACGGAACGGCCTGAGGGGCCCCCACCGCCCCGTAGGATGGAGTCCATGGCGAAGACCGGTACGACGACCCAGGGGCTGCGCGCGGCGATCGAGCGCAGCGGCTACTACCCGGCCCTCGTGGCCGAGGCGGTGGAGGCCGCTGTCGGCGGCGAGGCCGTCGCGTCGTACGTGGTGCACCAGGAGACCACCTTCGACGCGAACGAGGTCCGGCGCCATGTCACCGTCCTCGTCCTGACGCCGCACCGTTTCATCGTCAGCCACACCGACGAGCAGGCCGCCGACACCAGCTCCCCGACCCCGTACGCCACGACGTCCACCGAGTCCGTGAAGCTCGACCGGATCTCGTCCGTCGTCGTCAGCCGCGTGGTCGCCAACCCGGAGTCGTACACGCCGGGCACCCTTCCCCGCGAAGTCGTCCTCACCATCGGCTGGGGTGCCGTCTCCCGGATCGATCTGGAGCCCGCCGCCTGCGGCGACTCCAACTGTGACGCCGACCACGGCTACACCGGGAACGCCACCGCCGACGACCTCAGCCTGCGCGTGAGCGAGGCCGGGGACGGCCCGGACACCGTCCGGCAGACCCTCATCTTCGCCCAGGCCCTCTCCGAAGCCATCGCGGCCACCGCCGCCCCCACCCGCTGATGGTGCAGCCCGCCGCCGTGAACCACGGCTGGCCCGACGATCCCGTTCCGCTCGCCCCGGAGACCGCGCCGGTCCCCGAGTACACCTCCGGCTCCCTCGGCGACCTGCTGCCGACGCTCGTCGCCGGCCAGGGAGTGCCCGGTTTCACCTCCCGGATCGCGGAGTTGGCCCCGGCCGACCGGAACTGCCTCTTCCTGATCGACGGGCTCGGCTGGGAGCAGATCAAGGCCCACCCGGACGAGGCGCCCTATCTGACCTCGCTCCTCGGCTCCTCGCGCGGCGGCACGGGCCGCCCGGTCACCGCCGGTTTCCCCGCGACCACGGCGACCTCGCTGGCCTCCGTCGGCACCGGCCGCTATCCCGGTACGCACGGCCTGCCCGGCTACACCGTGCGCAACCCGGCGACCGGCGAGCTGATGAACCAGCTGCGCTGGAAGCCGTGGACCGCTCCGCACGTCTGGCAGCCGTACCCGACCGTCTTCCAGCTCGCGCACGACGCCGGGGTCCACACCGCCCAGGTGTCCTCCCCGATCTTCGAGCAGACCCCGCTCACCAAGGTCGCGCTCAGCGGCGGAACGTTTCACGGGCGACTCTCCGGCGAGGAGCGCATGGACTTCTCCGCCGAGCAGCTCGCCGCCGGCGACCGCTCGCTGGTCTACACGTACTACAGCGAACTCGACGGCGCCGGACACCGCTTCGGTGTCGACTCCGACGCCTGGCGCGGCCAGCTCATGTTCGTCGACCGGCTCGTGCAGCGGCTCGCCGAGCAGCTGCCGCCCCGCTCCGCCCTGTACGTCACGGCGGACCACGGCATGGTCGACATCCCCTTCGACGAGCAGCACCGCATCGACTTCGACGAGGACTGGGAGCTGCGCGCGGGTGTCGCCCTCCTGGGCGGCGAGGGCCGGGCCCGTCACGTCTACGCCGTGCCCGGCGCCGAGGCGGACGTCCTCACCTGCTGGCGCGAGGTGATCGGCGAGCAGTTCTGGGTGGCGAGCCGCGACGAGGCCGTCTCCCTCGGCTGGTTCGGCGACGAGATCGACGAGCGGGTGTACGGCCGGATCGGCGACGTCGTCGCCGCGGCCCACGACGACGTGGCGATCACCGCCTCCGTCAACGAGCCGCACGAGTCCGCGATGGTCGGCATGCACGGGTCGATGACCCCCGCGGAGCAGCTCGTCCCGCTGCTCGAAGTCCGTTCCTGAGCACCGCGCCCCGCCTCCCCGTCCCTTCCCCCCTCCCACGACCTGAAAGGTCCCGACCCGTCATGCCCGAGCTGGTCTTCTTCTCCGGAACCATGGATTGCGGGAAGAGCACCCTGGCCCTCCAGATCGCCCACAACCGCGATGCGCGGGGGCTTCAGGGCGTGATCTTTACGCGTGACGACCGGGCGGGCGAGGGCAAGCTGTCGTCCCGGCTCGGCCTGGTGACGGAAGCGGTCGAGGCGCCCCAGGGCATGGACCTGTACGCGTACCTGGTCGCCCAGTTCTCGCAGGGCGGCAAGGCGGACTACGTGATCGTCGACGAGGCGCAGTTCCTCGCCCCGGACCAGATCGACCAGCTCGCGCGGGTCGTCGACGACCTGGGTCTCGACGTCTTCGCCTTCGGCATCACCACCGACTTCCGGACCAGGCTCTTCCCGGGCTCGCAGCGCCTGATCGAACTGGCGGACCGGATCGAGCAGCTCCAGGTCGAGGCGCTGTGCTGGTGCGGGGCGCGGGCCACGCACAACGCGCGTACGGTCGGCGGCGAGATGGTCGTCGAGGGCGAGCAGGTCGTCGTCGGTGATGTGCGCCGCCCGGTCGAGGAGGTCGGCTACGAGGTGCTGTGCCGCCGTCACCACCGCAAGCGGATGACCTCCGCCGCCGCCCACGCGGGCGCCCTGTCCCCGGACGTCCTGCCCGTCAACCACGCCTGACAGCGCCGAGGTGCCGACGGGCGCCCACGCGCCGGGTGCCTCCTCACCTTGCGCGGTGCGCTGACGCCGTGAGGCACGAGATGTCGTGCGGTACGTCGGCGCCCCCTCCGGGGTCAGTCGGGCGGGGGGCCGAGCTCTCCGCGCAGCCGCCGGGTGCGAAGCGCCAGTTCCAGTTCGAAGCGGCGGTCCGGGTCGTCCAGGTCGTCGCCCCACAACTCGCGGAGCTGCCTCAGCCGGTAGCGCACGGTCTGCGGGTGTACCCCGAGCAGGGCGGCCACCTCGGGGGCGCCACCGCGCGTCTCCAGCCAGGCCAGCAGGGTCTCGGCGAGTCGGTGGGCGTGCGCCGGGCCGCCGGCCTCGTCGAGACGTGCCAGCCGCCGCCGCGCGAGATCGTCGATCAGCTCACCCGCGGGCAGCAGCACCAGGGCTTCGACGTGCTCGCCACAGTGCAGGAGCCGCCCCGGCGGCAGCAGACCCTGCTCGATCATCTGGACGGCGGCCTCGGCCCAACGCAGTGACGTGGCGGCTTCCGCCAGGGGGACCGACGGGCCGATCGCCCCGGACCAGCCGGCCAGTGTCCGGTGCAGCAACTCCGTGCGCCCGGGGGCGTCCGGGTCCGGTACGACCAGGCGCGGCTGCGTGCCCTCCATGTCGAGCAGCATCTCCTCGCCGACGGCAGGGGCGACGGCCTCCTGGGCAGGGCGGAGCAGTACCGCCACCGCCACCTTCCCGGGCAGCTGCCAGCCCAGGTCGGCCGCGCGGTCGGCGAGCAGGGCGGACGGGTCGGAGCGGTGCTCGGTGAGCAGGAGATCGACGAGGAGCCGTTGCAGGCGCAGCCGTTCCCCGGCCTGGCGGGCGACGGCCTCGGCGTAGCCGCGTACCGACTGGGCGACCATGACGTCGAGGTACTCGAACGCGGACTCGGCGAGTTCGTACATGGCCGAGGGTGGGATGTCGACCTGCTGGCCGATCTCCGCCATACGCCGCCAGGAGAGGCGTACGCCCAGCCGGTAGATCCCCTGCAAGGAGTCCAGGCTGCGCCCTTGCGAGACCTCGCCGCGCCCGAAGTCCCGGAACAGTTCCGGGAGGGTGCGCGGCCGGGCCGACCCCGTGGCCATCTGTTCCACGAAGAGCTCCAGCGCGTGCCGGATCGCCACCAGGGCCTTCGGCTCTCCGGACTCGTCGGGGAGCAGCACCAGGCCCGGATACTCCTGCCGGATCGCGGCGAGGATGTCCTGGGCCAGTTCGGGGACCTGCTCCAGGGCACGGTCGGCGAACTGCTGGATCCGTTCTCGTGGCACGTCGTGCCACGCTGACGACGCTTCCACCGCACCGCTCCTGGGTGTCCGGTCCCTACGCGTTCGGGCTGTGGGCTGCATCTTCCAACCTAGCCCGCGCCGGATCCCGCTGTGCTGGACGTGCCGTCCGTGGGCGGTTCGGGGAACGTGACGAGCGGCACATTCTGCTGCTCGGGTGTGGCGGCGAGAGCGGTGACGATTCCGTAGGCGGCGCCGGTGGCCAGGAGGGCGGAGGCAGCGCAGGTCAGGAAGGCGGCGAGCAGTCTGGACATGAGGATGATCGGCCTCTCGTTGATCGAGGTCTGTCACCCAGCGCACCGGCCCGGTCCGGCGCGGCCAGTATGAGAGGCGCATTGACAGATGGTCAAGGGCAGCCTAATTTCGCGGTCCACAGTCACTGTTACTGCCGGGTATCCCTTCTTGCCCCCGGACAGGCTGCACCCCGTGTGTGTGCCCCCTTCCCACACGGCCCACGAGCCCCCGCACGTCGCGCCCGTATCGGAGTACCCACATGCGTCGTTCAATATCGCCTTTGTCCCTGATTCTGCTGGGTGTCGGAGTCTTCCTGCTGGTGTTCACCCAGCTGCTGGTCTGGTACGTGGAACCGCGCGCCAAGCGCACACCGACCGACGTGGACTCCACGACGGTCTTCACCGGGCCGGGCAGCTACTTCGACACCGGGTCCGTCTCCACGGTGGAAGGCCGGACGATCACCATCACCCGCCGGGTGCTGGGGGACGTCGCGGCAGGTGAGCGCAGCGGAAACGCCATCTGGGACGTGTCGACACAGATCGACTCGCCGAAGACGCTCGCGCTGGGCGACCCGCGCAGATCCCTGCAGTGGACCACCGAGCGCTGGGTGACCGACCGCCGGACGAACCTGCCGGTGCACTGCTGTGACGAGAAGCCCGCGTTCGAGGGCGAGGCCTACCTGAAGTTCCCGTTCGACGTGGAGAAGCGCGCCTACTCCTGGTGGGACAGCACCCTCGGTGCCACCGTGCCGCTGGAGTTCCAGGAGGTCACCAGGGTCGGCGGACGCCAGGGCTACCGCTTCGCCGGCAGTGTCAAGGCCACTCCGACCGGTACCCGGCTGGTGCCCGGCGTGCTGGTGGGCAGCTCGAAGCCGGGCCAGGTGCTGGCGGAGGAGTGGTACTCCAACGCGCGGATCGAGCTGACCGTGGACCAGCGCACGGGGCGGATCATGAACGCGCTGATCGCGCCGAAGAAGACGCTGCGGGCCCCGGGGTCACCGAAGGACGCGGTCACCCTGCTGGCCAGCGAGGGGCTGGAGTTCACCGAGGAGACCCGGCGTGAGCAGGTCGAGCTGGCCTCCGCGGACAGCGACCGGCTGAAGCTGCTCGGCGAGACCGCCCCCATCGTGGGCGGCCTCGTGGGAGGCCTGCTGGCCGTCGGCGGTACCGCACTGCTGATCCGCGGCTCCCGGCGGGCCGACGACTCAACGGAGTGAGGAAAACGGGGGCGCCCAAAGTCCCGAAATTGTCATCCGGGTGAGTAGCGGGAACGAATCCCTGAACGAAGACTGATGTTACCCCGCGGTAGGGCCAATGTTTCCGCCCGATTCGACTGCCCCCGGCAGCCCACCACCGCAGCACCCGCAGTACCCGAAACACCCCCAGTACGAGCCAGCCCAGCGCTTCATCCCCGGAAGCCCGGCACACCCTCATGCGTATCCCACCCGCAGCCGCCGAGTTGGAGCACCTCTATGCCCCAGCGCTCGTCCGCTCTGGCCCCGGGCCAGAAGGACTCCCGTTCCGTCCCCGCGCACATCCGTACCGGCAGCCACGTCACCGACGCGCTCGCCCCCGACCCGCACGTCGCGCCCTTCGGGGCGCCCGCGCCGCGTCGGATCACCTTCCTCGCCCGTCGCGACCTGGCCAACGAGGCCGCCGGCGGCTCGGAACTGCTCATCGACCGGATAGCCGGCGGTCTCAGTGCCGCCGGCCACGAGGTCACGCTCGTGTGCGGCGGCCCGGCCGCCGCACGCGACTACCGGGTGGTCTCCGCGGGGGGCGACGCGAGTCACTTCCCGCGTGCCAGGGCGACCTTCGCCCGCGAGGTCGGCACCTGCGACCTGCTGGTCGAGGTGTGCAACGGCATGCCGTACCTGGCGCCGCTGTGGCACCGCGGAGCAACGGTATGCCTGGTCAACCACGTCCACACGGACCTCTGGCAGATGCGCTACCCGGGCCCGGCGGCACGGCTCGGACGCAGGCTGGAGCACTGGGCACTGACCGGCATCCACCGGGACAACCTGATGGTGGCGGTCTCCGAGTCGACCGCCGCCGAGCTGCGCGACATCGGCGTGGCGGCGGACCGCATCCGGATCGTCAACAACGGCGTCGAAGACCCCGGCCCCCTGCTGCCCGAGGCGAAGGAACCGCTGTTCCTCGCCGTCGGCCGACTGGTGGAGTACAAGCGCATCGACCTGCTCCTACGGCTGTGGGAGCGGGTACGTCCCGTCACGGGTGGCCGCCTCGTCATCGTGGGGGACGGCCCCGAACGGGAACGGCTCGAAGCCATGGCCGGTCCCTCCGTGACGTTCGCCGGCCGGGTGTCGGAAGCCGAGAAGCACCGGCTGATGTGCGAGGCGTGGCTGCTGGTCCACCCCTCCCTCGTCGAGGGCTGGGGGCTGGTCGTCACGGAGGCGGCCACGCGGGCCACCCCCGCGATCGGCTTCGACATACCGGGCCTGCGCGACTCCGTCGAGGACGGGGTGACCGGGGTGCTCGCACGGGGCGAGAGTTCGTTCGCCGCCGCGTGGTGCACCCTGTCCCTCAGCACCGAGCGGCGCGCGGCCATGGGGCGCGCCGCGGCGCAGCGCGCCCAGCGCTTCCGCTGGAGCGCGACGGTCCGTCAGTTCCAGGCGGTCGCCGCCGAGGCCGCGGAGCGCGCCGTGACCCTGAGACGCGGCGGGAGCGGCCGTGGCTGAGACCACCGACCGCGGATTCAAGGATCCGTCGCTGAGGCGATCGGCCTGCCTCTTCCGGGCGTTCATGCGCGAACCCCGGGATCCCGAAGGGTGCTACACCCTGCTGGCGCGTGACTCGGTCGCACAGGTGGCGCGCCATGTCGACCTGACCGGCAAGATCGTCGTCGACGTCGGCGGCGGCAGCGGCCACTTCACCGAGGAGTTCCGCCGCCGCGGCGCGCAGAGCTACCTCTTCGAGCCCGACCCGCGGGAGCTGAACGCCCGCGGTCGTACCACCGAGGACGCGGTGCTCGCCGACGGGTATCTGCTGCCGCTCGGCGACGGCGTCGCGGACGTGTGCTTCTCGTCCAACGTGCTGGAGCACGTGTCGGACCCGCAGACGTTCATCAGCGAGATGGCACGGGTCACCCGCCCCGGTGGACTGATCTACCTGTCGTTCACCAACTGGCTCTCGCCCTGGGGAGGCCACGAGACCGCGCCGTGGCACTACCTCGGGGCCGACCGGGCCCGCGCGCGCTACGAACGGCGCACCGGCCGCGCGGCCAAGCACACCCTCGGCGAGAACCTCTTCCCCGTCCACATCGGTCCCACCCTGCGGCACGTCCGCGGTCGCGACGACGTGCAGGTCGTGACAGCGCGGTCCCGTTACTGGCCGTTCCTCGCGAGCACGATCACCCGGGTGCCGGGACTCCGCGAGATCGCCACCTGGAATCTGCTGCTGATTCTCAGGCGAAGCCCATGAGCATGCGAAGCGAGGAACGGTCATGACCACTACGGTCCAGGCACCCACCTGGGTGCCGCAGCCCGGCCCGACGCCGTCGGGGGCGTCCGGCGAGCCGCGCGGACGACGCCTGTTGTTCGGCTTCTGGGCCGTCGTGCTGGTGGCGTTCCTCGCCGTGTCACCCGGCAGGACGACCTTCGAGACCAAACTCGGCGTCGCCCTCGATCCCTGGCGCTTCCTCGGCGATCTCGGCTCGCTGTGGAACGGGAACGTCGGCCTCGGCGGCATAGCCAACCAGTACGTCGGTTACGCCTTCCCGGCACTTCCCTACTACGCGCTCATGGACCTGCTGCAGGTACCGGTCTGGCTGGCCGAACGGCTCTGGCTCTCGGTCATCGTGACCGCGGCCTTCTGGGGTGCGCTCAGACTCGCCGAGCGGCTCCATGTGGGCACGTCCGCGTCCCGGGTCCTCGGGGCCGCGGTCTACGCGCTGTGGCCGACCTTCACGATCGTCATCGGATCGACCTCCGCCGCCGCGCTGCCCGGCGCCCTGCTGCCCTGGGTGCTGCTGCCGCTGACCTCCGCGGAGCTGAGCCCGCGGAAGGCCGCCGCCCGTTCGGCGCTGCTGATCCCCTTCATGGGCGGTGTGAACGCCGCCTCGACACTGGCCGCGCTGCTGCCCGTGGGCCTGTACCTCCTCAGCCGCCCGCCCGGTCGGCGCCGACGCGCGCTGCTGGGCTGGTGGATACCGGGCGTCGTGCTGGCCACCGTCTGGTGGGTGGTGCCGCTGCTCCTGCTCGGCATGTACGGCGAGAACTTCATGCCGTACGTCGAGCAGGCCGACACCACCACGGCCACCATGTCGGCGACCGAGCTGCTGCGCGGCGCCGGCAACTGGGTGGCCTATCTGAACTTCGGTGAGGCATGGCTGCCGGCCGGCTGGACCGTCGCGACCTCCGTCATCGCCGTTCTCGGTTCGGCGTTCGCCGCGGCCCTCGGCCTGGCCGGCCTGGCCCGGCGGGACCTGCCGGAACGCCGCTGGCTGCTGCTGACCGTCCTCGCCGTCGTCCTGATCGCACTCGCCGGGTACGGCGGAGCCGCCGGCGGTCCCTTCCACGGCGCCGTCCAGGACTGGCTGAACGGACCGCTGAAGCCGTTCCGCAACATCTACAAGTTCCAGCCGGGACTTGCCCTCGCGCTCGTCCTCGGACTCACCCATCTGACAGCCGTGCTGTCCGCGAGCAGAGGCTCGCGCGCCCTCCGCGCCCTCCCCGGTCGTCGCTGGGTGCCCGTGACCGCGGCGGTGCTCGTCCTGCCCGGTCTGGCGCTCCCGTACGTCAACGGCTCGATCCTCCAGCCCGGGGGGTTCACCAAGCTGCCCACCCACTGGGAGAAGGCCGCCGGCTGGCTCAAGGACAACGCCCCGAACAGCCGGGCCCTGGTCGTCCCGGCGACGGCGCACGGCATCTACACCTGGGGTTCCCCCATCGACCAGCCCTTCGACGTGCTGGCCGAGACCCCCTGGGCGCAGCGGGACTTCGTCCCCTTCGGCACTCCCGGAGCACGCCGTATGACGGACGCCGTCGAGCAGGCGCTGCTGTCCGGCACCGAGGTTCCGGGCCTGCGGGCGTACCTCGCACGGGCCGGCATGCACGAGGTGGTCGTCCGCAACGACCTCGACCCCGACCAGATCGGCTACGTCCCGCCGCAGACGGTGAAGCGGACCCTGGAGTCGTCCGGCTACCGCAAGGTCACCGGGTTCGGCCCGCTGATGACCGGTGGACGCATAGCCGCCGACACCCCGCTCCAGGTGCAGGGGCTCTACCCGCGGCTCCAGGCCGTGGAGATCTACCAGCCGCAGGACGGGGCCGGGCGGCCCGACAGGGCCGGCGTCTCGGCCGTGGCCGACACGGCCGTGGTCAGTGGCGGACCCGAGGCGCTGCTCCAGCTGTCCGCCGATCCCTCCATGACCGGGCGACCGGCCGTGCTGGCCGGGGACCGGCTTCCCCAGGGCGTCGTCGCACCGGTGAAGGCGGTCGCGGACGGGCTGCGCCGGACCGACACCCGGTTCGGCCTCGTCAACAACAACACCTCGTACACCTACACGGCGGACGAGCGCAATCACTCCGGCAGCCTGCAGAACCCGGGTGAGAAGCCCAAGCAGATCCTGCCGTCGGAGAGCATCGACCACCAGACCACGGCGGTACTGCGCGGCGCCGAGGCCGTGACGGCTTCCAGCAGTGGTAATTGGCTGTTCCACCTGCCGCAGCACGACCCGGTGAACGCCTTCGACGGCAACCCGGACACCGCGTGGGCCGAGGGCAGCCCGGGCAAGCCGGTCGGACAGTGGCTGCGAGTGGACTTCGCCCGGCCGACCGACATCCCGGCCTCCGTCCAGCTGACGCCCCTGCCGGGTGACGCCATGCGCGCGGCGCCCACGCAGGTGCGGATCGAGACCGACCGTGGTTCGGTCGACAGCCCCCTGCAGACGAACGGCTCTCGGCAGACGGTCAAGGCTCCCGTCGGCGAGGCCTCCTGGATGAAGATCACCGTCCTCGCCGCGCAGCAGGCGCGCCCGGGCCTCTCCGGGGCCGGGTTCTCCGAGGTGTCGATTCCGGGCGTGCAGGTGACGCGCATGCTGGTGCTGCCCGCCGACGCGGAGCGCACCGACGCGGCGGCGACCGTGTACTCCCTGCACCGTGGCACCGACGCGAGCGGCCTGTCGCCCGCGTCGGCGGAGGTGGGACTGCACCGGCGGTTCAGCACCGAGGAGTCGGGCGCGTACCAGGTGTCGGCGCGAGCCGTCGCCGTGTCCGGCGGCGCGCTGGACGAACTGCTCGACCGTTCGGCCCCCGGCTCGAAGAACCGGCTGACGGCCGCCGTGGACTCCACCAGCCGCAACGGCACGTCACTCGGTGCTCGCAACCTGGTCGACGGTGATCTCACGACCGCCTGGATCGCGGGCGACCGGCCGGTCGTCCACCTGAGCTGGCCCGGGATGAAGAAGATCGACGAGATCATCCTCGCGCCGGCGGGCGGGGTGTCCACCCGGCCCGAGCAGGTGATGATCAGCTCCCCGCACGGCGCCGCGGTGGCCGACGTGGACGAGAACGGGCGGATCCGCTTCCCGGAGATCGAGACGAACCGGCTCGACATCACCATCACCACGGTCGCGCCGCTCACCGTCCACAACCCGGTGGCGAACGCGCAGTTGCAGCTGCCGGTGGGGTTGAGCGAGGTGCACGTCCCCGCACTGGCCGATCTGCGAGTGCCGCGGCCGAAGCCGTCCGCGCGTTTCTCGCTGCCGTGCGGGCAGGGCCCCGACCTCGCCGTGGGTGGCGTCCTGCACAAGACGAAGGCCTCCGGACTCGTCCGGGACCTCCTCGAACGGCGTCCCGTCACCGTCGCCCTCTGCGCGGGGAAGGAGAAGGACGGCACCCTGGAGCTTCCGTCCGGCGATCACGAGGTGGAGGCGGCCGACGGCGGCCCGCTGGCGATCACCGACGTCACGCTGACCCGCGGCACCCCCAGGGCACTCCAGGGAGCGGCCGGGCGTGAGGCCACCGTCACCAGGTGGTCCGACGACAGCCGGGCCGTCTCGGTGTCGGCGGGCGACGGCGAGGCCGCCTACCTGCGGACCTACGAGAACGCCAACGAGGGCTGGAAGGCGACCCTGGAAGGCAAGGAGCTCGAGCCGGTGCGCCTCGACGGCTGGCAGCAGGCCTGGGTGATCCCGGCCGGCGCGTCCGGAACGGTGAGCATGGAGTTCGAGCCCTCCGGGCCGTACCGAGCCGCCCTGATCGGCGGCGGGTTCACGCTCGCCGTCCTGGCCGCCCTGGCCTTCGTGGGCCGCCGGCGCGACGACGCCGGCACCGCCGACGAGACGCTGGCCGAGCCGGCGGCCCCGGGGATGCTGCTCGGAACGCTCGCGCTGACCGCGGTCGTCGCGGTGGCCGCGGGTCCGTGGGCGCTGATCGTGCCCGTACTCGCCGTGGCCGCGCGGCTCCGGCCGGGCGTGCTGGTGCCGACGGCGGCGGTGGCGATGGCCGGTGCCGGGCTCGTGGCGGCCCTCGGCGCCGGGGAGCCGGTCGCCGACGGGGAGGGCGCGTTCAGCGGTCTGGCGCAGGTGCTCACGCTGGTGGCCCTGTCCGCCGCGCTGGTGACGTCGGTGCGGCCGACGTCCCCGGCCGCCGGGCGCGGGGACGCCGACGGGGGAGAAGACGGTGGTGGGCGTGGCGGCGACGACCGTTCCGACGCGCAGGAAGCCGGACCGGTGGTCACGGCCAGGCCGCGCAGCGGCGACGGACACCGGTCCCAGCCGCCCCTCTGGCGGCCGGAGGGCGGTGGCCCCTCGTGACAGCGCCGTGGGCACCCGCCGGGAGGGGGACCCTCACCCCTGCCGGCGGGGTCCTGATTCCCTTTCCGACCGTCGACGAGGTGTCGCGGCACTGCCTGAACGACGACGAACCGGAGAGCGTGCACATCGAGGTCCACCTGCCCGGAAGGCTGGACCCGGTACGGCTTCGGGCCGCGTTCCAGCAGGCGCTGCTCACCCACCCCCGGGTGCTGGCACGAGAGGTACCGGGCCGTCGGTACCGGCGGTCCTTCGCCTGGGAGCTGACCGGCCGGCCGGACACCGATCCGGTGAGCTTCGCCGGGCGGGGACCCGACGCCCTGGCGCAGGCCAGGGCCCGCGCCCTGGCGGAGTGCCCGCCGCTCACGGAGTCACCTCCGATGCGCCTGGACGTCGTCCGGACGGACACCGGGCCCGATACCGGGACGGTACTTCTCCTGACGACGCATCACACGGCTCTCGACGCGCCCTCGGGACTGCGGGTGCTCGCCACGACCGCCGAACAGTACGGCGGCACGGCGGCCCTCCCGGTACCCGGGCGGGTCCGGCCGGGGCGCTCGGGTCCGGCTTCGAGCGGGACCGGCCGCACCCTACGGACGCGCCCCGTACGGGTCGCGCCGGACTCCCGCCCAGGGCCGGTGCGCGCCCGCGCCGTGGGCAACGGCATGGTGCAGGCGGACCTGCCCGTCCCGAGGCGTGCGGCGCCGAACGGAGACCTCCCGTCCTGGACCGTCAACGACCAACTGCTCGTCGCCACGTCACTGATGGTCGGTCGCTGGAACGCCTCGCACGGCCGGCCGGCCGGTCCGGTACGGATCACGATGCCCGTGGACGACCGTCCACGGGGCACGGAGATGCCGATGGGCAACGGGACCCGGCTCGTCGAGGTGGCCATGACCTCCGACGACCCGCACGACGCGGAGCTGCTGCTCCGTGAGCGGCCGGCCCCGGAGGCCGTGGCACGGCTGCTGGGCGCCACCGCCCGGCGCACCCGCGCGCTGAAGTCGGCCGACGGCGCGCCCATGGGTGCCGGGGCGAGCCTGCTGACCGCACCGCTGCTGCCGGTCGGTGTCCGGGGCGTGCTCACCCGTGGCGCACGCCGGGCGGCCGCGTCCTGGACGTCGACGGCGCTGGTCACCAACCTCGGACGCGTGCCGTACACGCTGGACTTCGGCGACGCCGGCCGGGCGACGGCCGTGTGGTTCTCCGCGCCGGCCCGGATGCCGCGCGGGCTGAGCGTGGCGGCGGCTTCCACCGGCGGCCGGCTGCACGTGACGCTGCGCTGGTCGCGCACGCTGCTCGGTGACGCGGCCGGTGCGGAACTGGCGGACCTGTTCGCGGAGTCGCTCGCGACGACCTCGCTCAGCCCGGCCGGGGCCGCTCCGGCCGAGGACGCTTCGGTCGGCGTCGCTTCACCTGCGGTCGCTCCGGCCGGGGTCGCTCCGGTCGGGGTCGCTTCAACCGGGGTCGCTTCACCTGCGGTCGCTTCGGCCGAGGACGCTTCGGTCGGGGTCGCTTCAACTGCGGTCGCTTCGGCCGACGACGCTTCGGCCGGTGACGCTCCGGCCCGGGACGTCGAGGCGTCCTCGGCCCAGGGACGCGGAGGGAGCCCGGACGGGCCGGACCAGCCCGGCACGCCCCATCCGCACACGACACCCACCGGAACCCACGCCGCCCAGGACAACCACAAGAGGCCGTCATGACCCGCTCAGCCACCGGCACGGCAGCAACCGGCGAGTCGCCCGAGGCGGCGGTGGCCTCGTCGGGTCCGCGCGTTCCCGGGCTGCGGGACTTCTACGAGAACCCCACCGTTCCCGTCGCCTCCGGGGAGGCCCGGACACTGCGGCAGGCCCGGATGCTGGCCGCCGCGCTGGGCCCCGTCGGGCCCGGCCGCCCGGCCGCGACCGTACTCGACGTGGGCTGCGGGGACGGCTCGGCGGGCGCGATCGCCGCGCGCGTGCTCGACGGGCACCGCGTCGTGGGGATCGACTGGTCGCAGGATGCCCTGCGCCGGGCGGCGCCGCGCCTGAGCCAGGTCGTGCGGGGCGAGCTGACCGGCAGCGGGCTGCCGTTCGCCTCCGGCAGCGCCG
Organism: Streptomyces sp. NPDC016459; assembly: GCF_040632845.1. Lineage (NCBI taxonomy): Bacteria > Bacillati > Actinomycetota > Actinomycetes > Kitasatosporales > Streptomycetaceae > Streptomyces > Streptomyces sp. NPDC016459. The sequence continues at coordinate 132,620 of NZ_JBEYCR010000005.1, forward strand.
ACGCCGTGCTGTTCAGCGAGGTCGTCGAGCACCTCGTCGACCCCGACAGCGCCCTCGACGAACTCCGCAGGGTGCTGCGACCCGGCGGACACCTCATGCTCTCGACACCGAACCTCGCCGCCTGGTACAACCGCGCGCTGTTGCTCGCCGGCGTCCAGCCGGTGTTCTCCGAGGTGAGTCTGCGCGGTATCCACGGCAGACCGGGCAGCGAGGTCGTGGGGCACCTGCGGCTGTACACGGCGCGCGCGCTCCGCGAGTTCGTGGCGGCCTCCGGGTTCGAGGTGGTGAAGGTCGCCGGCGCGCCGTTCCACGGAGTCCCGCGCCCGCTCCGCCCGCTGGACCGGCTGGCCTGCGGGATGCCGTCGCTCGCTTCCATCCTCCTTGTACATGCGAGAAGGGTGTAGCGCGTGGTGTGGGGTGTGGCCGCCGCGCTGGTGGCGAACGTCCTGTACAGCACCGGCTTCGTCCTGGAGAAGCGGGCACTGGCCGGCATGCCGCCGCTGAGTGCCGCACAGCCCGGCCGGGCCCTGCTCCTGCTGGCAGGCCGGCCGCTGTGGATCTGCGGGGCCATGGCGCTGGCCCTGGGGTTCGCCGCGCAGCTCGCCGTCTACCGCACCCTGCCGATCGCCGCCGCCCAGGGCCTGTTCCTGTCCGGCCTCGTCCTCCTTCTCGTGCTCTCGTCGGTGGTGCTCGGCGAACGCCCCTCGGGCCGCGAGCGGCGTGCGGTGGCTGTCATCGGTCTGGCGCTCGTGATGGTGGTGGCCTCGCTGTACGAGACCAACGAGGAGATCAGCCGGACCGCTCCCACGGGCATCCTGCTGGCACTGTGCCTGCCGACCCTCGTGGCCGGCATCGCGCTCTACGCCGCCGCCGAACGGCGCGCCCGCCGACGCCATCGGCAGCCGACCACCGGGGTGGCCTACGCGATCGCGGTCGGTCTCATCTACGGCGTCAGCTCGCTGGCAGTCAAGGGCGTCTCCGGACATCTGGACACCTCGGACCTGCTGGGCTCCGTGCCCGCCCTGCTCGCCTCCCCGTACCCGTACCTCCTCCTGCTGACAGGGGTCAGCGGACTTGTGCTGTCGCAGACCGCCCTGCAGCGCTGCCGCGCGTCACTGATCGTTCCGGTGTGCTCGACGGTGACCTGCGTGTTCACCATCGTGAGCGGCACGATCGCCTTCGACGAGCCGCTGCCCGACGACCCGTTGCGGCTGTTACTGCGTCTCGGCGGCACCGTGCTCGCACTGACGGTCCTGCTCACCCTGCCGCGACACGACGCGAACACCCCCACCTCCGAAGGAACCCGGCCATGAAGCCAGACAGCCCGCTGCTGAAGATCCTCGCCTGCCCGCTCGACAAGGGCCCGCTACTCCTCGACGAGACGAAGGGCGCTCTCTACAACCCACGCCTGCGCCGGCACTATCCGATCGTCGACGGCATCCCGCAGCTCCTTCCCTCCTCGGGTGTGCCCGCCGTCGAGGAGGAGACTCCCCTCGGGAGGGAACAGGACGCGTGAGGCACTCCGCGCCCCTCCAGCGAGAGGAGGGCCACAGGCCTGACGAAGGCCCTCCCGACCGGGCGGCGCGCTGACGGAACACCGTACGGTCGACGACCTCGCCGTCCCGAAGAACGCGGTGCGACGACCCGGTCCTCGGCACCGGGAGTTCACCCGAGGTGTACCGGAAGACCGCCTGGTGATCGGTTGCGGGTCGCCCGACTCGGCGGTAATGGCGGTCGCCCCTGTCGTACGACTCCCGGGCGTTCCCGTTCCGTGCGCCCCCTGGAGGACGTGTGCCCCCCGCCGCCGAGACCGTGCTCGACGAGGTCCACGGCGCGGAGGGGACAGGCGGGCCGTCGGCCCCGCCCGGCGCACCGGCACGCGGCCTACGGGCCCCGGCCGTCGTCGGGCCGCTCGCCGCCGCCCTGCTCACCGCCGTCCTGCTCTGCCTCGCGACCCGGCTCTCCCGGAGCCGTCCGTTCGGGCCGGTGACCAGGAACGTCGTCGACCTCGGCCAGCAGTACCTGCCGTTCCACGCGTACTGGCGAGCCCTCCTCCTCGGCGACACGGACGGGGACGCCTTCCTCAACTGGAACTCCGGCTTCGGCTCCAACTTCCTCGGCGACATCGGCACCTATCTGAGCAGCCCCTTCGACCTGCTCGTCGTGTTCTTCCCCGCCGACCACATCGAGCTCGCCCTGTACGTGGTCACCGCCGCCAAGATCACGGCGGCCGGGGCGGCGATGACGCTGCTGCTCCTACGGCTGCGCCCCGGACCCTGGCCGGTCGCCGCCGTGCTGGGCACCGCGTACGCGCTCTCCGGCTGGACCTTCAACTTCGGCGCGTCCGTCCCGATGTGGCTCGACGGGCTCGTCGCCTTCCCGCTGCTCTGCCTCGTCGGGGAGTGGGCCCGCACCGGGCGCCGCCCCGTCCTCGGTCCACTCGTCGTCGGCCTGGCCTGGATCGCCAACTTCTACACGGCGTACATGGCCACCCTCGGCGCCGCCGCCGTCCTCCTCGTACGGCTCCTCACCGCCGAGGAGACGGCCTCCGCCCGCCGACGCCTCGCCGGGGCGCTCCGCGCCGCGCGCGGTGTCCTCATCGGCATCGGGCTCGCCGCCCCGCTCGTCGTGGTGGTCTTCCTCGGCACCGAGGTCGCCGACCCCACGCCGGAGACCACCTTCGTGGCCGCCCCCTGGACGGACGTCCTCGCCCGGTTCCTGCCCGCCACCGCCAGTGTGGCCAGCCCCGCCCTCTTCATCGGCACGCCCGCGCTGGCGCTCGCCCTCACCCTGCCGTTCAACCGGGCCGTCGCCCCGCGCGTGCGTGCCGCCTGGTCGGCCGCGATCGTCGTCGTGACGCTCTCCCTCCAGTGGGAGCCGACCCACCTCCTCTGGCACGCCGGAGCCTCGCCCAACGGCATTCCGTACCGTCAGACCTTCGTCCTGTGCGGGCTGCTGCTCATCGCCGCCTGGTTCTCGGCGGCCCGAGGGGTGCCGACACCGGCCGCGCTCGCCGGGGGCGGCGCCCTGCTCGGGTCGCTCGCCTGGGCGGCCCGGGGGAGCGTCGACATCGACCGGTGGACCTACCCCGCGTTCGGAGCGGCCGCGGTCCTGGCACTCGCCGCCGTTCTCCTCGCCGGCGCGAACGCCCGGCGGAACGCAGGACCCGGCGCCGGGCCCCGCACCCAGCCCGACACCGGCTCGCACGTACGACCCGACGCCGGGCCCCGCACTCAGCCCGACGCCGGAACGCACACCCAGCCTGACACCCGGCCGCACGTCCGATCCGACGTCCGGCCGAACGCCCGGAGAACCACCGCCCGCGTACTGCCCGTTCTCGCCCTGATCCTGTTCGTCGTCGCCCAGGCGGGGGAGGCGGCCGTCACGGGGAAGCGGATCGAGGAACAGCAGCGGAGCAAGGTCGCCTGGTCCCCCCGGATCGGCCCCTGGCACACGTCCGTGGCCGAGGAGGCGGCCCGCGCCGACGCCTGGCCCCGCTACCGTACGGACCCGGGCGAGGTCCCCGGCGGCAACGACGTGCTCCTCGTCGGCGGCCAGGGACCCGACTACTACAGCAGCCTCACCGCCGAGGTGACCTCCCGCACCCTGGCGTCCCTCGGCTTCGGCCACTACGCCAAGGGCCGGCATCCGGTCACCCTCGACAACCCGGTGACCGACGCCCTGTTCTCCATCGGCACCCGCATCCGCTCGCGCCCCACGGAGCGGGTACGACAGGACGCGCCGCCCCGCGCCACGGTCTCCGTCACCACCACTCCCGTACCGCCGCTGGTGACCGTCCGCCCGCCGGGACGCCCGGCCACCCACGCCGGAGACTCCGCCTTCGCACGGCAGGAGCGCCTGCTCGGCGCCGAGGTGTACGAGCTGCCGGCCCCCGCCCGGAGCGGACGCACCCTCACCACCCGCTGCCCGGCGGGCTCCCAGGTCTGGTTCTGGGCGCCCGAGTACCGGGGCGCGGCGACCCTCGCGGGGGAGCGGCCCGTGGACTTCGAGGGCAAGCCGCCCTCCGTCCGCGCCCCCATGCGGGCCCTGGGCGCCGTGCCCCCGTCAGGGGAGGTGCGGATCGAGCTGAGTCCCGAGACGAGGCTGCGGCTGCCCCGTCAGCCCGTGGGCTGTCTGGTCCAGGCCCGGCTCGACTCCGCCGTACGGCAGCTGACCGACACCGGTGCCTCACGGGTGCGAGCGACCGGTCACACGGTCACGGCCGAACTTCCCCCCGGCAGCACGGGCACCGCCGTGCTCGCGGCGCCCCGCATCTCCGGCTGGCGCTGCGCCGCCGGTGGCGCGGAGCCCCGCCCCGCGCGCGCGTACGAGGGGCTCGTGGCCGTTCCGCTCGACGGCCGGGCGACCACGGTCACCTGCTCGTTCCGGCCCCCGGGGCTCCGTCTCGGCGGCGCAGTCGGCGGGGCCGCGCTCCTCGCCCTGGCGGTGACGGGAGTCCTGCACCGGCGGGCCCGGCGGTGAGGAGACACCTCCGCGCGGACTTTCCACGGGAGACGACAAGAGTTCACCCGGAGTGCACGCGCGGATCGTTCGCCCGGAGAAGTGGGGCGTTACCGTACCCGCCGTAGCGGCGTTTAACTGTTCGATTCAGTATGGGGATTCCGAGTGCCGAAACTGTCCGTCGTCGTACCGTTCCACAATGTCGGGCCCTACGCGCCCGACACCCTGCGCAGTCTCGCGAACAACGCGGATCCGGAATTCGAGTTCCTGCTGATCGACGACTGCTCGACGGACGACACCCCGGAAATCCTCGACCGCTGGCGCGACCGTCTGCCGAACGCCACCGTCATCCGGCACGAGACGAATCTCGGAGTCGCCCAGGCACGCAACACGGGAATCGACACGGCGCGCGGTGAATACCTCACCTTCCTCGACGGCGACGACTGGTACGCGCCGGGCCACCTCACCGCCGCCGTGGCCGGGATGGACCGTCTGGGCTGCGATTTCGCCCGGACCGACCACGTCCTCTCGGAGGGCCGGAAAAGGCAGATCCGTTACGCCCCCGCCAAGCGCCGCGACACGGTGATGAACCCCCGGGACGGAATCTCGCCGGCCAGCATGGTGACGATGGTGGATTATCCGTTCGTGCCCTTCGGCGTGTACAGCGCGCGGCTCTTCGAGAACGGCGCCTCACGTTTCGAGACCTCCCTGAGAACGGCCGAGGACCGGCTCTGGGTATGGCGCCTCCACCTCAAGGCCCGCACCTTCGCGGCGCTCTCCCTGCACGGGGTCTTCTACCGGCGAGGCGTCACCACTTCGCTCACGCAGATCACCGACAACCGGCAGCTCGACTTCATCCCGTCGTACGACCTCCTGCTCGACGACGTCTCCAGGGACCCGGAGGCGGAGCGGTTCCTGCCGAAGGCGGTCCGCACCTACTGCGCGATGATCGCCTTCCACATGGGCAAGGTCGGCAAGTACGACCCCGCCGTCGCCGAGCGGCTCCGCGCCGACGTGGCCGACGCGCTGCACCGGATGCCGCAGCACGTCCTCGACGAGACCCTGGCGACCATGGACACCCCCCGCAGCACCCTCCTCCGGGGCCTGCGCGACACCGTAAGGACCGCCTGACCCATGGCCCCCGACACGGCCCCCGCCGCCGCCCAGGCCCCCGCCTCTGCCGTCCCCGCCACCGACTCCCGGCCGGTGCAGATCTTCCAGGTGTCCACCCTGTACGGCGCCGCCACCCTCGCCGCCTCCCTGGACGCCGGTCAGTTCGGCCCCCGCGAGGACGCCCGCCGCCTCCTGCTGATCTCGCGCAACGCCGAGATCCCGGAGACGGCACTGCGCCTGGAGACCATGACCGGATACGAGCGGATCGCCGCCCGCTTCGACGGGACCCTCGACTGGAACGAGACGATCCACCCGTACCACCCCGCCGCCTGGGCCCCCCGCCCCGAGGAGGCGCCGCTCTGGCAGCGCGTGCTGCGCACGGCGTGGGACCTGGGCACCGCCCCGGTGGAGCTGATCGTCGAATCCATCCAGGTCAACCCCGCGAAGGCGCTGGCCGGCACGTTCCCCGAGAGCGCCCTCCACGTCTACGCGGACGGCCTCATGAGCTACGGGCCGACCCGCAACGACCTCGCGCAGTCGATCGCCTGCCGCATCCGCAGGGTCCTCCACCTCGACCTGGTGCCGGGCCTGCGGCCGCTCCTCCTGAGCGAGTACGGCGTCGAGCCCGAACTCGTCCCGGACGACGCCTTCCGCGAGGTCCTCGCCGAGATCGCCGAGGAGGCAGCCGATGACCCCGACATCGCCCGGGCGACGGCGGCCGAGCCCACGGCGCTCCTGCTCGGCCAGTACCTCGCCGCGCTCTCCCTCCTCACCGCCGAGGAGGAGGAGGAACTGCACGTGCGGATGCTGCGCGGGGCGGTCGCGGCCGGGCACCGCTCGGTCGTCTTCAAGCCGCATCCGAGCGCGCCCGCCGGATACGCGCAGGCGCTCCACGACGAGGCGGAACGGTCCGGTGTGCGGCTCACCGTCCTCGACGGGCCCCTGCTCGCAGAGACCTTCTACGAGCGGTGCGCGCTCCGGCTCGTCGTCGGCTGCTTCTCCACGGCGATGTTCACCGCCGCCGTCTACTACGGCGTCCCCATCGCGCGCGTGGGCACGGTCGAGGTCCTCGAACGGCTCACCCCCTTCGAGAACAGCAACCGCATCCCGCTGACGGTCGTCGACCACCTGGTCGCGGATCTGGAGCGGGGCGAGACGCCCACCGTCCCCGGCCCCGCGCCGGAGTCGCTCACCCCCCTCGTCCGCGCCGTCGGCTACTGCATGCGGCACAAGAGCCACCCGGGGATGCGGGAGGAGGCGGCCGCCTACCTGGCCGAGCACCACGCCGAGCCCGGGACCGCGCACCACTTCTCCGCCGAACGGCTGACCCAGCTCGCCCTTCCGGGCGGCGCGGTGGCCCCGCCGCAGGCCGGCTCGTCGTTCCGGCTCCGCCGGAACCTCGTACGGTCCAGGCGGGGCTGAGCACGACCGCCGACCGCTCAGCCCCGCAGGATCACCGGATCAACCTGCGCCGGCGGACCTGACGAGGGTGAAGACCGCGCCCTCCGGGTCCGTCACCAGGGCCAGCCGCCCCGCCGTACCCTCGTGCGGCGGGCGCAGCACACGGCCGCCGAGCTCCACGACGAGCCGCGCGGCCGCGTCCGTGTCGGCGACCTCGAAGTACGTCATCCAGTGCGGTCCCCGGTCCCGGGGCAGCGCGTTTCCCACGCCGTGCAGGGAGGCCACCGGGACCCCGTCCACGTGGAGCGTCGCGAAGTCCTCGTCGGCGGCCTCGACCGGCTCCACCTCGTAGCCGAAGACCGACCGGTAGAACTTGCCGATCGTCGTCTCGTAGGTGAGGAGCTCGTTCCACACGGGCGTCCCGGGCGGGCCGGCCGTCGCCGTGCCGTGGTGCGCCTCCGCCTGCCAGACGCCGAACACCGCGCCCGTCGGGTCGGAGCAGATCGCGAGCCGGCCGGCCTCGCCCGCGTCCAGCGGGCCCACCGCCACGGTCCCACCGCAGCCGCGGATGCTCTCGGCCGTCTCGTCGGCGTCGGCGGTGGCCAGATACGGGGTCCAGGCGATCCGCAGATGCCGGTCTGGTGGCAGCCGGCCGATGCCCGCCACCTCCCTGCCGTCGAGCAGCGCCCGCACGTACGGCCCGAGCTGCTGCGGACCGGGCACGAACTCCCAGCCGAAGAGCGCGTGGTAGAACTCCAGCGTGGCGTCAAGCCCGTGCACCATCAGACTCACCCAGCACGGTGTGCCGGGTGTGCGCCGAGTCGCCTCGGTCATCGTGACTCTCTCCTCGGACCGTCGTCGTGCCCGTGCCCCTGTCCGATGGTGTCACCGAAGAGGCCGTGGCGCGTCCCGGTCGCACCAACGAGTGGCGTGCCCCGCGGTGACGGACGTGGGGAGGACGCCGGGTTCGTCCTCCGCGGCCGGGCGGCTGCGCGAGGATGACACCCATGAAGCCCATCATCTCCGCAAGCGAACTGCTGAGCGAGTCGGCCGGGGCCCGGCCGCCGGTCCTCCTCGACGTCCGCTGGACGCTGGGCGGCCCGCCCGGCCGTCCGGCGTACGAGGCCGGGCACCTGCCCGGCGCGGTCTACGTCGACCTGGACACCGACCTCGCGGGCCCGGCCGGTACCGGCGGACGGCACCCGCTGCCCGACCCGGAGGTCTTCGGGGCCGCCATGCGCCGTGCGGGTGTCTCGGCCGGTAGTCCGGTCGTCGTCTACGACGGCGGTCTCGGCTGGGCCGCGGCCCGCGCCTGGTGGCTGCTCCGCTGGGCGGGCCACCAGGACGTACGGGTCCTGGACGGGGGCCTCGCGGCCTGGGAGGGGGAGCTCACGGAGAAGGTCCCCGCGCCCGAGCCGGGCGACTTCCGGCCGGAGCCGGGCTCGCTCGGGCTGCTCGACGCGGACGGTGCGGGGGCGCACGCGCGCGCGGGGCTGCTCCTGGACGCGCGGGCGGCCGAGCGCTACCGGGGGGACGTGGAGCCGATCGACCGGGTGGGCGGCCACATCCCGGGCGCGGTGTCGGCCCCGACGACCGAGAACGTCGACACGAAGGGGCGCTTCCTGGCCGCCGACGCCCTGAGGAGCCGCTTCGCCGCCCTGGGCGCGGCGGAGGGGACCCCGGTCGCGGTCTACTGCGGCTCGGGCGTCTCCGGCGCCCACGAAGTCCTGGCCCTGGAGATCGCCGGCATCCCCGCCGCCCTGTACGCGGGCTCCTGGTCGGAATGGTCGTCCGACCCCGCCCGCCCGGTGGCCACGGGCCCGGACCCGCAGTAGCGCGGTCCGACCGCGCGGCCCGAGGGGGCCCGCACCGATCCGGCGCGTGCCCCTGGGCGTACGACCACGGCCGGGTACCGGGCGCGGGCCCCCTCCGCGTATGGCTGCGACCCGACGCGAGGCTTCCGCGCGGCCACGCCGACGGACCCGGCGCGTGCCCCTGGGCGTACGACCACGGCCGGGTACCGGGCGCGGGCCCCCTCCGCGTATGGCTGCGACCCGACGCGAGGCTTCCGTACGGCCACGCCGACGGACCCGGCGCGGGCCCCCTCCGCGTACGACCACGGCCGGAATACCGGGCGCGGGCCCCCTCGCGCCACGGACCCGGCGCGAGCCTTCCGTACGGCGTGCGTCCGTGCCCGCCGTACCCGGCGCGGGCTGCCCCGGGTACGCGTACGGCCACGCCCACCGCCGTCAGTCCTGCTTCTTCCTCCGCGTGCCGAAGACGATCTCGTCCCAGCTGGGCACGGCCGCGCGGCGGCCCGGGCGGACGCCGTCCGCCTCCGCCTGGCGGTCCGTGGTGCCGGTGAGCCGGTCGCGGTGACCCGACACCGCGCGCGGCATCAGGACGTCGGCGTACGCGGAACCCGCGCCCGCCGAGGCGGCCGGGGCCGGCGGCTCCTCCGCCTCGGGCTCTTCCGAGGGCTCGGAGTCGGGCTGCTCGGGCACGACCATGTCGCCGCGGAAACTCGGTACCGCTTCGAGCAGGCTGGTCAGCGAGTCCCGCTCGTCCTCCGGCTCGACGGCGGCGGGCGCCCGCTCCAGCTGGCGGTCCGGCCGGTCGATCTGGCGGTCCAGGGCCCGGTCGAGGGGCCTGTCCCGGGGCAGCCGGGCGATCCGCGGCACGAAGGGGAAGCTCGGCTCCGGGGCGGCGGCGATCGTGTCGTCCGTCTCGCCGATCAGCGCGCGGGCCTCGTCGTCCACGGCCTGGACGAGCCGCCTGGGCGGGTCGTACGTCCAGCTGGCCGTGTGGACCTCGCCCGCGACGCGGTAGACGAGCAGCACCTCCCAGGTGCCGTCGTCGCGCCGCCAGGAGTCCCACTGCACGGTGTCCTTCTCGGCGCCGCGCAGCAGCAGCCGCTCCTGCACCGCCTCGCCGAGCTGCGGCCCGCTGTTCTCACCGGGCCTGCGGACGGGGGTCTTGCGGGCCCGCTCCGCCATGAAGGCGCGCTCGGCGAGCACGGGGCCCTCGAAGCGCCGTACGCGGTCGACCGGGATGCCGGCGAGCTGGGCGACCTCCTCGGCGGAGGCACCGGCTCGTATCCGGGCCTGGATGTCGCGGGGGCGGAGGTGGCTCTCCACCTCGATCTCGATCTGGCCGAGGCGCGCGCGGTCGTTGCGCACGGCGGCGCGGAGCCGCTCGTCGATCGGAAGTGTGTACTCCGTGCTGTCAGCAGCCTTCAGCACCAGTCGTGTGCCGTCGTTGGAGACGGCCACGACACGCAGTTCGGGCATGGGGACCTCCCGGGTGGTGCCTGCCGACGTCACGTGCGTCGCTGCTTCCGCTAGTCGAGTGTGGCCTGCCCGGGTGCAGCCTGCCACTACCTTGCCGAGTTGCCCGGCGTGTCGGGCGTGGACCCTGGAACGCCGTTATGACACGGTGACCTGTTGGCTACCCGGAGTGACAGACGGTCACTCTGTGCAGCCGGTTCCCGTGCGTTGCCGCGGCGCCGCCGGTTCGAGTGCCGTGTCCGGCCCCCTCCCCTTGATCCCGGGCACCCGTGAAGGCGTCCGGACCCAGGGTTCGTCAATGTACTCCATTCGGGCCACCGGGGTGGACCGGCGCGCCGCCCAACTTCTCGGGCGGTACGGGAGTTGAGTGTCCGTGATCTTCCCCCGTACGTGTCGCTCTTCACAGAAGCAGCAGAAACGGAACTATTCACTTCGCCCATTTGTCCCTTCTGGGTGCAAGGTGAACGGAAGAGCCGTCAGGGGTCGGAGATGCGCCACAGGCCGGAAGGCGACACGGAGGAACCGGAGGAGAAGGAGGGCGGCAGGAGAAGGATCGACCTGAGCATGGCTCAGGTCTCGGGCAGTGCGGTGGCCGCGGTCATCGCCGCCAAACTCGCCTCCACCCTCGGTGTGTACGGCACGATCGTGGGCGCCGGTGTGATCAGTGTCATCGCGACCTGCGGCGGCCCGCTCTTCCAGCACCTCTTCCGGCGCACCGGTGAGCAGGTGCGCGGCGCGACCGCCGTCGCCAGGCCGAAGGCCCGTCAGGTCCCGGTCGGCGGAGGCCCGCGTGACGACCGCACCCTGATGCTCGGCACGGTCCGGGCCCCCCTCCCGTCCGACGGGGAGTTCGGCTCGGCGACCACCCACGGCACGCGGGTCCGCGGCTGGAAGCGCCCGGCGATCGCCGCCGCCCTGGTCTTCGGCGTCACCATGGGCGGCATCACCACCTACGAACTGGTCTCCGGGCAGGACTTCAGCGGGACCCGGGGGACCACCACCTTCGGCTCCGTCGTCGGCGGCGGGAGCACGGGGCAACGGGCGCCGGACGAGGACGAGAAGGACCCCTCGCCCGCTCCGTCCGGGTCCGTCGAGGGCGACGGGCGTCCCGGGGACGGCGGGCGGAGCCCCTCGACCGACGGCGCCCCGCCCCCCGGCGGGCAGGACACGGGGCGGACCGGCACCGCGACCTCCTCGCCGGAGCCGACCCCCTCCGGTTCCACCGGCGGCGAGTCGACGCCCACCCCGACCCCGACCGGACCGACGGCGGAGCCGACCGACCCGACCCGGGAGCCGACCACCGGGACCTCCGGTCTGCCGGAGGTCCCGACGACGCCGACGCCGGCCGCCCCGGGGACCGGAGCGGGAACGGACGGCGGGGGAGCCGGGTGACCGTCAGTCGCCCAGCACGCGGCGCAGGTAGTCGTTGCCGAACCGCCGGTCCGGGTCGAGGCGGTCGCGCAGCGCAGTGAACTCGGCGAAGCGCGGGTAGACCTCGGAGAGGTACCCGGCGTCACGCGTGTGGATCTTGCCCCAGTGGGGGCGGCCGCCATGCGCCGTCATGATGCGCTCCACCGCCGTGAAGTACGCGCGGTGGGGCGTCCCCCTGTAGAGGTGGACGGCGATGTACGCGGTCTCCCGCCCCGAGGCGGTGGACAGCGTGATGTCGTCCGCCGGCGCCGTCCGCACCTCCACCGGGAAGCTCACCTTGAGCGGCGAGCGCTCGACCATCGCCTTCAGCTCGCGCAGCGCCGCGACCGCCGCCTCACGCGGAAGCGCGTACTCCATCTCCATGAAGCGGACCCGGCGCGGTGAGGTGAACACCTTGTACGGGATGTCGGTGTACGTACGGGCCGACAGGGCCCTGCTGGAGATCTTGGCGATCGAGGGGATGGCCGGCGGCACCGCGCGGCCCAGCGAGCAGGCCACCTGGAAGAGCCCGTTGGAGAGGAGTTCGTCCTCGATCCAGCCGCTGACCCGGCCGGGAGGAGCCGCGGGGCCGGCGCTGCGGTTGTTGCGCTTGGTGTTGCAGTTGTCCGTGTGGGGGAACCAGTAGAACTCGAAGTGCTCGTTCTCCGCGTGCAGCGCGTCGAACTCCGAGGTGACCCGGTCGAAGGTCATCGGCTCCTCTCGCGCGGTGAGGAGGAAGACCGGCTCGACCGCCAGGGTGAGCGCCGTGACGACACCGAGGGCGCCGAGCCCGATCCGGGCCGCCGCGAAGAGCTCGGGATTCTCCTTCTCGGAGCAGGTCCACAGCTGGCCGTCCGCCGTCACGAGCTCCATCTCGCGGATCTGCGCGGCGATCGAGGCCGAATCGCGGCCCGTGCCGTGCGTCCCCGTGGAGACGGCCCCGGCGACGGTCTGCTCCATGATGTCGCCCATGTTCGTGAGCGAGAGGCCCTCTCGGGCCAGCGCCACGTTGAGCCGCTTGAGCGGGGTTCCCGACTCGACCGTCACGGTCATCGTCTCGCGGTCGATCCGCCGGATCCCGCTCAGCAGGCCCGGCCGGATGAGGACGCCGTCGGTGGCCGCGATCGAGGTGAAGGAGTGCCCGCTGCCGACGGTCTTCACCCGGAGCCCGTCCTCGGCCGCCCGGCGCACCGCCTCGGCGAGTTCCTCGGCGGAGGCCGGGCTCACCTCCCGTACGGGCCGGGAGGTGACGTTCCCCGCCCAGTTACGCCACGGGCTGTTCGCCGTCCTTGTGCTCCCCGACCCCGCTGCTGTCGTCCCGCTCACGCTGCCCCTCCCGGTTCGGCGCCGGCCTGCGGAGCCGGCGGTGTCCGAGGAGACCCACCGCGACCGCGAGCGCGCCCGAGACGACGGGCACCACGTACCCCGCCTCGGCCCCCGACGCGTCGACCACCCAGCCGGCGGCCGAAGAGCCGAGCGCCACGCCGATCGCGAGGCCCGTACCCGTCCAGGTCATGCCCTCGGTCAGCTTGGTGCGCGGTACGTGCGCTTCGACGAGGGCCATGGTGGTCACCATCGTCGGTGCGATGGACAGGCCCGCGACAAAGAGCGCCACGGCCAGCAACGGCAGGTTCCCGGCCAGTAGGAGGGGGATCATACTCACGGCCATCGCGCAGACGCCCAGGAGCCAGCGGCGGGACGGCTCGCCCTTGAGGTGCAGCAGTCCGAACACGGCGCCGGCCAGGCATGATCCCAGCGCGTAGACGGCCAGGACGAGACTCGCGGCGGCCTTGTGCCCCTCCTCCTCGGCGAAGGCCACCGTCACCACGTCCACCGAGCCGAAGATGGCGCCGGTCGCGACGAAGGCGAGGGCCAGGACCTGGAGGCCGGGGGAGCGGAGCGCGGAGACACCCCGGGTGCCCTGCTGCTGCGGGTGCGGGGCAGGCTCGGTGGCGTGCTGGGTGGTCAGCCAGAAGACGCCGACGGCCAGGAACAGCCCGGCGAACATGGGGCCGGCCTCGGGGAACCACGCCGTCGACAGGCCGATGGAGATGATCGGGCCGAAGATGAAGCACACCTCGTCGACGATCGACTCCCAGGAGTACGCCGTGTGCAGGTGACGCTCCTCGCCCCGGTAGATCGCCGCCCACCGGGCCCGGGTCATGGCGCCGACGCTCGGCACGCAGCCGATCACCGCCGTGAAGACGAAGAGCGTCCAGTCGGGGGCCTGCTGCTGCACGCACATCAGGAGCCCGGTGGCCGCCGCGAGCGAGACCAGCGTTATCGGGCGGAGCACCCGGCGCTGCCCGTGCCGGTCGACCAGGCGCGAGACCAGGGGGCCGAGGACGGCGGCGGACATCGCGAGCGTCGCCGCGAGCGCGCCGGCGAGGCCGTACCGGCCGGTGACCTGCGAAATCATGGTCACGATGCCGATGCCCATCATGGACAGGGGCATCCGGCCGAGGAGCCCGGCGGCCGAGAAGGAGACGGTGCCGGGCGCCTGGAAGATCGCGCGGTAGGGACTGGGCAAGAGGTGTCCTTGGTCAACACGTGTAATTAACTCCTAAAGCCTACGGCGTTGAAGTCGATCGGTCATCCTCCTTTTCCCGGATCGGTCGTCCCTTTTCGGACGTCCGGCCACGGACGGGCCGCGCCGCCCGGTGTCAGGGGCGGGTGGGAGGATCGGTGCCATGTCCGATCAGCACGATCCCGCCCCGTACGACGCCCTGCTGCTGCTCTCGTTCGGCGGCCCCGAGGGCCCGGACGACGTGGTCCCGTTCCTGGAGAACGTGACCCGTGGCCGTGGCATCCCGAAGGAACGGCTCAAGGAAGTGGGGCAGCACTACTTCCTCTTCGGCGGCGTCTCCCCGATCAACGACCAGAACCGCGCGCTCCTCGACGCGCTGCGGAGGGACTTCGCCGCCGCCGGCCTCCAGATCCCCGTCCACTGGGGAAACCGGAACTGGGCGCCCTACCTCACCGACACCCTCCGCGAGATGATCACCGACGGCCGGCGCCATATCGCCGTCCTCACCACCAGCGCGTACGCCTCCTACTCCGGCTGCCGCCAGTACCGCGAGAACCTCGCCGACGCGCTGGCCACCCTGGAGGCGGAAGGGCTCCCGCTGCCCCGGGTCGACAAGCTCCGGCACTACTTCAACCACCCCGGCTTCGTCGAGCCCATGGTCGAGGGCGTCCTCGCCTCGCTCGCCGAACTCGACCCGTCCGTACGGGACGGCGCCCACCTCGCCTTCACCACCCACTCCATCCCCGACTCCGCCGCCGACACCTCGGGACCCGTCACCGAGCACGGCGAGGGCGGGGCCTACGTCCGGCAGCACCTCGACACGGCGCGGGTGATCGTCGACGCCGTCCGCGAGGCGACCGGGATCGACCACCCCTGGGAGCTCGTCTACCAGTCCCGCAGCGGAGCCCCGCACGTCCCGTGGCTGGAGCCGGACATCTGCGACCACCTGGAGGCGCTGCACGGCTCCGGGGCGCCCGCGGTCGTCATGGTCCCGATCGGCTTCGTCTCCGATCACATGGAGGTCCTCTACGACCTCGACACCGAGGCCACCGCGAAGGCCGCCGAACTCGGACTGCCCGTCCGGCGCTCCGCGACCGTCGGCGCCGACCCGCGCTTCGCCGCCGCCGTCCGCGAACTCCTCCTGGAGCGCGCCGCCCACGAGCGCGGCACCCGGGCCGAGAGGTGCGCCCTGGGCGCGCTCGGACCTTCCCACGACCTGTGCCCGATCGGCTGCTGCCCGGCAAGGGCCGAGCGGCCCGCCGCGGCCGGCGCCGACAGCCCGTACGCCTGAGGAGACGACCCCGTGACCGACGTGACCGATCCGCTTCTCCCCGAACTGCTCGACCTCGCCCTGGAGGCCGCACGGCGGGCCGGAGCGCTGCTGCGCGACGGCAGGCCGGACGACCTGGCGGTGGCGATGACCAAGTCGAGCCCCATCGACGTGGTCACCGAGATGGACATCGCCGCCGAGAAGCTGATCACCGGCTTCCTCGCCGAGCACCGCCCCGAGGACGGCTTCCTCGGCGAGGAGGGCGCCTCCAGCCCCGGCACCAGCGGGGTCCGCTGGGTGATCGACCCGCTCGACGGCACCGTGAACTACCTCTACGGGCTGCCCACCTGGGCGGTCTCGATCGCCGCCGAACGGGACGGCGAGACCGTCGTCGGCGTCGTCGAGGCCCCCCTGCGCGGCGAGACGTACCACGCGGTCCTCGGCGGCGGCGCGTTCGCGGGGGACCGGCGCCTCGCCGTCCGCCCCTCGCCCGACCTCGGCCACGCCCTGCTCGGCACGGGCTTCGCGTACGTGCAGTCCCGGCGCGCCCATCAGGCGGACGTCGTCCAGCGCGTGATCCCCCGCGTCCGTGACATCCGCCGGGGCGGTTCGGCCGCCATCGACCTCTGCGACGTGGCCGCCGGCCGCCTCGACGCGTACTACGAGCGCGGCCTCAACCCCTGGGACCTCGCCGCGGGCGCTCTGATCGCCCGTGAGGCGGGCGCCCTGACCGGCGGACGCCCGGGGGAGCCGGCGTCGGGCGACCTGACCCTGGCGGCCTCTCCGGGCCTCTTCGCGCAGCTCCAGGAGTTCCTGGAGGAGCTGGGCGCCTGGCACGACTAGCGGGTGCCCGGACGCACGAGGGCCCCGGCGCCGGGAGGCGGCCGGGGCCCTGCGCGCGTGCGGGTCGAAACGGTCGGGCAGGTGGGTCCGGGTCCGGCTGCGGGTCGGTAAGGGTCGGTAAGGGTCGAGCGGGTCGGGGCGGGTCAGACGCCCGGCAGGGCGACCTCCACGCCGTGCTCGGCGGCCAGCCGGTGCAGGTCGTCGAGCTCCGCCTGCTCGACGTCCGCCAGGTAGTCGTCGCCCGTCTCACGGGCCATCGTGAGGTCCGTCTGCGTCGTCCTGATGCGGTGCAGCAGGCCTGCGGTGAAAGCGTCCATCGTGCGCCCCCTCGTCATGGGTCCGGTGGCACGGGGGTGTGCCGAGGGTGGGTGGATCACACACTGCGGTCTCCCGGAAGCGGAGAGCGGTAGGTGGCGCGCCACATACAGGGCGTGATCACGGGGTGTGCAGACGTCCTCCCCAGGCCGTTCCTCAGAGAAACCTCAACTGGCCCGCGAATCCGGTGAATTCTCGGCTTCCCACCCCCCGGACCGCCCCACGCGCCCGCACACCCCCGCCCGTCCCCGGCCCCGCACCGCCGTCTTACAGCCGGTTTACGCGCGTACGGGGCAGGATGGACGCGCACAGTCAGTGCTCAGGTTTCAGCCGTCCCACCCCGGATCGCGGCTCAACGGAAGGATGTACGACGTGCGCGTACTCGTCGTCGAGGACGAGCAGCTGCTCGCCGATGCGGTGGCCACCGGACTGCGCCGGGAGGCCATGGCCGTCGACGTCGTGTACGACGGCGCCGCGGCCCTGGAGCGCGTCGGCGTCAACGACTACGACGTCGTCGTCCTCGACCGCGACCTGCCCCTCGTCCACGGGGACGACGTCTGCCGCAAGATCGTGGAGCTCGGCATGCCCACCCGCGTCCTGATGCTCACCGCCGCCGGCGACGTCAGCGACCGCGTCGAGGGCCTGGAACTGGGCGCCGACGACTACCTCCCCAAGCCGTTCGCCTTCACCGAGCTCACCGCCCGCGTGCGGGCCCTCGGACGCCGTACGAGCGTGCCCCTCCCGCCCGTCCTCGAGCGTGCCGGAATCAAGCTCGACCCCAATCGCCGCGAGGTCTTCCGCGAGGGCAAGGAGGTCCAGCTCGCGCCGAAGGAGTTCGCCGTCCTGGAGGTCCTCATGCGCAGCGAGGGCGCCGTCGTCTCGGCGGAGCAGCTCCTGGAGAAGGCCTGGGACGAGAACACCGACCCGTTCACCAACGTCGTACGCGTCACCGTGATGACCCTGCGCCGCAAGCTCGGTGAGCCGCCGGTCATCGTCACCGTCCCCGGTTCCGGGTACCGGATCTGACCTGATGGCCCCCACCCCCGCGCCCCACCCCCAGGCGCCCCCGAAGCCGACGTGGGACCCCAGGGACCCCGTCCGGCCGCTGCTGCGCCCGACCATCCGCATACGGCTCACGCTGCTGTACGGCGGGATGTTCCTGATCGCGGGCATCCTGCTGCTCTCGATCATCTACCTCTTCACCGCGCAGGCGCTCACCGACAGCGCGGCCCAGCTGCCCTTCAAGATCGTCAAGGGCGAGGTGCAGCCCACCACCTCCTGGTGCGTCCTGCCCGACACGGGCACGGGAGAGCAGTTCAACGACGCCGTCTCGGTCTGCCTCCGGCACCAGAGCGACCTGGCCCTGGACGACCTGCTGCGCCGCTCGCTCTTCGCCCTGCTCGGCCTCAGCATCATCGCCTTCGCCTTCGGCTACGCCATGGCGGGGCGGGTCCTCTCGCCGCTCGGCCGGATCACCCGGACCGCCCGGCAGGTGGCCGGCTCGGATCTGTCCCGGCGGATCGAACTGGACGGCCCGGACGACGAGCTCAAGGAGCTGGCCGACACCTTCGACGAGATGCTGGACCGCCTGGAGCGGGCCTTCACCGCGCAGCAGCGGTTCGTCGCGAACGCCTCGCACGAGCTGCGGACCCCGCTCGCGATCAACCGCACCCTTCTGGAGGTCCACCTCTCGGACCCCGGGGCGCCGGTCGAGCTCCAGCAGCTCGGCAAGACCCTGCTCGCCACCAACGAGCGCAGCGAGCAGCTCGTCGAGGGCCTGCTGCTGCTCGCCCGGAGCGACAACCAGATCATCGAGCGCAAACCGGTCGACCTCGCCGAGGTCGCCTCCCGGGGCGTGGACCAGATGCACGCGGAGGCCGAGGCCAAGGGTGTCGAGATCCGGGGCGTGCGCGCCCCCGTGGTCGTCCAGGGCAACGGCGTCCTCCTGGAGCGGATCGCGCTGAACCTGCTCCAGAACGCCGTCCGGTACAACGTGCCGGAGGGCGGCTGGGTCGAGGTCACCACCGAGGTCGTGGACGGTCAGGCCGTCCTCGTCGTCACGAACACGGGCCCCGTGGTCCCCGCGTACGAGATCGACAACCTGTTCGAGCCGTTCCGGCGGCTACGGCAGGAGCGCACCGGCAGCGACAAGGGCGTCGGACTCGGCCTGTCGATCGCCCGGTCCGTGGCGCGGGCCCACGGCGGCCGTATCATCGCGGAGCCCCGCGAGGGCGGTGGTCTCGTGATGCGCGTCACTCTGCCGATCTGACACACTGCAGGAGCCGACCGGTTCCGTTCGCTTTGCGCGGAATTCCGGAACACCGGTTCTGAGACGCTCCTGTGTGATCGATCACAGGAGAGGCTGTCCGGACATCCACTCTCCGTGATCGTGAAATCCCTCGGAAAGCCTGGAAACGTCCGGGTTTCCGGGGCCCGGAATGACGGGAAGTACACGGGGTGGCGCATGTCAGGTGCGCCCTCAGGACCGTGTACGGTCCGGTTCGCCACCCGAAGCCGATCACTCGCGAGAGCCCGGGACGGGTGTCGATTGAGTAACAGACCTTGATGTGAGGCAAAATCTCCGCCTCAGGTCGGGCACAAGTCCGACCTCTCACGCGTTACGTGCGCTGGAGACACCGCAACCACCCAGAGGGGGAGAGCGACATGGCAACGGATTACGACACCCCACGCAAGACCGACGACGACGTCGATTCGGACAGCCTTGAGGAACTGAAGGCCCGCCGGAACGACAAGTCGACCTCGACGGTCGACGTCGACGAGTTCGAGGCCGCCGAAGGCCTGGAACTTCCCGGCGCCGACCTCTCGAACGAGGAGCTGGCCGTCCGGGTCCTGCCCAAGCAGGCCGATGAGTTCACCTGCATGAGCTGCTTCCTCGTGCACCACCGCAGCCAGCTGGCCAGGGAGAAGAACGGCCAGCCGATCTGCCGCGACTGCGACTGAGATCGTCGGCCGTGGCAGGCGACACACCGTCCCGGAAGCGGCGTCTGAGGCTCCCTGGGAGTCCCCGGACGTACAAGGGCGGCACAGAACCGGCAGAGGGCGCTCACGAGGCCCCTGACGCCGATCGCACCGCCTCCCTGTCCTCCCCCGGCGTACGTGACGACGAGCGGGGCCTCCCGGCCTCGCTCGAAGCGGTCACCGCGCCGGACCCGGCGCGTCTGCCGGTGGAGGCGGGAGAGGGCGCTGCGCCGGTCGAGACGCGACAGGGCGGACGCTTCGGCGCCGTCAAGCGGCTCGCCAACCCCGCACGTGCCCAACTCGACAAGATCAAGATCGACTCGGACCGTATCGACGCCGTCCGGCGCGGCGTCGCGCAAGGCGTGAAGCGCGGCGGCGACAGCGCCAGGGCCGGTCTCGGTCATCTGGCCGACCGCCTGATCGACCTCGCCCCGCGGATCCCCGTCCGCGATCTGGCGACCCTCCGCAAGCACTTCCCCGGGCTCGGCCCCGAGGAGATCGCCGACAAACTCGTCGCCGGCGCGGCCAACGCGAGCTCGACCGTCGGCGCGGGCGTCGGCGCCGCCGCCATGCTCCCCGTGCCCCCGGCCATGCCGGCGGAACTCGCGGCCGAGATCACCGGCGTCGCCGCCGTGGAACTCAAACTCATCGCCGAACTGCACGAGGTCTACGGACTGCGGCCGCCCGGCCGGCTCAGCCAGCGTTCGGCGGCCTACCTGACCTCCTGGGCCGAGGAGCGGGGCATCGACCCCACCAAGCCCACCACGGTCAACGCGGCCCTCGGCGGGCAGCTCAAGCGCGAGCTGCGCCAACAGATCATGAAACGCATGGTGCGCAACCTGCCGATGCTCACGCCCTTCATGGTGGGCGCGGCCGTCGGCGCGGTCATGAACCGCCGCGACACCAGGAAACTCGCCGAGCACATCCGCAAGGACCTGCGCCGTCGCCAGATCCCCTGGGACTCCCTCAGGGAACTGCCTCCGCTGGAGCAGCCCGAGAACCCGAAGGAACTGGGCTTCTAGGACGCGGCGGCAGCGACCCGTCGGCGGCCGGGCGGCTCCGCTCCCGCCGGCCGCCCCCGTCGACCCTCAGTCCTCGGCTCCGCGTCCGGCGTCCGCGCGCTCGGCGTCGAGCGCGTCCGCGAGGGCCTGCGGCTCGCGGCTCGACAGGTACAGGTACGGCGTCGGGTCCGCCGGGTCCGTCACCACGACCCGTACCGCCCCCGGCACATAGCTGCGCATCAGCATGAAGGCGCGCGGATCGGCCTTGTGCGCGCGCCAGGCGCGCGCCTCCTCGGCGTCCAGCACCTCGACCGCCCCCAGGGCCGAGACCGGGACCCGCGCGTCGCCCGCCACCAGCGAACCGGCCACCACCCGGATGCGGGCCGAGCCGTACGAGGACACCGCCGCACCGGCGAGCACCGCCGCCACGATCACGCCGCCCAGCATCGGGACCGTACCCAGAGGGAACATGATCAGGCCGCCCGAGAGACCGAGCAGTCCCGCGATGGCCCACCAGGAGCGGGGCGCCGTCAGCCGCTCGTCGAAGCGCGGCGCGGCCGGGGTCGCGGGGGAGGGGGCGGGGGACGGGGCGGAAGGCTGCATGTGTCCAAGCTTGGCACGGCGCGACCCACGCCCGTCCGCGCGGGTAAGGTCTGCGGCTGTGACCGCAACATCTCCCGCCCTCACCCCGCCCGCCGACGCCATACCGCCGGTACGCCACCCCGACGCGCCGGCCGCCGGCGAGCTGCTCGGTGCGCACTACGCGTACTGCTTCGGGTGCGGCGGCGGGCAGTCCCACGGCCTCCACCTGGAGGCGCGCGCGGGCGAGGGCGTGACCGTCACCGCCGAGTTCACCGTGACCCCCGACCACCAGGGAGCCCCCGGCCTCGCGCACGGCGGCGTGCTCGCCACCGCGCTCGACGAGACCCTCGGCTCGCTGAACTGGCTGCTGCGGGTCATCGCCGTGACCGGACGCCTCGAGACCGACTTCGTCCGGCCCGTCCCGGTGGGCACCGTGCTCCATCTGGAGGCCGAGATCACCGCCGTGCACGGCCGCAAGATCTTCTCGACCGCGGTCGGCCGGATCGGCGGGCCCGACGGCCCCGTCGCCGTCCGAGCCGACGCCCTCTTCGTCGAGGTCAAGGTCGACCACTTCATCGACAACGGCCGCCCGGAGGAGATCCAGGCCGCCATGTCCGACCCCGACCAGGTCCGGCGCGCCCGCGCCTTCGAGGTGAACCCCTGATGCCCAACCCTGTCGACGTACTGATCCGCCGCGTGGACCCGGACGTGCCGATCCCGGCCTACGAGCACCCCGGCGACGCCGGGGCGGACCTCGTGACCACCGAGGCCGCCGAGCTGGCGCCCGGGGAGCGCGCCGTGCTGCCCACCGGGATCTCCATCGCCCTCCCGGACGGGTACGCGGCCTTCGTGCACCCGCGTTCCGGACTCGCGGCCCGCTGCGGAGTGGCGCTCGTGAATGCCCCGGGGACGGTGGATGCCGGGTACCGTGGAGAGATCAAGGTGATCGTGGTCAATCTCGACCCGCGCGAGACCGTGCGGTTCGAACGATTCGACCGGATCGCTCAGCTTGTCGTCCAACAGGTCGAGAAGGTGCGCTTCCACGAGGTGGCGGAGCTTCCCGGCTCGGCGCGGGCCGAGGGGGGCTTCGGGTCCACCGGCGGTCACGCCGCCGTGGGCGGCACAGCGGGTGGGAATCGATACGCTTCGGTCGTATCCGACCGGGAAGGACAGTGACGTGTTCGGACGTCGCAAGAAGAGCGGTGCCGCAGAGGACGCGGCGGGCGAGGCCGAGCAGGTCGTCGACGCCGTGGACGGCGAGGACGCGGACGACGCCGCCCCGCGCCGGAAGAACCTTCCGCCGGCGCCCCGGCCCGACGGGCCCTGGGACATCTCCGAGGTCGGCAAGCCCGAAGAGGGCCGTGTGGACCTGGGTGGCATTTTCGTGCCCGGAGTCGAGGGCATGGAGCTGAGGGTCGAGGTGGCGGGCGACGCGATCGTCGCGGCCACCGTCGTCCTGCGCGACAGCGCCGTGCAGCTGCAGGCGTTCGCCGCGCCCAAGAACGAGGGCATCTGGGGCGAGGTCCGCGACGAGATCGCGACCGGCATCATCCAGCAGGGCGGTGTCATCGACGAGGTCGAGGGCCCGCTGGGCTGGGAGCTCCGCGCCCAGGTCCCCGTGCAGCTGCCGGACGGCAACCGGGGCGTGCAGCTCGTCCGCTTCGTCGGTGTCGACGGGCCCCGCTGGTTCCTGCGCGGAGTGATCTCCGGGCAGGGCGCGGTCCAGCCCGAGGCGGCGGGGCTCCTGGAGCAGATCGTCCGGGACACCGTGGTCGTCCGCGGCGACGGCCCGATGGCCCCGCGCGACCCGATCGTCCTCAAGCTGCCCAACGACGCGCAGATGGTGCCGGACGGCGTGCAGCAGGAGGAGCAGGAGAACTCCCGCTTCTCCGGCGGCATGGGCCAGCTCCAGCGCGGTCCGGAGATCTCCGAGATCCGCTGAGCGACCGCGTCGACCGATGGGCCGCTTCCCGTACCTCGCGTACGGGGAGCGGCCCATCCGCCGTTGTCCACAGGACCTGTTCTCCACAGGGCCTGTTCTCTCCCGTTGTCCACAGGGTCCAGTTCTCCACAGGGTCCAGTTCTCCACAGGCCCGTCCTGCGGCCCTGGTCCTCGGCCCGGGGCGCGGACCATACTGACGGCGCACACGTTCGAGGAGGGGGAGCACAGGATGAGTGAGTCCAGCACGAGGTCCGCGACGGCCCTCGCCGGGGACCCGGCCGCCCCGCCGATGGTCCGCGTCGAGAACCTGCGTCGCTCGTACGGCACGGGTGAAGCGGCCGTCCACGCCCTGCGCGGGGTCTCCTTCGACATCCCGCGCGGCGAACTCGTCGCTCTCAAGGGCCGCTCCGGCTCGGGGAAGACGACCCTGCTCAACCTCGTGGGCGGCCTCGACACCGCCGACGGGGGCTCGGTCGTCATCGACGGCGTCGACCTCTCCACCCTCGGTGAGAGCGGGCTCCTGGAGCTGCGCCGCGACCGGATCGGCTTCATCTTCCAGTCCTTCGGCCTGCTCCCGATCCTGTCCGCAGCCGAGAACGTGGGCGTACCCATGCGGCTGCGCAGGGCGGACCCGAAGGAGCGCGAGGAGCGGGTGGCCCTCCTCCTCGGCCTGGTGGGCCTCGCCGACCACGCGGCCCAGCGGCCCGGAGAGCTCTCCGGCGGCCAGCAGCAGCGGGTCGCCATCGCCCGCGCCCTCGCCAACAAGCCGGCGCTGCTCATAGCCGACGAGCCCACGGGCCAGCTGGACGCGGAGACCGGGCTCGCCGTGATGCAGCTGCTGCGCGCGGTGGTGCGCAGCGAGGGCTGCACCGCCCTGGTCGCCACCCACGACCCCCAGCTCCTGGGCCTCGCCGACCGGGTCCTGGAGCTGAGCGACGGCGAGATCATCGAGCACTGAACCGAGCGCTGAGGAGAGCTGCGACAGGGCCACCGGCTCCGCCCCCGCCGTGGAGACGCCCCCGCGCTATCAGGATCACGTCAAGACCGCGCAGGCCCTCTCCCCGCGTGCGGAATGTCCCAATGGCTGGACGTATGGTCGACCCATGGGACGCGGCAAGCTTCGGATCTACCTCGGCGCTGCGCCGGGCGTCGGCAAGACCTACGCGATGCTCTCCGAGGGGCACCGCCGGGTGGAGCGCGGCACGGACTGCGTCGTGGCCTTCGTGGAGCACCACGGGCGGCCGCGGACGGAGGTCATGCTGCACGGGCTCGAACAGGTGCCGCGCCGGTGCCTGGAGCACCGGGGGGCCGCCTTCACGGAGATGGACGTCGACGCCGTCCTGGCCCGCCGTCCCGCCGTCGCCCTCGTCGACGAACTCGCCCACACGAACGTGCCGGGCTCCCGCAACCCCAAGCGGTGGCAGGACGTCGCCGAACTCCTCGCGGCCGGCATCGACGTCATATCCACCGTCAACATCCAGCACCTGGAGTCGCTCGGCGACGTGGTCGAGGCGATCACGGGCGTACGCCAGCGGGAGACCGTCCCCGACGAGATCGTCCGCAGGGCGGACCAGATCGAGCTGGTCGACATGTCCCCGGAGGCCCTGCGGCGCCGGATGGCCCACGGCAACGTCTACACCTCGGACAAGGTCGACGCGGCCCTCTCCAACTACTTCCGCCCCGGCAACCTCACCGCCCTGCGCGAGCTGGCCCTGCTCTGGACCGCCGACCGGGTCGACGAGTACCTCCGGCGGTACCGGGGCGAGCACAACATCCGCTCCACCTGGCAGGCCAGGGAGCGCATCGTCGTCGGTCTGACCGGCGGCCCCGAGGGACGCACCCTCATACGACGCGCCACCCGGCTCGCGGAGAAGGGCGCGGGCGGCGAGGTGCTCGCCGTCTACATCGCCCGCAGCGACGGGCTCACCGCGGCCTCCCCGAAGGAACTGACCGTCCAGCGCACCCTCGTCGAAGACCTCGGCGGCACGTTCCACCATGTCATCGGCGACGACATCCCGTCCGCGCTCCTGGAGTTCGCCCGCGGCGTCAACGCCACCCAGATCGTCCTCGGCTCCAGCCGCCGCCGCACCTGGCAGTACGTGCTCGGCCCCGGCGTCGGCCAGACCGTGGCCCGTGACTCCGGGACCGACCTCGACGTCCACATCGTCACCCACGGCGAGGTCGCCAAGGGACGCGGCCTGCCCGTCGCCCGAGGGGCCCGACTCGGGCGCTCCCGGATCCTGGGCGGCTGGGTGGTGGGCGTCGGGGGACCCGCCGCCCTCGCCCTGCTCCTCACCCATGTCGACGCCGACCTCGGTCTCGCCAACCACATGCTGCTCTTCCTCGCGCTGACCGTCGCCTCGGCCCTGCTCGGCGGATTCCTCCCGGCGCTCGCCTCGGCGGCCGCCGGCTCGCTCCTCCTCAACTGGTTCTTCACCCCGCCCGTCCACCGGCTCACCGTCGCCGACCCCAAGAACATCGTCGCCATCGCCGTCTTCCTCGGCGTCGCCATGGCGGTCGCCTCCGTGGTGGACCTGGCGGCCCGACGGACCCACCAGGCCGCCCGGCTGCGCGCCGAGTCCGAGGTGCTCTCCTACCTCGCGGGCAGCGTGCTGCGCGGCGAGACCAGCCTCGACGCCCTGCTCGAACGGGTCCGCGAGACCTTCTCCATGGAGTCCGTGGCCCTTCTGGAGCGGGTCGACGAGGTCGAGCCGTGGACGCGGGCGGCGAGCGTGGGGCCCCACCCGGCGGCCCGGCCCGAGGAGGCGGACGTGGACATGCCGGTGGGTGACCGGCTGGCGCTCGCCCTGTCCGGACGGGTGCTGCCCGCGGAGGACCGGAGGGTCCTCGGCGCCTTCGCCGCCCAGGCCGCGGTGGTCCTCGACCGGCGGCGGCTGGTGGGCGAGGCGGAGGAGGCCAGGAAGCTGGCCGAGGGCAACAAGATCCGCACCTCCCTGCTCGCCGCCGTCAGCCACGACCTGCGGACCCCGCTCGCGAGCATCAAGGCGTCCGTCTCCTCCCTGCGCTCCGACGACGTCGAATGGTCCGAACAGGACCGCGCCGAACTCCTGGAGGGCATCGAGGCCGGCGCCGACCGCCTCGACCACCTCGTCGGCAACCTCCTCGACATGTCCCGCCTCCAGACCGGAACCGTCACCCCCCTGGTCCGGACGGTCGACCTCGACGAGGTCGTCCCCATGGCGCTCGGGGGAGTGCCCGACGGCAGCGCCGAGCTGGACATCCCCGAGACGCTGCCCATGGTCGAGGTCGACAAGGGCCTCCTGGAGCGGGCCGTCGCCAACATCGTGGAGAACGCCGTCAAGTACAGCCCCGAGGGCGTACCGGTGGCCGTCGCCGCAAGCACCCTGGGCGACCGGGTCGAGCTGCGTGTCGTGGACCGCGGCCCCGGCGTGCCCGACGAGGCCAAGGACGGGATCTTCGAACCCTTCCAGCGGTTCGGGGACGCCCCCCGCGGCTCCGGTGTCGGCCTCGGCCTCGCGGTGGCCCGCGGCTTCGTCGAGGCCATGGGCGGCACGCTCGGCGCCGAGGACACCCCCGGCGGCGGACTGACCATGGTGCTCACCCTCAGGGCCGCGCGGGGCGGCCCGCCGGCCCCGGCCGTCGACCTCCCGGCCCACGCCGTGACCTGACCCCGGCCGCCGCGGCCGCACTCCCCCGTACGCCGGTTCTCCCGGCCGCACCTGACGCCCGCACCCGACGCCCGTCCCCGTACAGCAGCACCCCAGTAGAAGGAAGGCCCCCTCCATGACCCGGGTCCTCGTGGTCGACGACGAGCCGCAGATCGTCCGCGCCCTGGTGATCAACCTCAAGGCGCGGAAGTACGAGGTCGACGCCGCGCCCGACGGTGCCACCGCCCTCCGCCTGGCCGCCGAACGCCACCCCGACGTCGTCGTCCTCGACCTCGGCCTTCCCGACATGGACGGCGTCGAGGTCATCAGGGGCCTGCGCGGCTGGACCCGGGTGCCGATCCTGGTCCTCTCGGCCCGGCAGACCAGCGACGAGAAGGTCGAGGCGCTGGACGCGGGCGCCGACGACTACGTCACCAAGCCCTTCGGCATGGACGAGCTCCTCGCCCGGCTGCGCGCGGCCGTCCGCCGTGCCGAGCCGGTCGGCGGCGCCGAGGACGGGGTCGTGGTCGTCGGGACCGAGGGCTTCACCGTCGACCTGGCGGCGAAGAAGGTCCAGCGCGACGGCCGGGACGTCCGGCTCACCCCCACCGAATGGCACCTCCTCGAAGTCCTCGTCCGCAATAGCGGCCGCCTCGTCAGCCAGAAGCAGCTGCTCCAGGAGGTCTGGGGACCCTCGTACGGCACGGAGACCAACTACCTGCGGGTGTACATGGCGCAGCTGCGGCGCAAGCTGGAGAGCGACCCCTCCCACCCGCGCCACTTCGTCACCGAACCGGGCATGGGTTACCGCTTCGAACGCTGAACGGACAGGGGCTGCGAGGCCGGTCTCGGTGACAGCGGTGGCCGGTACGCTTTCTGTATGAGTGCTGCACCGCGTACAGAGAAGGCGGCCGGTAGATCCGGTAGGTTCCGCCGGATGCTCGACCGGCTCTCCTCCTCCGTGGAGGACCTGGAGTCGGAGGAGCTCCAGGAGGACGCGCAGGCGTCGGGGTGCACACGTATCTGCGACTGCTCCGACCGCCAGATAGTCAAGGTCACTGGTACCTTGCGCACGGTCACGCTGCGCCCCCGGGCCGGTGTGCCCGCACTGGAGGCAGAGCTCTTCGACGGCACGGCACCGCTCGACGTCGTGTGGCTCGGACGGCGCTCCATCGTGGGCATCGAGCCGGGCCGCAAGCTGATCGCCTCCGGCCGCATCTCCATGAGCCACGGCCGGCGGGTCCTCTTCAACCCCAAATACGAGCTCCGACCGCTCGGACAGGAGTAGCCGGTGACGTCCCTCGACAAGCCGACCACCACGGACCAGGACGCCCAGGCCGCGAAGGAGGTCACCGAGGCCGCGCTGTTCGAGGCCTTCGGCGGCCTGCGGGGCATGGTCGAGACGGTCCTGCCGGGCCTGCTGTTCGTCACGATCTTCACGATCAACAAGGACCTGCACATCTCGGCGATCGCCGCGCTCGCGGTCTCGCTGGTCCTGGTCGCCGTCCGGCTGATCCGACGGGACACCGTCAAGCACGCGTTCAGCGGCGTCTTCGGGGTCGCCTTCGGCGTGGTCTTCGCGATGATGACCGGCAACGCCAAGGACTTCTACCTGCCGGGCATGCTGTACACCTTGGGCCTCGCCCTCGCGTACATCGTGACGACGATCGCCGGGGTCCCGCTGATCGGCCTGATCCTGGGCCCGGTCTTCAAGGAGAACCTCTCCTGGCGCACCCGTAACCCGGGCCGGAAGAAGGCGTACGCGAAGGCAAGCTGGGCCTGGGGCCTGATCCTGCTCGCCAAGTGCGCGATCCTCTTCCCGATGTACTGGTGGGCCGACACGACCAAGTTCGGCTGGGTCCTCGTCGCGCTCAAGATCCCGCCGTTCCTGCTCGCGGTCTACCTCACCTGGATGTTCCTCGCGAAGGCTCCGCCGCCGATCGACGTCTTCGCGGAGATGGAGGCCGAGGAGCGGGCGGAGAAGGAGCGGGCCGGGAAGGAGCGCGAGGCGGCTGCCGCCGCGGGGCAGAGCCCCCCGGAGGCCTGAGCCGGACACGCGGAAGGGCCCGGACCTGACGAACAGGTCCGGGCCCTTCCGTGCTTCAGGGCCTCCATACGACCGGGCCGTACTTCACAGCCTCAGCACGCCGGGCCCTTCCATGCGTACGCGAGACGCGAGGTCAGGACTCGGAGCCGGCCTCGCGGCGGACCTGGAGCAGGTCCTCCAGCTGCTCCTCCCGGGCCTGCGCGGCCACGAACAGCAGTTCGTCGCCCGCCTCCAGGGTCTCCTCGGGGCTCGGCGTGAGCACCCGCGAACCGCGGATGATCGTCACCAGCGAGGTGTCCTGCGGCCAGGCCACGTCCCCGACCGTGGTGCCGGCGACCGCCGACTCCGGCGGGAGCGTCAGCTCGACCAGGTTCGCGTCACCGTGGCTGAAACGCAGCAGCCGGACCAGGTCACCGACGCTCACCGCCTCCTCCACCAGGGCCGACATCAGCCGTGGCGTCGACACGGCGACGTCCACGCCCCAGGCCTCGGTGAACAGCCACTCGTTCTTCGGGTTGTTCACCCGGGCGACGACCCGCGGCACGCCGTACTCGGTCTTGGCGAGCAGCGAGACGACGAGGTTCACCTTGTCGTCGCCGGTAGCCGCGATCACCACGTTGCAGCGCTGGAGCGCCGCCTCGTCGAGCGAGGTGATCTCGCAGGCGTCGGCGAGCAGCCACTCCGCCTGCGGCACCCGCTCCACCGAGATGGCCGTCGGCGCCTTGTCGACGAGCAGGACCTCGTGCCCGTTCTCCAGGAGCTCGCCCGCGATGGAACGGCCCACCGCACCCGCGCCCGCAATAGCGACACGCATCAGTGACCGCCCTCCTCGGGACCCTCGGCGAAGGCCTCCTCGACCTTCGCGATCTCATCCGTACGCATCATCACGTGCACCAGATCACCTTCCTGGAGCACCGTCTGCGACGTGGGGATGATCGCCTCGCCGAGCCGGGTCAGGAACGCGACACGCACCCCCGTCTCGTCCTGCAGCCGGCTGATCTTGTGGCCGATCCAGGCCGACGAGGTGTGCACCTCAGCGAGCTGCACCCCGCCGCTGGGGTCCGTCCACAGCGGCTCCGCCCCCGAGGGCAGCAGACGCCGCAGCATCTGGTCGGCGGTCCAGCGGACCGTCGCGACCGTCGGGATGCCGAGGCGCTGGTAGACCTCGGCGCGACGCGGGTCGTAGATCCGCGCCGCCACGTTCTCGATGCCGAACATCTCGCGCGCGACCCGCGCCGCGATGATGTTCGAGTTGTCGCCGCTGCTCACCGCGGCGAACGCGCCGGCGTCCTCGATCCCGGCCTCGCGCAGCGTGTCCTGGTCGAAGCCCACGCCCGTGACGCGCCGACCGCCGAAACCCGACCCCAGACGGCGGAAGGCCGTCGGGTCCTGATCCACGACCGCGACGGTGTGCCCCTGCTGTTCGAGGTTCTGCGCGAGAGCGGCTCCCACTCGCCCGCAGCCCATGATGACGATGTGCACGTCCCCTTACCCCGCACTCCTGATCGCCCTGCTGACCTGCGAAAACACCCTGCTCACAACTTTCCTCGCCCCGATGCGCCCGGGCCGCGGCGGGCGACGCCCTGCCGGGTCACCCGGTCCGAGCTTAAGCGGCAACTCTGGCCGGGACCGCATCCGAGGTGGTAGACGGAAAGATTCCGTATGGATAGGGGGTCGGGGTGAGTCTGGCTCTTTTCGAACGCTTACGATCCTCTGCGTGTCCAAACTGACCGACGTGCCCAAACGGATCCTGATCGGGCGGGCCCTGCGCAGCGACAAGCTCGGAGAGACCCTCCTCTCGAAGCGGATCGCCCTCCCCGTCTTCGCCTCCGACCCGCTGTCCTCGGTGGCGTACGCACCCGGCGAGGTGCTGCTCGTCCTCTCCGTCGCCGGCCTGTCGGCCTACCACTTCAGCCCGTGGATCGCCCTCGCGGTCGTCGTCCTGATGTTCACGGTGGTCGCGTCCTACCGGCAGAACGTCCACGCGTACCCGAGCGGAGGCGGCGACTACGAGGTCGCCAACACCAACCTCGGGCCGAAGGCCGGACTGACCGTCGCGAGCGCCCTGCTCGTGGACTACGTCCTGACGGTGGCCGTGTCGATCTCCTCGGGCATCGAGAACCTCGGCTCCGCGATCCCCTTCGTCGTCGAGCACAAGGTCGCCTGCGCGGTCGGCGTCATCGTGCTCCTCACCGTGATGAACCTGCGCGGGGTGAAGGAGTCGGGCTCCCTCTTCGCGATCCCCACGTACGTCTTCGTCTTCGGCGTCTTCACCATGATCGCCTGGGGCGCGTACAAGGGGATCGTCCTCGACGAGACCATGAAGGCCCCCACCGCCGACTTCGAGATCAAGCCCGAGCATCAGGGGCTGGCCGGAGTCGCGCTGGTCTTCCTGCTGCTGCGCGCCTTCTCCTCCGGCTGCGCCGCCCTCACCGGCGTCGAGGCCATCTCCAACGGCGTTCCCGCCTTCCGCAAGCCGAAGTCGAAGAACGCCGCCACCACGCTCGCCCTCATGGGCGCCCTCGCCGTCACCATGTTCTGCGGCATCATCTTCCTGGCCATGGCCACCGACGTCCGGATGGCCGAGAAGCCCGCCCACGACCTGCTCCTCAACGGCACGCCGGTCGGTGAGGGATACGTCCAGGACCCGGTCATCTCCCAGGTCGCTGCCGCCGTCTTCGGCGACGGAACGTT
Organism: Streptomyces sp. NPDC016459; assembly: GCF_040632845.1. Classification (NCBI taxonomy): domain Bacteria; kingdom Bacillati; phylum Actinomycetota; class Actinomycetes; order Kitasatosporales; family Streptomycetaceae; genus Streptomyces; species Streptomyces sp. NPDC016459. The sequence continues at coordinate 164,121 of NZ_JBEYCR010000005.1, forward strand.
CTTCTTCGTCGTCCTCGCCGCCGCCACCGCGCTCGTCCTCTTCCTGGCCGCCAACACCGCGTACAACGGCTTCCCGCTCCTCGGCTCGATCCTCGCCCAGGACCGCTACCTGCCGCGCCAGCTGCACACCCGCGGCGACCGCCTCACCTTCTCCAACGGCATCGTGCTCCTCGCGGGCGCCGCCGCCCTGCTCGTCTGGGTCTACGGAGCCGACTCGACGAAGCTGATCCAGCTGTACATCGTCGGCGTCTTCGTCTCCTTCACCCTCAGCCAGACCGGCATGGTCCGGCACTGGAACCGGCACCTGAAGTCGGAACGCGACCCGGCCAAGCGCCGCCGGATGATCCGCTCCCGCGCCATCAACGCCTTCGGCGCCTTCTTCACCGGCCTCGTCCTCGTCGTCGTCCTCGCCACCAAGTTCACCCACGGCGCCTGGGTCGCCCTGCTCGGCATGGTGATCTTCTACGGGACGATGACCGCGATCCGCAAGCACTACGACTCGGTCGCCGCGGAGATCGCCGCCGCGGAGGAACGGCCCGACGAGTACGTACGCCCCTCCCGGGTCCGTTCCGTCGTCCTGGTCTCCCGGCTCCACAAGCCGACCCTGCGCGCCCTCGCGTACGCCAAGCTGCTCCACGCCCACGAGCTGGAGGCGCTCACCGTCAGCGTCGACCCGGCCGAGACGAGGGCGCTCCAGGAGGAGTGGACCCGCCGCGGCATCAACGTCCCGCTGAAGATCCTCGACTCGCCCTACCGCGAGATCACCCGGCCTGTCGTCGAGTACGTGAAGAACATCCGCCGCGAGAGCCCGCGCGACGCCGTCTCCGTCTACATCCCCGAGTACGTCGTCGGCCACTGGTACGAGCACCTGCTGCACAACCAGAGCGCCCTCCGGCTCAAGGGCCGGCTGCTCTTCACCCCCGGGGTCATGGTGACCTCCGTCCCCTACCAGCTCCGTTCCTCCGAAGTCGCGAAGAAGCGCGCGCGAAAGGGCCAGGAGTGGACCGCACCGGGCTCCGTGCGCCGGGGACCGGTGGAGAAGCGTCACAAGGAACCCGCGGCCAAGGGCTGAGGCCGCCGAAGGCGAATCCGACCCCCATCGGCACGTAGACTGGTGGGCTGCCGCGGTGCGGCAGCCCACCTCTCTCATTCTCTGGAGTCTCCCCGCATGCAGAACGCACCTGAGTCGTCGCTCATCGGGGAGGAGTACGAGGTCGAGGTCGGCCCGGTGGCCCACGGCGGCCACTGCATCGCCCGCACCGAGGAGGGCCGCGTCCTCTTCGTCCGCCACGCCCTGCCCGGCGAGAAGGTCGTCGCCCGCGTCACCGAGGGCGAGGAGACCTCCCGCTTCCTGCGCGCCGACGCGGTCACGATCCTCGACCCCTCCAAGGACCGCGTCGAGGCCCCCTGCCCCTTCGCGGGCCCCGGCAAGTGCGGCGGCTGCGACTGGCAGCACGCCAAGCCCGGTGCCCAGCGCCGCCTCAAGGGCGAGGTCATCGCCGAGCAGCTCCAGCGGCTCGCCGGCCTGACCCCGGAGGAGGCCGGCTGGGACGGCACGGTCATGCCGGCCGAGGGTGACAAACTCCCGCCGGGCGAGGTCCCGCAGTGGCGGACCCGGGTCCAGTACGCGGTCGACGCCGAGGGCCACGCGGGCCTGCGCAAGCACCGCTCGCACGAGATCCAGATCATCGACCACTGCATGATCGCCGCCCAGGGCGTCTCCGAACTCGGCGTCGAGAAGCACGACTGGGAGGGCATGGCCTCCGTCGAGGCCATCGCCGCCTCCGGCTCCGGCGACCGCCAGGTCATCCTCACCCCCCGCCCGGGGGGCCGCCTCCCCCTGGTGGAACTGGACAAGCCGGTCTCGGTGATGCGGGTCGACGAGAAGGACGGCGGCGTCCACCGCGTCCACGGCCGCCCGTTCGTCCGCGAGCGTGCCGACGAGCGCACCTACCGCGTGGGCAGCGGCGGCTTCTGGCAGGTCCACCCGAAGGCCGCCCAGACCCTGATGCTCGCCGTCATGCAGGGCCTGACCCCGCGCAAGGGCGAAACGGCCCTCGACCTCTACTGCGGCGTCGGCCTCTTCGCGGGCGCCCTCGCCGACCGGGTCGGCGACCAGGGCGCGGTCCTCGGCATCGAGTCCGGCAAGCGCGCGGTGGAGGACGCCCGCCACAACCTGGCCGACTTCCCGCGCGTCCGCATCGAACAGGGCAAGGTCGAATCGGTCCTCCCGCGCACGGGCATCACCGACGTCGACCTGATCGTCCTGGACCCCCCGCGCGCCGGCGCCGGCAAGCAGACGGTCCATCACCTCGCCGGCCTCGGCGCCCGCCGCATCGCCTACGTGGCCTGCGACCCGGCAGCCCTGGCCCGAGACCTCGCGTACTTCGCGGAACGCGGCTACAAGGTACGGACGCTGAGGGCGTTCGACCTGTTCCCGATGACGCACCATGTCGAGTGCGTCGCGATCCTTGAGCCTGCCGAAAAGGGCCGCTGACCTGGCGTTCCTCCGAGTGTGCGTTATGGGCGTTACGTGCGTTAGGTGCGATATCTTGACGCATATTCGACGCACGTGACGCACGGACGGCGCGGTTTGTGATGGTTCGTCATGCGGAGTGCCGGCAGCCGCGCGGAGCCCCCGGCTGTTCTTGTCGAGACGTCGGCGTTCGGAGGCTTTGAAGGTCCTACTGTGCGGGCTTGAGCACGGCCGGGCTGCCGTCCCAGGAGGGCCGTTCAGCAAGCACCGAGGGGAGCGGGGCGAGGCCCAGAAGGGCTGCGGTGGTTTCCGCGGTGACGCGGTGCCAGTGACGGGCATGGCGGATCATGGTGTGTCCTCCGTGGGGCATGCGCAGACCCATCACTCGGGCCCCCGCGGATTGAGCGCGGGTGAGGTAGGACCAGGTGTCCTTGGCAGAGGTGACGCGGTCTGCTTCGTCGTGAAGCGCGCAGATCGTGCGGCCGCTCAGGTGGGCGGTCGGTTCTGTCGGCGGGCACCAGGGGGCAAGGGTCACGACTCCTGTGACGTGGGGGTCCTCGGCGGCACGCAGTGCTGCTCGCGCGCCCATGGAGTGGCCGACGAGAACGACGGGGACCGGGCCGGTCAGGTCGCGGAGTTCCGCGAGTGCGCGGTGGGTGTCCGCGACGGGGTGGGCGTGGTGTCCGTTCCAGCCGCGGTACCGGTATCGGACGTGAGCGACGACGACGTCGTCGTGGGCGGTGGCGTGTGCGATCGCGGTCGCGAAGGGCCGCATCCGTAGTGCGGGCAGGTTGAGACCGGGGGGTGTTTCCAGGGCGTCCGCCCGGCCGCCGTGGAGGACGAGGACGGCGGCCCGTGCTCCCGGTAGCGGGCGGTGGGCGAAGAGCGGAGCCAGCGCCGGAGTCGTGCTCGTGTCGCGGAAGGGGTGCACGTCTCACCTCCCCGGCTTCGCGTGTGTGCGCCCTCGGCGGGGCGGCAGAGGCAGGAAACCGCTGGTGCGTGCGGCGTATTCGTCGTATCCGGGACGGTGGGCCATGTGTCTTTCGAGGAGGCGCTTGCCGCTGCCGACGGTGAGCAGCAGCGTCATGACGACCGGGGAGACCACGCTGACGAGGGCGGCCTGCCAACTGGTGCAGGCGAGGAGGAACAGGCCCCACCAGACGAGGCTGTCGCCGAAGTAGTTCGGGTGACGGGTCCACGCCCAGAGCCCACGGTCCATGACGCGGCCCCGGTTGGCCGGGTCGGCCTTGAAGCGGGCCAGTTGATGGTCGCCCACGGCCTCGAAGCCGATCCCCACCGCCCATACGGTCAGCCCCGCGGCGTCGAGCCATCCCAGGGGCGCGGTGCTGTAGGAGGCGGTCTGGACGGGCAGGGAGATCAGCCAGACCAGCGCGGCCTGGAGGAGGTAGACGGTGCGCAGCGCGTACCAGGTGCGATGTCCGCGGGCTTTCCCGAGGAGTTCGGTGTACCGCGGGTCTTCGCCGTGCCCCCGGGAGCGGCGGGCGATGTGTGCCGACAGCCGCAGTCCCCAGACGATGGTCGCCACGGCGACCAGCAGGCGCCGGGCGTCGTCGCCTTCCCCAGCGGAGAGCAGGTAGGTGACGGCGGCGACCGTACTGAAGGCGATGCCCCAGGCGATGTCGACGATCCGGTGCAGGCCCCGGCGTACGGCGATCGCGAACGTGGCGAGCAGCACCCCCGCCGCCACGGCCGCGGTGATCACGAGGTCGGCGGCCGGCGGCCCCCAGCCGGTGCCGTTCACGACGGCTCCGCCGTCGCGTACCAGGCGGCGGGGGTCGCGGGCATGGCGGACCCACCCTCGCGGGCGGGGCGGACGGAGAGGATCTGGTCGACGCCCATGCGGCGCTCGGCGAAGGCCAAGGACGCACCGGCCAGGTAGAGGCGCCAGACACGGCCGGTGGTTTCTCCGAAGATGTCTTCGACCTTCGGCCAGTGGTCTTCGAGGCGGGCGCGCCAGGCGTCGATCGTGACCGCGTAATGCTCGCGCATTGACTCGACGGAGCGGACTTCCAGGCCGGCCGCCTCCAGCAGGTCCGTGGTCTGTCCGACGGGCCGCATGTGCATGTCGGGAGCGATGTACGTCTCGATGAACGCGCCGCCGCCTGGCGCGTCGGCACCCCGTGACATCTGCTGGATGAGCAGGCGTCCTTCGGGCCGCAGAGCGTCGTGCAGAAGGGCGGCGAAGGCGGGGTACTCGCCGTCGCCGACGTGTTCGCCCATCTCGATGGCGGTGGCCGCGTCGTATCCGCCGCCGTCGATGTGGCGCCAGTGCCGCAGCTGGACCTCCACCAGGTCGGCCACGCCCTCACGCGCGGCCCTCGCGGCGACGAAGTCGCGCTGCTCCCGCGACAGGGTGACCGCCGTGACCCGCACCTCGTACTCCCGGGCGGCGTGCACGGCCAGGGATCCCCAGCCGCAGCCGACATCGAGGAGCCGGTCGCCGGGCCGGAGTCCGAGTTTGCGGCAGATCAGCTCCAGCTTGTCCCTCTGAGCGTCGGCCAGGCCGTACGTGGAGTCGGCGGGGCGCGTCCAGTAGGCACAGGAGTACGCCATCGACTCGTCGAGCAACAGCGTGTAGAAGTCGTTGGACATGTCGTAGTGATGGCTGATCGCGGCCCGGTCCCGGGAAGCACTGTGGAGGCGGCCGGTCAGCCTGGCCCGCCCGTCGGGTCGGCGGGGAGGCGGGCCGGCCGCGCCCAGCCCCGCGGCGAGGCCGACGGCGGCCGCCAGGGCGGCGGGACCCGGCCGGGTCAGGCCCTGGTCGCGGAAGGCCTGACCCGCCCGGGAGAGGGCGACGGCCAGATCGCCGTCGATGTCGAGGTCGCCGGTGACGTACGCCTCCGCCAGACCCAGCTCGTTCGGCTGCCACAACAGGCGACGCAGAGCCCCGGGCGAGCGGAGCACGACCAGGGGCGCGTCGGCGGGGCCGGCCTCGCTGCCGTCCCAGGCCCGCAGCCGTACGGGCAGAGGACCGGTGAGGAAGAGGGCGAGGAGATGGGTGAGACGTTCGGCGGCGGGCCTCATCGGAGGGTCCCTTCGGTGAGGAGGATCTGACGGACGTCGAGGTAGCGGGAGCGGAAGCCGGCTTCCGAGTAGGCGAGGTAGAGCTCCCACATGCGGTGGAAGACGGCGTCGAAGCCGAGACCGGTGACGGTTTCCCGGTGGGCGGTGAACCGTTCCCGCCACAGCCGCAGGGTTTCCGCGTAGTGCTCGCCGTAGCCGTTGTCGGCGACCGTGCGCAGCCCGGCGGCGCCGGAGTGTTCGGCGATGGCCTCGCGGGAGGGGATCAGCCCGCCGGGGAAGATGTACTTGCTGATCCAGGTGTGGGTGGCGGCGGTGTGGAGCATCTGCTGGTGGCCCATGGTGATGGCCTGCAGGGCGATCCTGCCCCCGGGGGCGAGGGCGTCCCGCAGCGCGGTGAAATAGGAGGGCCAGTACTCGGCGCCGACCGCCTCGATCATCTCCACGCTGACCACGGCGTCGTAGCGGCCTTCTATGTCCCGGTAGTCGCGCACCTGGACCTCGACACGGTCCTCGAGACCTGCGGACCGGATCCGCTCCCGGGCGAGTTCCGCCTGCTCCACCGACAGGGTCAGGGTGGTGACGCGGGCGCCGCGCTGGGCGGCCCGCAGGGCCAGCTCGCCCCAGCCGGTGCCGATCTCCAGCAGCCGTGTGCCGTCATGGACCTGGGCGAGGTCCAGGAGACGGTCGATCTTGCGGTGCTGTGCGGTGGCGAGGGACTCGAAGCGTGCCGGGAAGGCGGTGAAGACCGCCGAGGAGTAGGTGAGGGTGGGATCCAGGAACGCGGCGAACAGATCGTTGGACAGGTCGTAGTGACGTCGGATGTTGCGCAGGGAACCGTGCGGCGTGTTGCGATCGCTGCCGGGGCGGACGGACGCCCACATGGGGCGGAGCCTGCGCAGCGGGGCAGGCACCAGGTCGTCGGCGTGCGCGGCGAGGACGGTCAGTACTCCCGGCAGGTCGTCGCTGTCCCATTCACCGGCCATGTAGGACTCGCCGAAGCCGATGAGACCGTCGCGGCCGATCCGGCGGTAGAAGGCGTCAGGGTCGTGGAGGCTCATCCTCGGCCCCGTACCGGCGACACCGGTCCTCCTGCCTCCGCGGGGATCGACCAGGGACAGCTTGCGCAGGGCGCGGCCCACGAGATGTCTGGCGACGGCGGTGTGACCCGGCCGGGCGGACGGCAGCCCTGACACGTCCGGCCAGCGCGCCGTGTCCACCTCGTGACGACTGAACAACAGTCCGGGGGAAGAGGAGGCGTGGGTCTGCCGGGGAACCACGGGGTGACGGTCTGCCGTGGGCGGCACGCGGTGGGGTGCGGGGGCGGGGCGGGTCACGGAACCATGCCTTTCTGCGGGGTGTGGTGAGGACGGGGCTGTACGGGCAGGCCGCGCAGGAGCAGGTGGATGGCGTGTCGGCGGATGCCGGCCCAGACGGCGGCGGTCGACCACGGCCTGCGCGCGGCGGCGGCTAGGAGGGCACCGGCGGTCGCGGGGCGGCGGTGGCCTCGGACGGTCGCCGTGAAGGGCCGGCCCTCCTCGGTCTCGAGGTGCACCGTCAGGCCGAGTCGCTCGTCGGGCACGGGCAGCCTCATCCGGTACCGGCCGGAGACCGGGAAGAACGGTGAGACGTAGAACTCCTTGTCCACCCGCGCGTGTCCGGCGCTGTCGGTGCGCAGCAGGTAGCAGTGCCGCTGCCCGTAGGTGTTGTGGACTTCCGCCACCACGCAGACCAGGGCCCCTGAGGCGTCGTGGCACCAATACACGCTGAGCGGATTGAAGACGAACCCGAACACCCGCGCGTGCGCGAGCATCAACACCTGTCCACCGCCCAGTTCCACGCCTCGGGCCCGGAGGAATTCCTCCAGGCCGCCCCGGATGGAGACGGCGCGCCCCGTGAAGTGATCACGCGGATCGAACCGCGCGAGGGGGCGCAGGATGAAGGGCAGGCTCGGCATGCGGTCGAGGTCGACGCACCACAGGTAGGTGCGGTGCCTGAAGGTGTGACGCAGGGGCGCCGTGCGGGCATGGGCGACCACGCACTCGTACAGTGCGCCGACGGATTCCCTGGCGGCGGTCACCAGTTCACCCCCAGCGACCGGGCGGCTGCCACGCCGGAGCGACAGCCGTCCTCGTGGAAGCCCCAGCCGTGCCAGGCCCCCGCATACGCGGTCACGCCCGTGTTCAGCAGGGGAAGCTCCTTCTGGGCCGCGACCGACGCGGGGGTGTACACCGGGTGCTCGTAGACCATGCGTTCCACGACCTGGTCCGGCGCGATGCGGTCCTCGCCGCCTAGGGAGACGATGTATCCGGGTTCCGCGGGCAGACGCTGGAGACGTCGCATGTCGTAACTGACCCGGGCAGGCTCCACCGTGGGATCGCAGCCGGTCAGGTGGTAGTTCCAGCTGGCCCGTGCTCTGTGCGAGCGGGGCAGGACGCCGGTGTCGGTGTGCAGCAGTGTGGGGTTGCGTGAGTAGGTGAAGGCGCCCAGGAGCCGCCTCTCGTCCGTCGTGGGGTCGGCGAGCATGCGCAGCGCCTGGTCGGGGTGCGTGGCGATCACCACCGCGTCGTAGGCGTCGGTATCCCCGTCGCGGGTCGTCACCAGGGCCCCCCGGCCGGTGCGTTCGACAGCGGCGACGGGGCTGGACGTACGGACACGCTGCACCTGTTTGGCAGCGGCGGAGACGTAGGCACCCGAGCCGCCGGTCACGGTCTTCCACTGCGGCGAGCCCGTCACCGAGAGCAGGCCGTGGTGCCGAAGGAAGGTGAACAGGTAGACGGCCGGATACGACAGGGCCGTCCGCGCCGGACAGGACCACACCGCGGACACCAGGGGAAGGGCGAAATGGCTGACGAAGTACGAGGAGAACCTGCCCTCGCGCAGGAACTCACCCAACGTGACAGTCGAGGACGGCCGCTGGGCCAGAAGACGTCGCGCTCCTCGGTGGAAGGCCGGAACCTCGGCCAGCAGCCGTAGATAGCGCGCCCGCAGAGCGGCCCGGCCGGGCAACAACCCCGCGAGGCCACGGGCGCCCGCGTATTCGAGGCCGCAGCCGTCACATCGCACCGACATGCTCATCTCGGCGTCCTGCGTGGTGATCCCGAGCTCCCGGAACAGACGCAGCAGCGTGGGGTAGGTGCGCTCGTTGTGCACGATGAACCCCGAGTCCACCGCGACCGTCCCCCCGCCGGCGCCCGGGAGTTCCCGGGTGTGGGCGTGGCCGCCCAGCCGTCCGTCGGCCTCGTACAGGGTGACCTCGTACGAGGAGGCCAGGACATAGGCGGCGCTCAGGCCCGCCACCCCGGCCCCGACCACCGCTGCCTTCCGGTGTTCCACCACAGCGCTCCCGCCACTCGACACGCCGCTGGTCGCGGCGGTTTCACCCGTACTTCGCAGCCGAGTGCCGGGCGGATTGGTGGTGAGGGCGGCCGTGGTCGGTGTCGTGGGGACTTGGTCGCCACAGGCCGGCTAACCGGAAGGCCGGGGGTGGGGGCAGGCGGAAGGCCGTCCCGACGGGGGTGACGTGGGCGTAGGAGGAGCGGGCCCGCGTCTTCGTCTGTCAGGCGCCCTGTTGGTGGGGAGCGAGCGCCTCGGCAGCGGTTGCGTGGACGGGCAGGACGGCGCGGAGTCCGGTCACGGTCAGGATGTTCAACAAGCGGTCGGGGACGGCTGCCAGGGCGAGGGATCCCCCTGCCTCCTGAGCGGCGTGCCAGAGGCCGATCATGGCGCTGAGGCCGGCGGAGTCGCAGAAGGTGACGCCGGTGAGGTCGAGGATGAGCCGGCGGTGGCCCTGCCCGATCAGTTCCAGTCCGCCGGCGCGCAGGCGCGGCGCGGTGTGGAAGTCGATGTCGCCGCTGACCGCGACCACACTGAGGGGGCCGTGGGTGTCCTGGAGAGCCAGGTGCAGTTCGTCCGTCACGGGGTGGTCAGTGCTCCTGGCCGTCGGCGGGGGCGGTGGTGTGGGCGGTGGCGGCGGCTGTGCCGGGCTCGTCAGCGCTTCGCGCGGTGGGGACGGACAGGGCCAGCAGGGCGACGTCGTCGCCGACGCCCTGGGGCAGGGAGTCGATCAGGGCGACGGCGTCTTGCACCAGGGCGCCGGCGGTCAGGGGCCCGGCGCGGTCGGCGAGGAAGGCGCCCAGCCCTTCGTCGCCGATCCTGGTGCCGTCGCCGGTGTGGGCCTCGGTCAGCCCGTCCGTGTACAGGAACAGGCTCTCGCCGGGCTCCAGGCGCAGTGTGGTGGCGGCGAAGTGCGCGCCGGTGAGGGCGCCGATGAGCATGCCGCCCTGGGGGCGGACCTCTTCCACCTGCACCGGCCGGTCGCCGTCGGCGCCGGGACGCAGGTGGTAGGAGGGGGGATGGCCGCCGCTGGCCAGCGTCAGGCTGAAACCGGTCTCCTCGGGAGTGAGGACGCCGAAGACAGCGGTGCAGAAGCGGCTTCCGGCCGCGACATCCGACAGCAGCGCGGTGTTCAGGGCGTCCAGTACCGTCACCGGGTCGGGGTCGATCTGGGCTGCGGCCCGCAGCGTGTAGCGGGTCAGGGAGGTGACGGCGGCGGCTTCGGCGCCCTTGCCGCACACATCTCCCAGGAACAGGGCCCACCGGCCGCCTTCCAGGGGGAAGACGTCGTAGAAGTCGCCGCCCACGTTGTGGACCGAGGCGGTGTGGTAGTGGCAGGCCAGCTCCAGGCCCGGGACGACCGGCAGGGCCGGTGGCAGCAGGGTGCGCTGGAGAGTCGAGGCGAACTCGGCGATCGCCGCCTTGCCCTTCTCCGCCTGTTCGCGCGCAGCCGCCTCCGTTTCGGCCCGCAGGCGCTGGGCCTTGGCATACCGGCTCTCGGCCTCCCGCTGCTGCTGCTCGTGGCGTATCGCGTGCAAGGCGGACAACCGCAGTTCCAGCTCGTCCATGACGATGGCCGCGAGGTCGGTCAGGGTGGCGGTGTCGCCGGGGGTGATGGAGCGGGGCTTGGTGTCCAGGATGTTGACCGTGCCCAGCCGGTGTCCCTCGGCGGTGATGATCGGGGCGGCCGCGTAGAAGCGCACCCCCAGCGGGCCGGTGACCAGGGGGTTGGCGCAGGCGACGGGGTCGGTGAGGGTGTCGGGGATCACCAGGGCGTCATCGCTCAGGACCGCCGAGGCGCACAGGCCCGGGTCGCGGCCGATCTCGACGACGCCGTCCAGTCCGTGGGCGGCCTTGAACCAGATCCGGTCGACGTCCACGATCGTCACCGTGGCCACCGGCACATCGAAGAGCCGGGCCGCCATCGTCGCGATACGGTCGAACGCGCCGTCGGGCGGGGTGTCCAGAATGCTGTAGCGGCGTATCGCGTCGATCCGCCGCGCCTCGACGGCAGGCAGCGGCACCGCGCGTTCATCCGGCCGGCCGGCGGCTGAAGCCGACTGGGGCATTGCTGTCCGCCTTCCTCGCTGCGGCCCCAGACGGGCGGCAGGCCCTGACAGCCTAACCGGAGTCATGTCCGCGACTACCAGCGTCGCGGTATCGAGAACTGCTGCGGAGGAGCCCCTACGGTGCACATCGCGACCTGTGGTGGGGCCATCCGGCCGCCGGGGGCGCGGCCGGACCGCACCAAGGGCCTCGCGGAGAGCCCGGTCGCCGCCCGCCCTGTGGTGCCTGGACGTCTGCCTCCGCCAGAGGACGCAGTGAGAGAAGCCACACGAGTCCGCCACGAGGGCGGACGCTGTGCTGCGTCTGGACGTGGCCGCCCTGTACCCGCCGGACACAGGCGAGGCAGGATCACCGTCAAGGGCGGGGCGACCGGATCGAGAGCGAGAAGCGTCGGTGTGCCTCGCCGCGGTGGCAGGGGGTGTGGTCACGCGCGCAGGTTCATCAGGAGCAGGGGGGCCGTGGTGGGCTGTGCGGATCCCCGGAGGGTTCGAGGGTGAGGCCGACCGCGGTGGCGTCGGAGGGATCGCCGGCGACGAGGACGGTGCCGTCCGAGTGGATGAATCCGGCCGGGCGCATCGTTCCCTCGTTGTCCAGCCACAGTTGGTACGCCCGGCCCGACGCCGGGGCGGGCAAGCCGGTGGCGGTGAAGACGGCCTTGTTCTGACGGTCGGAGGTGACGACACTGGTGAGGGCGCCGTTGGCGGCCTTCCCGTGCACGGAGCGGGCATCCGGAGCGGCCAGAACGCTGCTGAAGGAATCGAGTTGCCGCTGAACCTGCCGGGCCCGCTGCTGGGAGTCCTCCCTTTCCTCGTACTGCCAGGCGGAGAGGCCCGCGAACGATGCGGCGGCGGCCAGGCTCGCGGCCAGCCCGAAGTGCAGGGTTCTCCGTCGCAGTCCCCCTGCGAGGCTCGTCGCCGATGCGGTGAGGGGCACGTGTGGCGGGGCTTGGCGTACGCCGTCGATGGCGTTCATCGTCCGCTGCTTCATGGTGGCCGGTGGGGCCTGGGCCGCGGCCGCGGCCATCCGCGCGGCGGTCGCCTCGAACTCGGCCACTTCCTTGCGGCACTCCTCGCAGCGCTGGAGATGGCCGCTGAACTCCGTCCGTTCGGCCGGGTCCAGGGCGTTGAGGGCGTAGGCGGCCGCGAGGGTGTGGATGTCGAACTGGTGTTGTCTCACGTGGTCACCCCCATGCAGTCGCGGAGCCGGATCAGCCCGTCCCGCATGCGTGTCTTGACGGTGGGAAGAGGCGTGCGCAGGGCTTCGGCGACCTCGCGGTATGTCAGCCCCCCGTAGTAGGCCAGGGTCACGGCCTGATGCTGCAGTTCGGTCAGGCCGCGCAGGCAACGGCGGACCTGTTCGCTCTCCAGGCGGGTCTCCACCTGTTCGGCGACCTGGTCGTATGCGGGGGAGTGGTCGCGAGCGGCCTGGGACTGTTCGCGGTCGGCCGCGGCCTGCGCGGAGCGGACGCGGCTGTGTGTCCATCGCATGTGCGTCCTTGGTCGTCGTCGTAAAGGCCGGCTGCCACACCGGCAGACGGGCCGCGGAACCCGAAGGGTGGTCTCTGAACACTCTTCGTAGCGGACGCGCGTGCGGATGGGCGGGGACTTCTGTCACCGGAGCGGCTGTCGGTTCCCTCGTGCGAGTGAACGGGGTGCTCCTGACCCAGCCGACGGTCAGGGGGGACCGAAGAAGGCGGCGAGGGGCCGGAGTGTTCACCGGTTCCCTCACCCGTCGTGCGGGACATCCGCACGACGGGCACGTCCTTGACTTCGGAGGCAGCGCAATGGTTCGTCTGTGCAAGAGTCTGGCGGTAGCGGCGGCGGCTGGTGCAGTGGTGGTCGGGGGAGCGGCGCTGGCCGCGGCCGACACGGGGGCGCAGGGTGTCGCCGCGTACTCGCCCGGCGTCGGATCCGGCAACCTGATCCAGGTACCGGTCCACGTCCCGGTCAACGCCTGCGGGAACACAATCAGCGTCATCGGTCTGCTGAATCCGACGTTCGGCAACGCCTGCGTCAACGCCTGATCTCTGCAGTCCTCTCAGGCTCCGGTCCAGCGCCTTGAGCGAGGCGGCGCGGATCGGTGACCGGCCCGGGCCGCGGGCAGGGGCGCATCCGGCGCTTCGTGCATTCGGAGCCGCTGCCCCGGGCGGGTCGGCTGCGGGCGGGCTGTGAACAGCCCGCCGGCAGCTCCTCTCCCCGCTCCCTTCACCGGTCGCCGGTGATCACGACGGTGGACCGCTGCCGCGGGGCAGCGGCTTGAGGACATCCGCACCGGGAGCTCGGACGATCTCAAGCCCCGTCTCGGGCGGTCGGCTCTTCAGGACAGCGGTGCTGCCCAGGGCGGGACGGGGAGGAGCCCCTGGACGACATCGGCCCGGCGCCCGTGGCCCGGCCCGGACCCCAGGACGGAAGAGGGAACGAGTCATGCGTGGGCTCAACCGGCCTGGCGCGCTGGTCATGCTCCTGCTGTGCTTGGCCCTCGCGGGTATCGCCGGCCCCTGCACGGTGCGCCTCGGTGAGGTGACAGAGACCGGCCAGGCGGCACAGCTCCCGGCGGACGCGGAGTCCGCCGCGGTGGCCGCTCTGCTCAACCCGAGCGGCGCGGACGAGGCCCTGCCGTTGGCTGTGGTGTGGACCAGCTCGAAGGCGGGCGGCCGGCTCACTTCGACACAGCACTCCGCGGCGCGCCGGATCGTCGCGGGCATCACCGGATCGCGTCCGGACGCGGAGCCGGCGATGTCGCGGGACGGGATGGCCCTGACCGCAGTCGTCACCGCCGGACCGGACGACCTGCCCGGCCGGCTCTCGGACATCAGGAAGGCGGCGGACGCGGTTCCGGGTACCGACGTGCACCTGGCGGGCCCGGCAACCGCACAGGCCGATCTGGACACCGCCTTCGCCCACACCGACGGCACGCCGTGTCCCTCGCCGGCGTACTGCTGATCCTGCTGCTCGTCTACCGCAGCGTGGTCATGCCGGCGCTGGTGCTCGCCGCTGCGCTGCTCGCCCTGGCCATGGCCTCCCCCACGCTGTACGCACTCGTCCGGGCCGGCTGGCTGACGTTCGACGGCCAGGTCCAGGGCATCGTCTTCGTCCTGGTCATCGGCGCCACAACATCTTCCTCGTCCACCGAGTCCGGAACGAAGCACTCGAAGCGGGCACGGTGTCCGGGGTTCGGCAGGGGCTCGTCAGCACGGGTGGTGTGATCAGCGCGGCCGGCATCATCCTGGCCGCCACCTTCGCCGCCCTGACCGTGATGCCTCTTCTCTACCTCGCCCAGATCGGCTGCGTCGTCGCCGTCGGTGTTCTGATCGACGCGCTCCTGGTGCGTCTCTTCCTCGTCCCGGCCCTCATCCTCGACCTCGGTCACAGGGCTTGGCGACCCGCCGTCCTGCCGAAGGACCCGTGCCCCCAACTGGTGTGCCTGGGCTCGGTGGTGATGCCGCTGCCGAGACCGCCGCTCCGGCGGCCCCGGTCGGCCAGACCTGAACTCTCCGCGGCCGCCGACGAACTTTTCGGGTGACAGACCAATCCGTCGGACGGGTGCTGCCGAATGGCATGTGTGAGCACCTTCCGTAACACCCTCTCCCGGTCCTCTCTCGGGGCGCTGGCCGGCCTGTTGGCCGGGTTCACCGCGCTCGCGGTGGCCGAGCTGACCGCTGCCCTGGTCAGGCCCGAGGCGGGGCCGGTGACGGTGGTGGGCGGCGCGGTCATCGACCGGACGCCCGCGCCGGTGAAGGACTTCGCGATCCGGACGTTCGGGGAGAACGACAAGGTCGTCCTGCAACTCGGCATCTTGCTCCTCCTCGGCCTGTTCGCGGTCGCCCTGGGCGTTCTGGCGCTTCGGTACAGGCGGGTGGGGGCGGCCGGAGTCCTGCTCTTCGGGGTCGTCGGGTCGGCCGCCGCCCTGAGCAGGCCGGACACCGCGGGCGTGGGAGACGCACTGCCGTCCATGGCCGGTGCGGTGGCGGGAGCCGCCGTGCTGTACGTCCTCGTCGGCAAGGCCTCCTCCTCCCGCTCCCTGACAGGTGATGAGGGCGCCGGGGGCGGGTGGAGCCGGCGGGGGTTCCTCACCACCGCGGCCGTGACCGCTGCCGCTGCCACCGGAGCGGGGGTACTGGGACGGGTGCTGTCGCAGCAGCGCGGACAGGGAGCGGTCACCTCCCGCAACAACCTCCGCCTGCCCGCACCGGCGTCACCGGCACCCCCCGTTCCGGCCGGAGCCCAGCTCAAGGTGCCAGGGATCAGCGCGTTCACCACCCCGAACCGGGACTTCTACCGGGTTGACACCGCTCTCGTCGTGCCCAAGATCGATGCCGGTACGTGGCGGCTGCGGATCCATGGCAAGGGCGTCGCACGGCCTCGCACGTACACGCTCGACGACCTCCTCGCCCGCCCGTTGATCGAACGGGACATCACGCTGACGTGCGTCTCGAACGAGGTCGGCGGGCCCTACGTCGGCCACGCCCGCTGGCTCGGCGTACGCCTGTCCGACCTGCTCACCGAGTGCGGTGTGCGGCCTCCCTCACGGGGCGGCAAGGCCGATCAGCTGGTGGCGCGTTCGGTGGACGGCATGACGCTCGGCTCGCCGGTCGAGGACGTGATGGACGGGCGGGACGCGATGCTCGCCCTGGGCATGAACGGCGAACCCCTGCCGTTCGACCACGGCTTCCCCGTCCGGATGCTCGTCCCCGGTCTCTACGGATACGTCTCCGCCTGCAAGTGGATCGAGGACATCGAGCTCACCACGTTCGACACCTACGACCCCTACTGGGTGAAGCGGAAATGGGCCCGCAAGGCCCCGATCAAGACCCAGGCACGCATCGACACGCCGAAGCCCTTCGCCCGTCCCGCCGCCGGCACCGTCACGGTCGCCGGCGTCGCCTGGGCCCAGCGCCGGGGCATCTCCCGGGTCGAGGTACGCGTCGACGACGGGCCCTGGCAGGACGCCGACCTCGCCGCCCAGGCCACCGTCGACACCTGGCGCCAGTGGTCCTACCGCTGGCAGGCCACCCCCGGCGGACACACCCTCACCGTCCGCGCCACGGACGCCACCGGTCAGATCCAGACCGAACAGCGGGCGCGGACCATCCCCGACGGGGCGAGCGGCTGGCACAGCGTCTTCGTCACCGTCACCTAGACCACCGGACCTTCCTCAGGTCCGGAAAGAACCACCCCGCAATTCCGATACAGAGCAACCAATACTTCATAGGAGCAACAAAGATGAACACTCTCCGCATCCGCCGTGGCGCGATCGCCGTGGCCGCCGCCGCCGTCCTCCCCTTCTCGCTCGCCGCGTGCTCGGACTCCGACGGCGGCAGCGACGCGGCCGCACCCACCACGGCCTCCGCCGCCCCGACGACGCAGAGCGAGGCGCCCACCGAGGACGCGACGGCCATGGACCAGCCCTTCGGCCCGGCGTGTGCCGGTGTGCCCGAGGACGGGGCCGGTTCGTTCGACGGCATGGCCAAGGACCCGGTCGCGACCGCCGCGTCGAACAACCCGGCGCTGTCGACCCTGGTCACCGCGGTGAAGAAGGCCGGTCTGGTCGACACCCTCAACAACGCGGAGAACATCACGGTCTTCGCGCCGACCAACGACGCCTTCGCCAAGATCCCGAAGGCCGACCTGGACAAGGTCCTCGCCGACAAGGCCACGCTGACGAAGATCCTCACGTACCACGTGGTCGGCCAGAAGCTCACGCCGAAGCAGCTGGAGAACGGCTCCTTCGAAACGCTCCAGAAGGGCATGATCACCACCGCCGGCTCCGGCGAGGCCTACACCGTCAACGACACCTCCAAGGTCGTCTGCGGCAACGTCAAGACCGCCAACGCCAACGTCTACATCGTCGACACCGTCCTCATGCCCAAGTAGCCGCCGAGCTCGACCCTCGCTCCTCTTGGGGCCGCGTCAGCAGCCGGTGGGCCGGCATCCCTCACTTCGAGGGATGCCGGCCCACCGGCGTTGTCTCCTCGCCCGCCCGCTTCGAGTCGTCACGCCGAGGCCCGCGGCGGGCGCCGACCGGGGACGTCCGCCAGGCCGCCCTTACTTCTGGTTGACGGGCATCGCCAGGTCGGTGACCTGGCGATGCTTCGGGAAGGCACCCTTGTCGACGGCGCTGCCGGTCAGGACGTCGATGCCGTACAGGCGGTAGCCGTCGCCCGTGCTGATGGTGGCGAAGCCGTGGTTCATGCCGGTGCCCGGCTCGGTGTAGATGTCGAAGCCTGCGTTCAGGCGGGCGTTCACGCCGAGGTCGGCGATGGGACGCCGGTGTGGTTCCCGCACCACTTCAGAGGACACGTGCGTGGTCCAGGAACGCCCGGGCGGCAGGAGTGCAGTCGTCGAGGGAGGGCACGGCCAGGGCGAGGGCCCTGGAGATCGGTACGTCCAAGGGGCGGGTGACGGCGTCGCCGAGATCTGTGGGTAGGCCCAGGGTCGGCACGATGCTGACGCCCAGACTCGCTTCCACCATCGCGATGATGGTCGACAGTTCGCCGGCCTCGTAGGCGACGTCGAGGGTGGCGTCGGCTCGGCGCACGGCGTCGAGGATGGTCGGACGGCACCCGCCGGTCGTCAGGATGAACGGCTCGCGCGCCAGTGCTCGTACGGCGACCCTCTCCGCCGAGGCGAGTGCGTGCCCGCGCGGCAGCAGCGCGACCATCGTGTCCGCCCCCAGTGGCACCGTGTGCATCCCGGACTCCGGGAGGATCACCACGCCTATCTCCGCGGCTCCGTTCTCGAGCCATCCGCGTATCTCCAGGCTGTAACCCTCCAGAAGGCGCACGCTGACCTGAGGGTAACGGTCGCTGAACGTGCGCAGCCGGGCGGCGATCAGCGTCCCGGTGGCGCTCGGCAGACTCGCGAGCCTCAGGGGTCCCGCCACTTGCCCGGCGGCAGCCGCTACATCCGGGCGGATCAGGTCGAAGTGCCGCACCGTCTCCCGGGCCCGGGCGACGGCCTGCTGCCCGGCCGCAGTGAGGGCGACACCGTCCCGGCGCCGCACGAGCAACGCCGCGCCCAGATCAGCCTCCAGTGCGGCGATCGACCGGCTGACGTGTGGTTGAGACATGCCGGTCTGCTCTGCTGCGGCGGTGAACCCGCCGTGCTCGGCAACAGCCAGCAAAACCCGCAACTGCGACAGCTGCACTCTTCACGCCTCCCCCGTGCACTCGGCTGCCCACCTGCAACTATGCCGACTGGCCTATGGTGCCATGCCGGGAATGGTATTTGACGGTCCTGTTTTCAGCCAGGAAGGTCGTGTCCTCCAACGTTGAGGACACGACTCCGGAGGCGACATGTCGTCGATATCCGTCACCCGCAAGGCCGTCGATGTGGACGGTCGGCCCGCCAGCTACCTCACTGCGGCCGGAGTGGACGACCGCGCGGACCGGACGACCGTCCTGCTGCTGCACGGGACCTACTGGAGCCGGGTGTGGCTGCCGGTGCTGACGGAGCTGGCAGCAGCAGGGCTGCGGCCCATCGCCGTCGACCTGCCCGGCCTCGGCCAGTCGGCCGGCGAACTGGACCTCGAATCCGCCGCCGTGCCCGCGCTCGCCGGCTGGGTGAGGCGCTTCGCCGCCGCCGTGGGCGCCGACGAGCCGCTGCGGGTGGCGGGCCACGACATCGGCGGAGCCGTCGCCCAGCACCTCGCGGTCGGCGGGGACACCGAGGTCGCCCGGCTGGCGCTGGTCAACTCGGTGACCTACGACTCGTGGCCGGTGCCGGGTGTGGAGCGGTTCCGGAACCCCGAGGTGGTGGCCGCCACGAGCGTGGAGGAACTGCTTGCCGCCCGGCGCACCGCGGTCACCGCCGCGTTGGGACGGCCGGCCGCCGAGCAGGAGATCTCCGAATACCTCGACCCCTGGCGCAGTCTGCGCGTCGGTCGTTCCTGGATGGCGCTGGCCGGCGCGGCCGACAGCCGTTACACCCTCGACCTGGTTCCGGCGCTGCGCCGCTCGGGCATGCCGAAGCTGCTGGTGTGGGGCGAGGACGACAGCTTCCAGGGCATCGCGTACGCCGCGCGCTTCGCCGAGGAGATGCCGCACACCGAGCTGGTACGCGTTCCTGACGCGGGCCACATCCCGATGGAGAACGACGCCAAGGCGGTTGCGGCGGCGCTCTCCGCCTTCTTCGCTCCCGACGGGGCGTGACCACGGCACGAGGTTCCTCTTGAATGTCGCAGGAAGAATGCGAATCGGACATTCCTGTCCTGGGGGGAATTGCTGATTCCGCTATCTCTGGCCACCGGGAAACTGTCTCGAAAAGTGGGCAGGTCTTGACCAATCTTCGATGGTGGTTCAAGATTCCTGACAGTGCCAACGGCAAATTCCCATGTCGATCCCCTCGGCACCGGCGAGCCATGCGACGAGGCTGGCCCGGAACGACTGCCGATTACCCCTTCACTTCAGCGATTCCCTGAGGCTGGGCTGCTTTGACGTGCGCCCACGTGTCAACGATGTCACATCGAATCTCAGGTGTCTGTTCCCACCTCCAGGACGGCCCTCCGCGCCTTGGAGCATTGCCTGCAACCCGATTCAACGGCACGAAAAGGCTATCCCGCATGCACGCGAATGAAGTCGCCAGGGCCCCCGTCACTTTCGGGCAGCTGTCACTCTTGCGTTCCATTCAGAACATCGACCCGCTGGCGGCCAATCTCCCCCAGGTGTGGGAGCTGCCCGCGGGAACCACCCACAAGCAGGTCGAAGAGGTCTTGACCGCCCTGCAGGAGCGGCACGAGGCGCTCCGTACGCGTTACGAGGACATCGACAGCGAGAACCCCACGCAGATCGTTCTCCCGCCGCAGCCGGTCGTCATCGCCGGCCCGCCGCAGGAGACCGAGCCGGTGAAGGCGGCGGATTCTCTCGGCGGCGAGCCCTTCGACCTCGCCATCGACCCGCCCTGGCGGATGACTCTGGTGGCCGAGAACGGTCAAATCCGCTGGCTGGCCATCTGCCTCCACCACATCGCGACGGACGGCTGGTCGGTCAACCAGTTGCAGCGGGAGTTCCTGACGCTCCTCTCCGTGGGCGTCCTCCCCGGCGGGGAGGTCCCGACGTGCCGATCGCTGGCGGAGGAGCAGTGGTCCGAGGCCAACGAGACGCGCCGGAGGTCGGCCCGCAAGCACTGGCAGAAGATCTTCGGCAAGGCGCCGACCATGGTCCGCGACGAGGCGCCCCATTCGGTCAACGGTCGCTGGGGCCGTTACGGCACCGCGGAGCAGACCGACGCCCTCCACCGGATCGCCCGGGCCTACCAGCTCTCGCTCCCCTCGGTCATCCTCAGCGCCTACTGCCGCGCCGCCGCGCAGTTCGACGGCCTGGACGAGATCATGGTCGCGGTCTTCACCAACAACCGCAGCGACCCGCGCTGGGAGAAGCTGCTCACGACGCAGGACCAGCTCATTCCCCTCGTTGTCCCCACCGACCCGGACGAGCCGTTCGGCGCCTTCGCCACCAAGGTCCACTGGGAGCTGTTCAGGTCCTACCGGCATGGTGAGTACAACGTCGACGACATGCTGGAGATCGCGGCCGAACACGGCTTCACGGGCACGGTGAACGGCTGCTTCGACGGATCGGTGAGCGGGCTCTTCACCTACTTCTTCAACTACATGGGTGAATATCAGAAGGACCAGCTCTCCATCCCGGAGGGCCTGGAGACCGGCACCACGGGCCGCAACATCGGCGCGCCGCTCTACCTCCAGGTGCAGGAGGGCGAGGCTGTCGTCTCGACGCTCCAAGAGAATTCCTCGGCGACCGATTACACGAGGATCACCGACGTCCTCCGCCTGATCGAGGAGATCCTCCTCACGGCTTCCCTGGAGGCGGATTCCCGGCCCGAGTAATGGTCGCCGGTTCTGCGACCTCCGTCGCGGCGTTGCCGACTGGCAAGGGAGAGCCGCGACGGAGCCGCTCGGCGAAACCATGGATCGCGACCATCTCGGCCATTCGTGTCCGGCGGCAGCGACCTCCGCGCCCGCCCGTGAAGACCCACTGCGAAAGGACTGGAGTAGGCGAACCGGTCGTGAA
Source organism: Streptomyces sp. NPDC016459 (assembly GCF_040632845.1). Taxonomy (NCBI): domain Bacteria; kingdom Bacillati; phylum Actinomycetota; class Actinomycetes; order Kitasatosporales; family Streptomycetaceae; genus Streptomyces; species Streptomyces sp. NPDC016459. The sequence goes on from NZ_JBEYCR010000005.1 coordinate 185,066, forward strand.
CACTGTCGTTATGCGCCCCTTCTGCCGTCATCGGGTGGAGTGCAGGCGAAAGCCTTGACTATTGGATAGTGGCCTCTTCATATGCCAGGACGTCAGGACAGACGCAATGGCCGCTCGACGCCTCCGGGACGCCCGAATTCACCGCTCTTACGAACGAACCGCCGGCTGGTTCAGTCACCAGTTGCGCATCCACCCCCTGCACTGTCCTGGAGGAATAGTGTCGAAGCACATCATGATTCTGCATCAATGGACTGACTGTTTCGCGGAGTACGAGTCGTACATCGACCACGCCGCCAACACGGTCACGTACGTTGCCGCACCATGGTCGCTCGGCTCTATTCCCAGTGCAGCGGCAGCGGTGAAGGAGGTCGCAAGCACGGAGGACGCGCGCCTGCTCAGGGGCGCCGTCGAGGAGCTCGTCTCCGAGTACGGCGTACCCCACCGCATCGTCGCGCTCAACGAATCGGACCTCGACCTCGCCGCGGTCCTCCGTGAGGAACTCGGCGTCCCCGGTCAGACCCCGGCGGAGCTCGCGCCGTTCCGCGACAAGCTGGTCATGGCAGAACGCCTGACCGAGGCCGGTGTCGCCGTGCCCGCGACCGTGCACGCGGTCGACCACCAGGTGGTGCGCTCGTTCGCCGACGAGCATGGCTGGCCCGTCCTGCTCAAGCCGGCGTGCGGCACCTCCAGCATCGGCGTCACGCGCCTCGACTCCGCCGACGATCTCGCCGCGTTCGTCTTCCCGCTCGACGAGATCCTCCTGGTGCAGCCCTACCTCCCGTACGAAATCCTGCACGCCGACGGGATCAGCCTGGGGGACGGGCTCGGGCTCGGGGCCTGGCGGGCGTCGCGATACGTCAACACCTGCTTCGGCTACACCAAGGGCGAGCCGCTCGGGTCGGTCGAGATCGACGACCCGGTGCTCCTCGCCCGCATCGAGGACTTCACCACCCGGACCACCACCGCCCTCGGCGCCGGCCCTGTCGTCTTCCACCTGGAGCTCTTCGTCTCCGGCTCGCAGGACGCGCCGGAGCTGCAGTTCCTGGAGATCGGAGCCCGGCCCGGAGGGGCCGAGATCCCCTTCCTGTGGCGCGAGATCCACGGCATCGACCTCATGAAGGCCACCTTCGCGCTCCAGGTCGGGGACCCGGTTCCCGACGAGGCGCGGTCGCTGCCGCCCGTAGAGGAGACCGAGCGCGTCGGCTGGCTGCTGATGAAGACGCCGGAGGTCCGGCCGTGCCGCGTCGTCGCGTCCGAGCTCGCCCTGTCCGCCGAGGAGGGCCCGTACGAGACCGTCCGCCCGATCCGGGGCCAGACGATCGTCGCCACCCCCGGATACGAGCACGGCTACGAGAACTCCGGGGCGCGCTTCCGGTTCCGCGGGCGCTCCAGCGCCGAGGTGCTGGCGAAGGTCGAACGGACGGTCGATGCCTACGACTTCCGCTGCCGTCCCGTCGACCCGGCCGCCCCCGACCTGGTCGTCTTCGTCGGCTCCGGCGAGCGCGTCTACCGTGAGTACGCGTACCAGGCGGTCGCCGGAGGTGCCCGGATCGCCCTCGTCAGCACCTCGCAGGCGACCTGGGAGCACGAATACATCACGGCTCACCGGCAGGTCTCCGACACCAAGCCCGATTCGCTGGTGGAGGCGATCGGCGATCTCTTCGCGGAGCACGACGGCAACGTCGGCGTCATGACATGGGCCGAGGTCCTCCTGGAGGACACCGCGGCCGCGGCCGCGCGGCTCGGCATGCGCCACATGTCACCGGCGGCCGCCACGAACTGCCGGGACAAGCTCTCCACCCGGACCCGGCAGACCACCGGCCTCATCCGGTTCGCACGCGTCGACACGGAGGAGCAGGCCCTGGAAGCCGCCGAGTCCTTCGGCTACCCGGTCGTCGTCAAGCCGCGCTCGCTCGCGGGCAGCGTGGGCGTGGCCCAGGCGAACAACCGGGAGGAGCTCGTCGAGCACTTTGCCATGACCTCGGCGAGCAGCTTCCCCGGACTCACCCCGCTCGGCGGCTCGATCGTGGAGGAGTACGTCGACGGCCCGGAGATCAGCATCGACTCCGTGGTCTTCGAGGGCGAGGTGCACCCGGTGAACGTGGCGCGCAAGCGCCTCGGCTTCGAGCCCTATTGCCAGGAGGTGGGACACCTTGTCGCCCCGTGGCGCGAGGAGGAGTGGGCTGACGACGTGCGGAGCATGCTCGTCCAGACCCACCGCGACCTGGGCATCACCGACGGCGTGACGCACGCCGAGGTCCGGCTGTCGTCGTCGGGTCCGAAGCTGATCGAGCTCAACGGACGGCTCGGCGGCGACTTCATCCCCCTCCTCGGCCACCTGGCGACCGGTGTCGACCTGACGTCCGCCGCGGTGTCGATCGCGCTGGGGCACCGGCCCGACATCGAGCAGGTGCGCGACCGGTGCGTCGAGATCAGGTTCCTCTTCCCGGCCGAGGACGGGACCGTCGAGTCCGTCGACACCGCCGCTGCCGAACAGCTCGACGGAGTCGTGGAGGTGGTCCGCCTGATCCAGCCGCCCACCTCGCTCCGGCTTCCCCCGCGCGGCCTGGAGCCGCGGGTGCTCGCCGTCATCGTCGTCGCCGACAGCCCCGAGGAGTGCGGCAGCATCCTTGACAAGGCGGAGTCGCTCATCGAGATGCGGCTCACCCCGCTCGACGCACCGGTAGCCGGACGATGATCGGGAACGGCGTCAAGAAGCTGGTCAGCGATTACTCCCTCCCCGGGAGGAACCACCGCATCATCGCCTGGGGCGTCGTCGTCAACGCCTCCGGCAGCGGGTTCTACCTGACCGGCAGCACGCTCTACTTCCTGAAGGGGATAGGTCTGACGGCGGCCCAGGTCGGGATCGGTCTGACCATCGCCGGCCTCGTCGGCTTCCTGACCACCGTTCCCGTCACGCTCCTCGCGAAGCGCCTGGGCCCGCTCACTCTGCTGCGGACGCTCCAACTATGGCGCGCCGCCTGGCTCGTGGCGCTGGCCTTCTCCGACGGGATGCTGACGTTCACCCTCTGCGCCTCCATGGTGATGATCACGCAGGGCCCGATCTTCCCCATGGTCCAGATGCTCGTCAACACGACCGCCGGCAGTGCCGACCGCACCCGGATGCTGGGGGTGATCAGCTCCGTCATCAACGTCGGGATGTCCATCGGAACCCTCGCGGCGGCACCGTTGATCTCGATGGGCGGACTGCCCTGGCTGAGGTCGATCATCCTGGCCGGAGCCGCCTGCAGCGTGATGTCGTCCGTGGTGTTCCGCTTCCTGGACATCGATACCTCGTCCGCGGAGCCGAACACGCAGAAGTGGTACGCCGGACTCGTCGACGTCGCGAAGGACCGCAAGTACCTGGCGCTCTCCGCCGTCAACGGGATCCTCTTCCTGCATCCGGTACTGCTCGGCGTCGCCATCCCGTTGTGGCTCGTCGAATCGACGAACGCGCCGGAGGCCCTGCTCAGCGTCTTCCTCTTCATCAACACCGTCCTGGCCATCGTCTTCCAGGTGCATTTCGCGAAGAACATCAAGAGCACCGCGGACGGCACCCGGTCCCTCCTGCGGTCCGGTGTGGCGCTCGCGCTCTTCAGCCTGCTGCTGATTCCGTCGATGTACACCGATGTCTGGCTGAGCGTCACGATCCTGGGGGCGGCGATCCTCCTGCTCACCTGTGGGGAGCTCTTCCAGGGGGCGGGGGCGTGGGAACTGTCCATCCGCCACGCCCCGGAATCCAAGAGGGCCGAGTACCTGGGCGTCTTCAGCCTCGGTGGATCCGTCTCGAACATCGTGGGACCCGCTCTGGTCGCCGTGCTCATCACCTGGGGGGCGAAGGGAATGGTCGTCCTCGCGGCGGTGTTCGTCGTCGCGGCCGGCCTGATCGCGGCAGTGGGCGCGAGACTCGCGCAGGCCGAATCGAAGACGGAGATGGCCGAAGCGGCTCCCTGAGCGTCGCCCACCCGTCCCACCCCACCGGACATCTCTGAACCCAGCAAGGAGAAGACCATGCAGGAACGCTTGCTCAAGATCATCCTCGACGTCATCAGCGAACTGAACGAGCGGCGGGATCAGAAGATCTCCACGGACAACCCGCTGGACGTGAGTTTCTACGGGAACTCGGCCGTCTTCGACTCCATGCAGCTGGTGAACTTCCTCGCGCGCGTGGAGGAGGCGATCGAGGACGAGTTCGACGTCGAGATCTCGTTGACCTCGGAGAAGGCGGTCTCGCAGCGGATCAGTCCCTTCAGCAGCACCCGCCGGCTCATCGAGTTCGCCATCGGTGAGCTCGAGGAGGCCGGGGTCGCGACCGGCGCCTGAACGGCCGCGACACCATGACGACGATGTTGATCACCGGGACCCGCACCGGTATCGGAAAGTCCCTGGCGGAGTACTTCCTGCAGCGCGGGAACACCGTGATCGGCTGCAGCAGGCGCTCCTCCTCGATCGAGCACCCCGGGTACCGCCATTTCGAGTTGGACCTGACCGACTCGAAGCAGCTGAAACGCATGTTCCGGTCCATCCGGCAGGAGTTCGGCCACCTCGACAGTGTGGTCAACAACGCGGGCACGGCCACCATGAACCACTTCATGCTGACTCCGGAGGAGACGACTCGGAACATCTTCGAGATCAACTTCTTCGCCGTGCTCGCGTGCAGCCGCGAGGCGACCAAACTGCTGCAGAAGAGCGACCAAGCGAGCACGTCCATCCTCAACATTTCCACGGTCGCCGTCCCGTGGTCGCTCGACGGCCAGTTGGTCTATTCGGCGAGCAAGAGCGCTGTCGAACAGGCGACCCGGGTCATGAGCAAGGAACTCTCGGCCTTCGGCATCAGGGTGAACGCGCTCGGGCTGCCGATCGTCAGAACGGTGTTGACGCGGACCCTCCCCGAGGAGGCCAGGGCCAACGCGCTCGCGCGGCAGACCATCGACCGCATGTGCGAGTTCGACGACCTGGTCGGTCCGGTGGAGTTCCTGACGTCCGAGCAGTCCGGGTTCGTCACCGGCGAAACGATTTATCTAGGAGGAGTCCGCTAGTGCGCGACACATTGACGGCCCAGCTGAGGAGCCTGCACGACCGCGTCGCCGTCATCGACCGTGGCGTCAGTCATTCCTACGCGGAGCTGGCGGACGAGATCGACCGGCTGGAGTCGGTGTTCGACGCCGCCGGGATGTCCGCACAGGCGACCGTCGTCCTGCACGGGGACTTCTCCTTCTCGCAGATCGCGGCGTTCTACGCGCTGTACCTGCGCAGGAGCGTCGTGATCCCCATCGTGTCGTTCACCGAGACCACCTATGACGCTGTCCGGAACACCTGCCTCGCCGAGTTCGTCGTCGAGGTGGGCGACGAGGTGACGGTCGAGCGTTACGAGCCGGCCGGCGGTGAGGCGTCCGAGCGCCTCGGCGCCCTCAAGGCGGGCGGGGAGTCCGGTCTCGTTCTGCTCTCCAGCGGCTCGACCGGGAAGCCGAAGGCCATCCTCCACAACCTCGACGCGCTCTTCGCGGAGAAAGCCGGTGCGCCCGGGCACTTCGGTCGGACCCCGCGCAACGTCCTGCTGTTCCTGCTGGCGGACCACATCGGCGGGATCAACTCGCTGCTCGGAGTACTGCGTTCGCGGGCGAGCGCCGTTGTTCCCGCCGAGCGGACCCCCGGCGAGATCTGCTCGCTCGTCGAGAAGTACGGCATCCGGCTGCTGCCGACCAGCCCGACCTTCCTGAACCTCGTCCTGATCGGCGGGTTCCACGAGAAGCACGATCTGTCGAGCCTGAAGCTCATCACGTACGGGACCGAGCCGATGCCGGAGGAGCTCCTCAAGCGGGTGCACGCGGCGATCCCGGGGGCTCGTCTGCTCCAGACCTTCGGGACGAGCGAGACCGGCATCTCGACCACCAGCAGCAAGTCCTCCTCCAGCACCTCCTTCCGGATCGAGGACGACGGCTCCGAGTACCGGATCGTCGACGGCGAGCTCCAGCTGCGGACGAGGACCCAGTTCCTCGGATACCTGAACTACTCGAACGAGGCCGTCACCGAGGACGGCTGGTTCCGCACCGGCGACCTGGTCGAGGAGACCGGGGACGGCTACATCAGGGTCAAGGGCCGGGCGGCCGAGGTCATCAACGTCGGCGGCGAGAAGGTCCTTCCGCTCGAACTGGAGTCCATTCTCCTCGGCAGTCCCGAGATCTCCGACTGCGTGGTCTTCGGCATGCCCAACTCCATCACAGGCCAGGCCGTCCACGTCGAGGTGGTGCCGGCCGGAAACCTTGCCAAAGCCGAACTACGGCGTCACATACGGGACTTTCTCGACGGGAAGGTCGAGCCGTTCAAGATGCCGGCCAAGGTCACCATCGTCGCCCAGACGGCCTTCTCGGCCCGTTTCAAGAAGGACAGGAAGCTGAACCGTGGCTGATGTCGTACTCCTCGGTGCATCCAAGTTCGCTGCCGAAGTCGCCCGTTACGTGCGCGGCGCGGGACACGCCGTCGACCGTTTCCTCGCCCTCCCGGGCGAGGAGGTCACCGTTCCGGAAGGACAGTCGGAGGAGATATCCCGGGAGGCGCTGCCCGACGGCACCCGGGTCGTCCTGGCCGTGGCGGACATGGAGCTCCGGGCGATGGCCGTCCGGGACTACATCGAGGCGTGGAACCTCGACGCGATCAACGTGGTGGACCCCACCTCGACCGTCGAGGAAGGCGCCCTGCGGGGGATCGGGAACATCATCGGACCCGAGAACTACATCGGGGTCAACGCCACCCTCGGCAGCTTCAACGTCCTCCACTACAAGTCGAGCATCGGCAACCACTCGCACGTCGGCTCCCTGAACTTCATCTCGCCGAACTTCCACACCGGCAACACGGTCACGATCGGCTCCGGGAACTTCATCGGCATCGGCTGCCAGCTGGCACCGGGCGTGACGGTCGGCGACGACTGCCGCATCCAGGCGGGGCTCACCCTCTTCGAGGACGCCGTGGACGCCCGTTCCTACCTCGCGCCCAGCCGCATCAAGTCCCTTCCCATCCAGTAGACCCTTAAGGACATCGCCATGAACCAGCAGCGTGTGGCCATCATCGGGGCCGGCCCGACCGGGTGTGCGGCGGCCCTCACCCTGAACAAGCTCGGCCACGAGGCCGTGGTCTTCGAGCGGGGCTCCTTCCCGCGCTACCGGGTCGGGGAGTCCTTCCTGCCGGGCTCGCTCTCGATCTACAACCGCCTCGGCCTGGAGGAGAAGATCAAGGAGGCCGGCTTCCTCAAGAAGCCGTCCGCGACCTTCCTGTGGGGCAAGGGCGAGGTGCCCTGGACGTTCTCCTTCTCCACCCCGAAGACCGCGCCGTGGGTCCTCGACCACGCCATCCAGGTCGACCGCGGCGAGTTCGACCTCATGCTCGTCGACGAGGTCCGTGAGCGCGGCATCCCCCTCCACATGGACACTCCCGTGACCGCCGTGGACATCTCCGACCCTGACCGCGTCACCGTCTCGTACAAGCTCTCCGGCGAGGTCACGGAGGACTCCTTCGACTACGTCATCGACGCCGGCGGCTCCGGCGGGCCGCTCGCCCGCCAGCTGAAGAAGCGCCGCTATGACGAGTACTTCCGGAGCTTCGCGATCTGGTCGTACTTCAAGAAGGCCGACCCGTTCGAGGGCGACCTGAAGGGCACCACGTTCTCGATCACCTTCGAGGACGGCTGGGTCTGGATGATCCCGCTCAAGGGCGATGTGTACAGCGTCGGTCTCGTCGTCGACCGCTCGAAGGCCGACGAGGTCAAGGAGCGCGGCTACGAGGAGTTCTACACCTCGACGCTGGCGAAGGCCGACCGCGCCATGGCCATCCTCGACGGGGCCGAGCGCTGCGACCAGGTGCGCATCGTGCACGACTGGTCCTACGACTCGGAGCAGTACTCCAGCGGGCGCTGGTTCCTCAGCGGCGACGCCGCCGCCTTCACCGACCCGCTGTTCTCGCAGGGCGTCCAGATGGCCGCCCAGTCGGCGGTGTCCGCCGCGGCCGCCATCGACCGCCTCGGGGCTCACCCGGACGAGGCCGACACCGTGCACGCCTGGTACACCCGCGCCTACCAGGAGACCTACGAGAAGTACCACGAGTTCCTGGCCGCCTTCTACACGATGGCCTCCTTCAGCGAGCCGGACTCCGAGTTCTGGTCCAAGCGCCGGATCCGCGAGTCCGACGACGACCGGGTCGAGCGCCGTCGCTGGTTCGACAACCTGGTCAACGCGGACGACGGCTCGGGATGGTCGGCCGAGGTGTTCCGGGAGCGCGCCACCACGATGATGAGCATCGGGCGCCACCAGCGGGATGGTCTGAGCTCCGATTTCTCCGACGACGAGCTCGTCCCGGCCCGCGTACGGTGGGTGGCGAACCTGAACAAGTCGCTGCGGAAGATCACCCGGTTGGAGTGGGTGGGCGAGGAGGTCCTCCTCAAGCCCTACTACAAGATCGACCCGGTCGACTTCCGCCTCACGCCCAAGCAGGTGGTGGCGAACGAGTCCGGCCGCGAGATGGTCAAGTGGCGCCTGGACGAGCGGCACCAGAAGATCCTCCAGCGCATGCAGCAGGAGAACTTCGGCTTCAAGGAGCTGGAGAGCGAACTGGCCGGCGCCGACGGCGCCGACGTCAGTTCCCAGATCGTCATCCGCCTCTTCGAGGCCGGTCTGCTGCGCGGCTTCGACAAGAACGGCGATCCCGTCGTCATCCAGGACCGCCTGCGGTTCGACGGCGTCGGCACCGAGTACGAGGTCTAGGGTCCGCCCCGCCGCTCCCGCCGTACCCGGGCCGCGCTCCCGCGCGTCTCTCGACCGGTCCGACCTGACGCCGATGGTCGGACGGCACGGCCCATGTCTCCGCTCGGCCGTCCGGTCGCTCGGCCCCCGGCCGGAGTCCCGGAAGCGGTCACCGACCGCTTCGCACAGCCAACCTGATAGGGAATGAGTATGTCCAGATCGGTCCAGATCGCCGCAGCGGTCACGGACAAGAACCTCGAACTGGTTCTCAAGGTCCTCCCGGCCATCATCGTCATCATGGCCGTCTCCTGGGCGTGCGGCCGCCTGGCGTTGATGGTGAAGCAGCCTCGTGTGCTCGGCGAGATGGTCGCCGGCGTGCTGCTCGGCCCGACGCTCTTCGGCGCGGTGTGGCCCGATGCGCAGAAGTTCATCTTCCCGGCCGAGGTCAAGCCGATCCTCTACGTGCTCAGCACCATCGGCCTCACGCTGTTCATGTTCCTGGTCGGCGTGGGATTCGACCACAGCGGCGGCACCAACGGAAAGCAGGAGGCCAAGCGGGCCGGTCTGCTGGCGGTCTCCGGCATGTTTCCGTCGCTGTTGCTGGGCGGAGCCGTCGGCTGGCTGCTGTACGACCGTCTGTCCAAGCCCGACGTGGGTACCGTCGAGTTCACGCTCTTCGTCGGCGGCGCGCTCTCCATCACCGCCTTCCCGATGCTGGCCCGCATCCTGTACGAGCGGAACCTGCAGAACACCTCGCTGGGCCGGATGACCCTGCTCGGTGCCTCCTTCGACGACGCGGCCGCTTGGTGCTTCCTCGCCGTGATCTCGGCCATGCACGCCAACGCCGGCGGCGCGAAGGCCCTCGTGACGATCGGTCTCTCCGTCGTCTTCGTGGCCTTCATGCTCCTCGTCGTGCGCCCCCTCCTGAAGCCGTTCGGCGACCGCGTCGAGCGGACCGGCAAGTTCGGCCTCGACCAGATGTACCTGGTGCTCGGCGTCGTCATCGCGGCCGGCTACTTCACGGACTACATCGGCATCTACTCGGTGTTCGGCGGATTCGTCGCGGGTCTGGCCATGCCGAAGAACCCCGCGTTCCGCGAGGCTGTGCTCAAGCGCATGATGGAGGTCGTCAGCGTCCTTCTGCTCCCGATCTTCTTCACCTTCTCGGGCCTGAACACCCAGCTGAACGGCCTCGGCGGATGGGCCATGATCGGCCCCTTCCTGCTCATTCTCGTGGCGGGATTCATCGGGAAGTACTTCGGCTGCGGCCTCGCGCTGCGCGGGGCGGGCCTCTCGTGGCGTAAGTCCCTTGCCATCGGCGGCCTGATGAACGCCCGCGGTCTGATGATCCTGATCTTCATCAACATCGGCCTGGCGCAGGGGATCATCAACCAGGAGGTCTTCTCCATGCTGGTGCTCGTCGCCGTCATCACCACCGCCCTCGCCGTGCCGCTCTACCGCTGGGCCCTGCCCGACCGGATGGAGCGGGAGATGCTCATCGAGGAGGGCGTCACCGTGGACGAAGGCACGGAGAGCCGCGACGACGAGCGCGAACTGGTCACGGCCGCCAGGTGAACCGCTTTCCCCGGGCCGTCGAGGCCCATCGGGCCGCAGGCCGCCCCTGACCCGCCGTGCGGCAGCACAGTGGGAACGGACGCAGCGGTGTCCTAGGACGCGTGAGCGGCGGGCCTCGCGGGCTTCGAGTCCGATCTGCTGGTTGTTCCTCTTCGCCCGCGGTGTCCGCACCGCTTCCATGCCGGCCAATCGGCGCAGGTCGTCAGGGATGACGGGATGCGACATGGTGCCCCGTCATCTGTCAGGGCCCCGGCCGTTCGGCGCCTCTGCAAACGCTGTTGGAAGGATGTCCGAGTGATTTACCAGAACGCGACCGAGATCGTCCACGACGACGTTTTCCTGTCGCTCCCCGCCTTCCTGCCAGGTTCGGACGTCTTCCTGAAGATCGAGGGACTGAACCCCGCGAGCTCCATAAAGTTCAAGGCCGCGATCAACCTCGTGGAACAGGCCGAGAAGGCGGGGACCCTGGTCCCCGGCATGAACCGGATCGTCGAGTCCTCGTCGGGGAACCTCGGAATCGCGCTCAGCATCGTCTGCGCGATCAAGGGGTATCCGCTGACCATCGTCGCCGACCTGAACACGGTCGAGTCCGCGGTGCTGGCGATGGAGGCCCTGGGGGCGGACGTCGTCGTCATCGAGGAGCCCGACGCGAACGGGGGGTTCCTCCACAAGCGCCTGGCCTTCGTCGACGACATGCTGAAAGCCGATCCGTACCTGGTGTGGCTCAACCAGTACAAGAGCCGGGCCAACGTGGAGGCGCACAAGGACACCACGGCCCTGTCGATCGACCGGGAATTCGGCCCCATCGACTACCTCTTCGTGGGTGTCGGTACGTCGGGAACGCTGATGGGCTGCCTGGAGTACCGCCGCGAGAACCGGCTGTCACACCACGTCGTCGGTGTCGACGCCGAGGGCTCGGTGACCTTCGGCGGCAGTTCCAAGCGCCGCTACATCCCCGGGCTCGGTTCCAGCCGGCTGCCGGAGATCTACTCCGACGACGGCAGCTTCCGCAAGGTGCTCGTCCCTGAGCACGAGAGCGTGGCCCAGTGCCACCACGTCGCCCGTGCGTACGGCCTCCTGGTCGGGGGATCGACCGGCACGGTGCTCGCGGGGGTGCGACGCATGCGGGACGAGATACCTGCCGGCTCCCGGGTCGTCGCCATCTCCCCTGACCTGGGGGACAAGTACCTCTCCACCATCTACTCGGAACAGTGGTTGAACGACCACCCGACCCTGATCAAGGAACTCAGCAATGTCTGACTTCATCGTCGTCGCCGGCCCTGACATCGCCGGCATCCTCGTCGGCGACAAGGCGAAGGTCCGGGACATCGTCGCGTCGACCTACCGCCTCCACGACGCCGGCGACACCATCAACCCGGACAGCTACTTCCTCCGCTTCCCCCACAAGCCCAATTCGCGGGTCATCGCCCTGCCCGCCTACATCGGGGCCGATGTCAACCGTATGGGCATCAAGTGGATCTCCAGCTTTCCGGACAACCTGTCGCGCGGCATCCCGCGGGCCTCGGCGGTGCTGATCCTCAACGACTTCGAGACGGGCCGTCCGCTGGCGTGCCTGGAGTCCGCGCACATCAGCGCCGCCCGTACGGCCGCGTCGGCGGCGGTCGCGGCGGAGAAGCTGTGCACGGGCGCCGGCATCACGGTGGGCGTCGTCGGCACCGGGGTGATCGCGTCCACCATTCTCGACCACCTGCACAGTTCCACGGTCGACATCGCGAACGTCATCGCCCATGACCTCGACCACGAGCGGATCGCGGGATTCGCGGAGCGGGTGCGCGCGGAGATCGGCCTCGACGTCGATCCGGTCGGGCTCGACGCGGCCCTGAAGGCCGACCTGGTGGTCTTCGCCACCACGGCGGGCGAACCGTACGTGGACGCCGACCACCGGTTCACGCCGGACCAGGTAGTCCTCAACGTCTCGCTGCGCGATCTGCCGCCCGAGGTCATCCTGGCCTCGACCAATCTCGTCGACGACGTCGAGCACTGCCTGAAGGCGAACACCTCCCCGCACCTGGCCGAACAGGCCTCTGGCAGCCGTGAGTTCATCCACGGCACGCTGGGCGGGCTGCTGAACGGAACGGTCGACGTCCCGAGCGGGAAGCCCGTCATCTTCTCCCCGTTCGGACTGGGCGTGCTCGACATCGCCGTCGGCAGCTACGTCATGGACCGCGCACTCGAAGCGGGCAAGGCCACCGTCATCAACGGCTTCATCGAATAACCGCCGAGGTCACTATGTGCCCCTCGCATGCGGGGCCGCTGACCGCCCACCGGCCGAGAACCGCAGGCCGTGTGGGCGTCGCGGTCTCCGGAAGGTCCTGTTGCAGATCCGCAGTGAAGGTCGCGGCGGTCGGGTCGATGGATATCGTGCAGTCGCGGAGGTCGAACCACCGCTGGGTCAGCGGGAACCAGGCCTTGAAGACGCTCTCCTTGGCACTGAACAGGACCCGGTCCCAAGCCACCCCCGGGTGCTCCGAGTGCAGGGCGGCCAGGCGGTCCAGCTCGTCGTGGCAGGCGATCCTGCCGAGGGCCGGCGTGGGGAGGCGGTCGTGGGGTTCGGCGTCGATGCCCAGGGCGAGGACGTCGGCGGTGTCCGCGACGGCGGCGGCCCGGTATCCCTCACAGTGGGTCAGGCAGCCGGTGTACCCCGGCGGCCAGGTCGGATACTGGACCAGGAACTCAGCACCGGTCGCGGTGGGGATCAGCGGACCGGGTGGTGCGCCCATGGAGGCCAGGGCCTGGCGAGCACACCACCGGACGTCCCGGAATTCGCGGTGACGGGCCGGGGTGGCTCCGGCGATGTATTCCTCTTCGGTGGGGAACAGCGTGATTTCATGGCCGGTCGCCCATGATTCCACTCCTGCGACGCCGGCAGGAAGGACTTGGGAGATGAGGCCCGCAGTCGGGCTTCCCGCAGAGGGGTTCATGGAATCGGAGCCTAAGTGTCCGGTGATTAATAGGGGGTGCGCGAATCCCTGATCCCCGCAGAGCTCAAATGTCCGCAGAGCTCTGCGGTAATCGTACTGTATTGGCTGCAACCACGAACTGAGATATCTACCCGGACCGGTTCACCGCGTGTCCTCGCGGTGCCATTCCGTGCGAAGAGGAGGCGAGAGGTGACATCGAAGGCCGACGGTGCCAGGCAGCTCTTGGCCATCAGCGACCTCCACATCGGCTACGAGGAGAACCGCGCTCTCGTCGAGCAAATGCGCCCCAGCTCTGACGACGACTGGCTGCTCGTGGCTGGGGATGTCGCCGAGACCACAGCTGACATTCACTGGGCCCTCAAGACACTGGCGAGTCGTTTCCGCAAGGTCGTCTGGGCTCCGGGAAACCACGAACTGTGGACCCCTCCGCAGGACGCCGTCACCCTGCGTGGCGCCGCCCGCTACGAGTATGTGGTGGACCTGTGCCGCGAACTGGACGTGACCACCCCGGAAGACCCGTATCCGGTCTGGGACGGGCCTGGCGGTCCAGTTGCCGTGGCACCGCTGTTCCTGCTGTACGACTACAGCTTCCTGCCGGCCGGCTGCATCAGCAAGGATGAGGGACTGGCCTATGCGCGAGGCACTGGCATCGTATGCAGCGACGAGTACCTGCTTCACCCCGATCCCTATCCGAGCCGCGAGGCCTGGTGCCGGGCCCGGGTCGCCGAGACCGAGCGCAGGCTTGCTGAACTCCCTGGCGATCTGCCTACCGTCCTCGTCAACCATTACCCGCTGGATCGTCATCCCATGGATGTTCTGCGGTACCCCGAGTTCTCCATGTGGTGCGGCACGCGGCTGACCGCCGACTGGCATCGCAGATTCCGTGCGGTCGCCATGGTCTACGGCCATCTCCACATCCCGCGGACCACCTACCGCGACGGTGTCCGCTTCGAGGAGGTGTCCGTGGGGTATCCGCGCGAGTGGCGCACGCGCCAGGAATCACCGGGAAGACTGCGCCGCATCCTGCCGATGGAGATGGGCCGGTCGTTCTCGTAGGAGTGGGGTCGGGCAAGAGGGTGTCTTGTCCGAGCTCACCTCCTCGTCCGTACGCCGCTCCGAAAAGATCGCGAAGACCGGGACCGGCGGCGTAATAGGCCGTCAGGACCGCGCCGCCGCCAGCTTTTTGGGGGCGATACGGATCCGGTCGAGGCCCAGGGGGTACGGGAGCGAGGCGGCGGCGCTCCTGGCCTCGGCGAACGCCTACATGGAACGTCCCGCCTCACCGCCGAGGCCGAGAGCGAGAACGATGGTCTCGAGTCCTTCCTGGCTTCTTTTCGGGTCACCGGACGGCATGACGGCCGTCCGGCTCGCCTGATGTGCCTCAGCGTCAGCCGCCTCGGCTCCGGACCGCGGACGGATCAGAGCTGGAACTCGGCGGGAGACAATCCCAGCACCGCGCAGGCTTCCCGGATGATCATCTGCTCGGGCTGGGAGACATCGCCGTCGGCCCCGGCGATGACGATGCCGGTCTGGATCACGGCCCTCGCCTCCGTCGGCTTCTTGGCGGTCTTGGCGATGTCCTGCATCGCCTCGGCCTTGCCCTGCTGGAAATCGTGCGTCAGCTGGTCCACGTGCTTGTTGAAGCGCTGGCGCAACTGCTCCGGCGGGAAGTTCTGCAGCACCTCGTTGCTGAGGATCATCGACTCCACGTGCTGCCGTTCGGCGGGATCCACATGCCCGTCCGCAGCCGCGACCAGTGCGCACATCGCCATGCTCGCGTCCCGGTACGCGCCGCTCTTCAGCTCGGTCTTGAGGGAGCCGAGCTGCGTCTTCAGCGCGCTCACCAGCTGGGCGCGGGAACCACCGCCCGACCTTGCGCCGCGGCTCGATCCGGGGGTAGCGCCGTGCCCGCGCTGGGCCTGCTGCAGAGTCTGGGCCTGTTCCTTGAGCCGGTCCCACATTGCCATTGACGTCACCCTCGGCATTCCACTGAGTCGGTCGCGCCGCTCGCGCGTTCACCTGAACAACGGCCGCTGCCAGGCAAAGGTTCCGCAAAATACAACCCTCTGCTGCGAGAGGAGCCGTCCTGCTGCTCCCTCGGCGCGTCATCGGCATCCTGGCCGCCATCGGTACCGCGCTGAGATTCCGTCCGAACGTTGCACCCCGGTGCATCAATAACTGTGTTCGCGAAGGGAGAGTTCAACGGCCCATGCGGTGAGAGTTATTGCGGCAACGGTCGGAGTTGAATTATCCGGCGCACATATGCCGTCCCGGCGTGCTACTGTCGATCTCAGTTGCAGTTGTGGTTCCCGAAACTTCAGGTGCCCCCACTCGGTTTCTGCCGATGGGAGCACTTTCGTATGTCCGGTCTTTTCCGGCGGGGTGATCATCGCGGCGACACGGTGTCCGCGCAGTGCGGATTCCGATGTACTGCCCCAAAGGAGAATTGACATGGCTGCTGGTACCGTGAAGTGGTTCAACGCGGAAAAGGGCTTCGGCTTCATCGAGCAGGACGGTGGCGGCGCTGACGTGTTCGCCCACTACTCGAACATTGCCGCTCAGGGCTTCCGTGAGCTGCTCGAAGGCCAGAAGGTGAACTTCGACATCGCGCAGGGCCAGAAGGGCCCGACGGCCGAGAACATCGTTCCGGCCTGACGCTGACGCACACGTGGTAGCTGGGGCTCGCATCCTTCGGGGTGCGGGCCCCAGCTGCTTGGCATTTCCGGCAGCGGTTCGACGCCCGGGTTTTCGCCCCCGTCGAGGGCTTCGACGAATCCCGACACACCCGAGCGACTGCTGGCCGAACTCGGCAAGCAGGCCGCAATGGACGGGGGTTCCGGTAGTGCGGGAGCACCGGGCCGGATGGTTCGGGATACGAGGCCGGGAACGTGCGCTTCGGTGCCGGGTCGGGCGCCGTAAGCCCTGCGTGGTTGTCGTGCGGCGTGGGCGGGCAGGCGTCAGACGCTGGTCCAGGCGTCGAGGAACGCTTTCCGGCCGGCGGGATCGTCCGACCCGCGGTCCGCGTGCAGGACGCGCCAGGCGGTGAGTTCGAGATCTCGGAGCCACAGCTCTCCGATGACCTGTGCCTTGAGGTCGGGGAAATGGTCGGACTCGGCGAGGGCCTGACCGATCACCTCTCCGGCTGCGACCCGTTGGGGCGGGGTCATCTCGTCGACGGCGGAGAGGATTTGGCGGGCCAAGGGCGTTCCCTCCCCTGCCAAGGACCGCAGCACCAGGCCCTTGATGTTGCCGGGCAGCAGGTACGCGGTGCCCGAAGACCTCCACAGGTCCGACCAGAAACGTTCTCCCGCTTTGGTGGGGGCAGGCAGCGCGGCCAGCAGTCCGAGGAGATGGCCGGTGGCCGCATAGCCTTCGGAGTGGGCAGCCGCGACGACGGCGATGCCGCCGACACGCTCCACGTCGAGATGACCGGCTTCGAGCTGCGGGGCCAGGCCCCATTGGCGTTCCAGCTGGTGCGCGAGCGTGGCGGACACATGGGGGCGGACCTCAGGGAGCATCGGCGATCCTTGCGCGTAGGCGAGCGGGAATGCCCGTTCGTAAGCCCTGATCGTTCCCATGACCGGCCGATCTACTCGGCTTCGGCCGACTCGAATCGGTGGGGGGATCAGCGGGGCCGGAGTTCACACGGCGGCGAACCTGCCCATCCCGGCGACATGTGCCTGCTTCTCGACTCCCGACTCCCTGGATGCCGTCCGGGTGGAGTCTCCTAGCATGATCGCATGATGACCGGTGAGGCCCAGGAGTCCCAGGGCGGGCGGGAGACCGCGTCCCGCGACGTCGCCGATGCCGAACGCGTCCACGTCGCGTCGGCGCGTGGAGAGTGTCGCGAAGACCCACCGCCCCGCGGATCGCAAGGGGAGGACGCGGGGGAGAACGCGCACTCGGTCGCCGCTCTGCTGGAGCGGGCGGCCGACCTGGCCGAACCGATCAAGCCCAGGTTGCGTGGCTGGCTTCACGCCGGAATGGTCCCCGCCTCGCTGATCGCGGGCATCGTGCTCGTCTGCCTGGCCCGCACCCCGCAGGCGGCCCTGGCCTGCGCCGTGTACTCGGTCACCGCCTGGCTGCTGTTCGCCACGAGCGCCATCTACCACCGCGGCACCTGGGGGACGCTCGGTGAGGCTCTTCTGCGGCGTCTCGACCACGCCAACATCTTCCTCATCATCGCCGGTACCTGCACGCCCCTGGCCGTACTCCTCCTCCCGGCGGGACAGCGGTCCACGCTGCTGTGGATCGTGTGGACGGGGGCGTTGGCCGGCATCGCCTTCCGGGTCCTCTGGGTCACAGCTCCGCGCTGGCTGTACACGCCGTGCTACCTGGCCCTGGGGTGGGCGCCGGCGCGCTATCTGCCGGATTTCCTGCACACCGGCGGAGCGGCCGTACTCGCCCTGATCGTGGTCGGCGGTCTCCTCTACAGCGCGGGCGCGGTCGTCTACGCTCTCCAGCGCCCCGACCCCTCACCCCGCTGGTTCGGCTTCCACGAGGTGTTCCACGCCCTGACCGTGGCGGCCTTCACCGCGCACTACATCGCCATCTCCCTGGCCGCGTACTGATCGCGACGGCGCTCCCGGGTCGACGGAGACCGCCGCCAGAACCTTCCGTGCATGACGCGGTGGCTCCGCGGTCGCCCGACTCGTCTCGACTCGGGGCGCGGCCACGGGGCCGCGGACCAGCCCGCGTTCGCGACCGTCGAGGCCGGCCCGCCGCCCCGCCGCCGGCTGGTGTTCGTCCCCCTGGCCGCGCGAGGGTAGGTGCCGGGCGAGCTGCCTCGGAACAGTGGTCGAGTTACGCGCGGGCCGTGAGAGGGCGGCGGTGGATCCGGCGGGACCGGATCCGATGGGGCATCCGCTGCGTGCACGGCCACCAGCCGGTCATGACGACCTCGCGGATCCCGCTCAGGCGGTCTTCTCCGGGGCGATCTCCTCGATCAGGCCCTCCACGAGCTTCCTGATCTCGTCGCGGATCGGGCGTACGGCCTCGACGCCCTGGCCCGCCGGGTCCTCCAGCGTCCAGTCGAGGTAGCGCTTGCCCGGGAAGACGGGGCAGGTGTCGCCGCAGCCCATGGTGATGCAGACGTCGGACGCCTTGACCGCGTCGACCGTGAGGATCTTCGGGGTCTCGGCGGTGATGTCGATGCCGACCTCACGCATCGCCTCGACGGCGGCGGGGTTGACCCGGTCGGCGGGGGCGGAACCGGCGGAACGGACCTCGACGCGGTCCCCGGCCAGGTGCGACAGCCACGCGGCGGCCATCTGCGAACGGCCGGCGTTGTGGACGCAGACGAACAGGACGGAGGGCTTCTCGGACACGACGGGTCTCTCTTGTCTCACGACGACATCAGGCACGAGTGAAATCAGCACCCGGTGGTGTCATCCACCACTGATGTGACAGTATCAGTACATGATGACGTCAGTCGACACTGAGTTGATGCGGGTGCTGGGCGATCCCCTGCGCCTGCGGATCGTGACCCTGCTCGCCCGCGAGACGCTCTGCACCACCCACCTCGTCGAGGAGACCGGTGCCAAGCAGACCAACCTCTCCAACCACCTGAGAGTGCTGCGCGAGGCCGGGGTCGTCGAGACCGAACCGTGCGGGCGCTTCACGTACTACAAGCTCCGCCCGGACGTCATCGCCGCGCTTGCCGGCCAGTTCACCGACCTGGCCGAGTCCGCCCGTACCGCTGCCGAGAACAAGAGGGCCTGTCCGTGACCCCCACCCAGGCGCCCGCCCCGGCCGAGGAGTCCTCGGTCGTCGCGAAGCTGTCGACGCTTGACCGATTTCTCGCCGTCTGGATCCTCCTGGCCATGGGCCTCGGCCTCGGCCTCGGCCGGCTGATCCCCGGGCTGAACGACACGCTCGCCAAGGTCGAGATCGGCGGCATCTCGCTCCCGATCGCCGTCGGCCTGCTGATCATGATGTACCCGGTGCTCGCCAAGGTCCGGTACGACAAGCTGGACGCCGTCACCGGCGACCGCAGGCTGATGATCTCCTCCCTGGTCATCAACTGGATCCTCGGTCCGGCGCTCATGTTCGCCCTGGCCTGGATCTTCCTCCCCGACCTGCCCGAGTACCGCACCGGCCTGATCATCGTCGGCCTCGCCCGCTGCATCGCCATGGTGATCATCTGGAACGACCTCGCCTGCGGCGACCGCGAGGCCGCCGCCGTCCTGGTCGCCCTGAACTCGGTCTTCCAGGTGATCGCCTTCGGCGTGCTCGGCTGGTTCTACCTCGATCTGCTGCCCGGGTGGCTGGGCCTCGGCGAGGGTGAGCAGCTCGACATCTCGATGGGGAAGATCGCGCTGAACGTCGTCATCTTCCTCGGTGTCCCGCTGGTCGCCGGCTTCCTCACCCGCCGTATCGGCGAGAAGAAGGTGGGCCGCGAGTCGTACGAGGCGACGTTCCTGCCGAAGATCGGCCCCTGGGCCCTCTACGGCCTGCTCTTCACGATCGTCATCCTCTTCGCCCTCCAGGGGAAGACCATCACCTCGCAGCCGCTGGACGTCGTGCGGATCGCGCTCCCGCTGCTCGTGTACTTCGCGGTGATGTGGTTCGGCACCTTCCTGCTCGGCAAGGCGATCGGCCTGAACTACGACCGCACGGCCACCCTCGCCTTCACGGCCGCCGGCAACAACTTCGAGCTCGCCATCGCCGTCGCCATCGCCACCTTCGGCGTGACCTCCGGCCAGGCGCTCTCCGGTGTCGTCGGCCCGCTGATCGAGGTCCCGGTCCTGGTCGCGCTGGTCTACGTGTCACTGGCCTGGCGCAAGAAGTTCGCCGCGGCCAGGCAGTAACCCAGCAAGTGACACAGGGTGGCCCCGCCCTCCGACGGGGCGGGGCCACCGTGCCGAGAAGGGAAGGGAGAGCCGGGGCATGCACAGGCCACTCGACGTCGTCGTCATCGGCGGCGGACAGGCGGGACTCGCGGCCGGCTACCACCTGCGCCGCCTCGGCCTGGAGTTCGTCGTCCTCGACGCCCAGGCCGCGCCCGGCGGAGCCTGGCAGCACGCCTGGGACTCCCTGCACCTCTTCTCCCCGGCCGCGTACTCCTCACTGCCGGGCCGGCTGATGCCGCCGCAGCCGGGGCGGACGTACCCGGACGCGGCGCACGTCGTCGACTACCTCGTCGACTACGAGCAGCGGTACGAACTCCCCGTCATCCGCCCCGTACGGGTCGAAGCGGTCCGCCCCGACGGCGAGTTCCTGCGGGTGGAGGGGGACGCCGGTACGTGGCCGGGTCGTACGGTCATCAGCGCGACCGGCACCTGGTGGCGTCCGTTCATGCCCGCAGTCCCCGGCCGTACGGAGTTCGAGGGCGTCCAGCTCCACACGGTGCAGTACCGCAGCCCCGCCGACGTCGCCGGACAGAAGGTCCTGGTCGTCGGCGGCGGGAACTCCGGCGCGCAGATCGCCGCCGACCTCGCCCACGCCACCGACCTCACCTGGGTCACCCGGCGCCCGGCCCGCTTCCTCGCCGACGACATCGACGGCCGCGCCCTCTTCGACCACGCCACGGCCCGCCGCCGCGCCCTCGACGAGGGCCGCACCGACACCGGAGGCGTCGCCTCGCTCGGTGACATCGTCGCCGTCCCACCCGTGCGCGAAGCCCGCGACGCCGGACTCCTCAAGGCGCAGCCGATGTTCCACCGCCTCACCCGTACCGGCGTCGAATGGGCCGACGGCACCCGCGCCGACGTGGACGCGATCGTCTGGTGCACCGGCTTCCGCCCCGCGCTCTCGCACCTCGCGCCGCTCGGCCTGCGGGGCCCGCGCGGCCACATCCCCGCCGCGGGCACCCAGGCGCTCGGGGACCCCCGCCTCCACCTCCTCGGCTACGGCGACTGGACCGGCCCCGCCTCGGCCACCCTCATCGGCGTCGGCCGCCCCGCCCGCGACGCCGCCCGGGCGATCGTGGAGCTCCTCGGCCCGCGCTGACGGACCGTGGTCTCCGTCGGCGGGGCGGGGGAGCGGCGCCGGCCGTGAAGGCCGATCGCCTCCGCGGAGCCGCCCCGGTCAGTCGACGAGGGGACTGCGCCGCTCGACGAGAACGGTGTCCCTCCAGCGGCCGTGGTGGAGGCCGATGCGTTCGCGGGTGCCGATGACCCGGAAGCCGGCGCGCCCGTGGATGGTCAGGCTTGCGGTGTTCTCGGGGAAGATGCCCGCCTGGATGGTCCAGATCCCGGCCGCCTCGGTGGATTCGACCACCGTCCTGAGGAGCGCGGAGGCGATGCCCCGGCCGCGGGCGGCGGAGTGGACGTAGACCGAGTGCTCGACCACGCCCGCGTACGCGCGGCGGTCGGACACCTTGGCGGTCGCCACCCAGCCCAGCACCCGCCCGGCGTCGTCGAGGGCGACGAAGCGGTGCTCGGGCATCTTGGCGGCGTCGAACTGCTCCCAGGTGGGGGCGGTGGTCTCGAAGGTGGCGTCGCCCTCGTCGATTCCCGCCTGGTAGATCGCGACGACCTCGTCGGCGTGCTCGGTGGTGAGCGGTGTGATGTTCACGGTTGTCCCAAGATCGGCTGCCACGACAATGAATTCGATATATATCTATGTTGACAGTTGTCGATGCAGGTGACAAGCTCCAGTCATCGAGGACATCGATATGCATCAAAGCAGAGGGGGTCTCGCCGTGATCACCGACCTGCGCACCCGCCGCGCCGAGACCCACCGCCCCGCCGGCACCCCGCGTTGAGGAGAACACCCGTCATGTCCCAGCAGCAGCTTCCCGTCGTCGTCATCGGTGCCGGCCCGGCCGGTCTCGCCGCCGCCGCCCACCTCGTCGAGCGCGGCCTCGAGCCGCTCGTCCTGGAGGCGGGCTCCACCGCCGGCAGCGCCGTCCGCGAGTGGGGGCACGTGCGGCTCTTCTCCACCTGGTCCGAGGTCGTCGACCCCGCCGCGGAGAAGCTCCTCGCGCCCACCGGCTGGGTGAAGCCCGACGGCGCGACCTACCCGTCCGGCGCGGACTGGGCCGAGCAGTACCTGCAGCCGCTCGCCGACGTCCTCGGCGACAAGGTCCGCTACGGCGCCACCGTCACCGGGGTCTCCCGCGTCGGCCGCGACCGGATCGTCGACGCCGACCGCGAGGCCCAGCCCTTCACCGTGCGGATCCGGCTCGCCGACGCCTCCGAACAGCGGGTCCTCGCCCACGCGGTCATCGACGCCTCCGGCACCTGGGCCACCCCGAGCCCGATCGGCGGCGACGGCCTCCCCGCCCTCGGCGAGAAGGCGGCGTCCGACCGGATCTCGTACCGCGTCCCCGACCTCGACAACCCCGCCGTACGCGCTCGTTACGCCGGGAAGCGCACCGCCGTCATCGGCTCCGGAGCCTCCGCTTTCACCGCCCTCGCCACGCTCGCCGCCCTCTCCACGTCCGACGACGGCACCGGCACCCACGCCCTCTGGGTCCTGCGCCGGGGCATCTCCGGCTCCACCTTCGGCGGCGGTACCGCCGACCAGCTCCCCGCCCGCGGCGCCCTCGGCCTCGCCGCCAAGGCCGCCGTCGACCACGGCCACGCGGACGCCGTCACCGGCTTCCGTACGGACGCGATCGAGCACGACGGCGAGCAGCTCGTCCTCGTCGGTGACGACGGCCGCCGGCTCGACCCGGTCGACGAGGTCATCGTCCTCACCGGTCTGCGCCCGGACCTGTCCTTCCTCGCCGAACTCCGCCTCGGCCTCGACGAGCGCCTCCAGGCCCCGGTCGAGCTGGCCCCGCTGATCGACCCCAACCAGCACTCCTGCGGCACCGTCTACCCCCACGGCGTCAACGAGCTCTCCCACCCGGAGAAGGACGTCTACCTCGTCGGCATGAAGTCCTACGGCCGCGCCCCCACGTTCCTCGCCATGACCGGCTACGAACAGGTCCGCTCCATCGCCGCCGCCCTCGCCGGTGACCGGGAGGCCGCCGAGCGCGTCGAACTCACCCTCCCCGAGACGGGCGTGTGCGGCGGCGCCGGCCTCTTCGACGAGCCCGAGGCGAACCCGGCCGACGGCGGCGGCTGCTGCGCCACTCCCAGCACCCTCACCCTCGGCATCGGAGCCCCCGCCCCCTCCGGCAGCTGCTGACCACCGTGCCCGACACCCACAGCCGCGTGGCCGCGACCGGAACGGGGGACCGGTCGCGGCCACGCGGCGTACTCCCCGCTCTCTGCGCCACCCAGATCACCAGCTGGGGAATCGTCTACTACGCCTTCCCCGTCCTGCTCTCCCGCATCACCGCCGACACCGGCTGGTCCACCAGCGCCACGACGGCCGCCTTCTCCCTCGCCCTGCTCGTCTCGGCGGCGGCCGGCATCCCGATCGGCAGAATGCTGGACCGGCGAGGCCCCCACCTCGTCATGACCGGCGGCTCGGTCCTCGCCGTCCTGGCGGTCCTCGGCGTGGCCGCGGCACCGAACCTCCCCGTCTTCCTCGCCGCCTGGACAGCGGCCGGCGTCGCCATGGCCGCCACCTTCTACCAGCCCGCCTTCGCCGCCCTCACCCGATGGTGGGGCCCCGACCGCATCCGCGCCCTGACCCTCGTGACCCTCGCCGGCGGACTCGCGAGCACCGTCTTCGCCCCGCTCACCGCCGTCCTCGCCGAGCACCTCAGCTGGCGCGCCACGTACACCGTCCTCGCCCTGATCCTCGCCGCCGTCACCATCCCGGCCCACGCCCTCGCCCTCCGAGCGCCGTGGCCGCCGGCACCACCCGCGCCACCGGCCTCGTACGTCGGCATCCCGATCACCCGCAGCCGCCCCTTCGTCCTCCTGGCCCTCGCCTTCACGCTCTCCGGCTTCGCGATGTACGCGGTCGTCATCGGCCTCGTCCCCCTCCTCCAGGAACGCGGCGCGAGCACCACCGCCGCCGCATGGGCACTGGGTCTCGGCGGAGCCGGCCAGACCCTCGGCCGCACCCTCTACTCCGCCCTCGCCTCCAGGACGTCGGCCACCACGCGCACCACCACGCTGATCGCCCTCGGCGGAGCGACCACCGCCGCACTGGCCCTCGTCCCCGGGCCGATCCCGCTCCTCGTCCTGCTGTCGGTCCTCGCCGGAGTCGTACGCGGCAACCTCACCCTCCTCCAGGCCACCGCCGTCACCGACCGCTGGGGCACCACCCACTACGGCCGCCTCTCCGCCCTCCTCGGCGCCCCCGCCCACCTCGCCGCCGCCCTCGCCCCCTGGGCCGGGGCCGCCCTCGCGGGATCACTCGGCGGGTACGACGGGCTCTTCGGCGTACTCGCGGGACTGTCCGCCGTGGCGGCATGCGTCGTCCTGGCCGCGGACAGGACGCCACGGCAGCCGGGTGCGCGCTCGGCCGTCGTCCCGCCGTGAAGAGAACGGTCCGGGTGTCATGGACGTCCCGGGGCACTTTCTCCAGCCACTCCTCGCGCCTGAGGGCGTGCCCCACGACCACGCGTCGAGCAGGGTCACGGTCTCCCGTAGGCGCCCGCCGGCCCGGTCGTACTGCTCGGTGTCGGAGACGACCCGGGTGCCGGATCGCAGCCGGATCCGGTAGGCCTTGCGGGGCCCTGCTGTTGCCGACCGCGGCGTACCGGCGTGACCGCGCGGGCTCCGGGTGCGAGGGGGCCGCCGAGGAGCGGCAGTCCGAGGAGCGGGCCTGGGCCCGCTCCTCGGCGCGTCGGCGGCCGTGGACGACGCCTGGCGGCGCTACCGCACCACGGACGGCCTTCTCGGTGCGGTCGCGGACGCGTTTCCCGTCGTGGAGCGCGCCCGTGAGGCGGGCGTCCACGGGATCGCGCGGGAGGACGACCGGTCACGCCGGGGTGGCCGGGTGGGCGTCAGCGGTCGGCGGAGCCGTGGCGGACGACGCAGGAGCGGTTGTTCTCCCAGCCCCAGCCGTCACCGTCGGGGTCGGAGGCGCTGCCCTGGGCGCAGTAGCGGTAGCCGTTGGGCGCCGTGTCGGCGGGGCCGCCGCGGACGACGCAGGAGCGGTTGTCCTCCCAGCCCCAGCCGTCACCGTCGGGGTCGGAGGCGGTGCCCCGGGCGCAGTACGGGTAGCCGTTCCGGGCGATGTCGTCGACCGGTCCGCCGCCGTAGACGGTGGCCTTCTTCGAGGTGGTGGAGATGCCGTTCGCGCCGTGGAGGAGGCGGTTGCCCCACGGGGTCAGGGACGTGGCGTCGAAGCCGTTGACCATGTCGAGGTACTCGACCCCGGAGCCGTTGCCGCTCCACGACCAGCCGAGGTAGCCGATCCGGAGGGACTGGGCCGTCGCCATGATGGCGTCCTCGTCGGGGTTGCCGTCACTGTGGGCGTCGCCGAACTCGCCGATCACGAGGGGGAGTCGGTTGCTGACGAAGTGGTTCAGGTAGTTCCGCACCTCGGCGGCGGTGTCGTAGACGCCGTACATGTGGACCGAGAAGATCGTGTTGCGGTCGGGGTCGGCGGCGAGGACCGAAGCGGCGTTGTCCCGCATGACGTGGGCCCAGTCCTGGCCCCAGGCGGGGGCGTCCACCATGAGGGCGTGGCGGAGGCCGGCGCCGCGCAGCTTGCCGATCGCGCTCTTCGTGGCGTTGGTCCACGCGCCCTGGTCGTTGTTGCCGAACGGCTCGTTGCCGATGTTGACGACGACGTAGTCCTCCTGGCCCACCAGGGCGCTCTTGACGCTGACCCAGTAGTCGGCGGCCCTGTCCAGGGAGGCCGCGGCGGGCTCTTCGCCGTAGCCGGTCGTGTCGTGCGTTTCGAGCACGCAGATCAGCTTGCTCGTCCTGCACCGGTCGATCAGGGAGGACACCTGGTCCGTGGTCGTCCTGGTCCACCTGTCGCCGCTGCTGAGGACGATCCGGACGGTGTTGGCGCCCTTGGCGGCGATGTCGGCGATCGAGCCGGCCCGCTCCGGGTACCAGGCGTGCGCGTGGTTGACGCCACGCATCACGAACTCGTTCCCGTTGGCCTCGTACAGACGCCCGTTGTCGACGCGGAGGCCGGTGGGGGCTGCCTCGGCCTCGCCGGCGGGGCCGAGAACGGGCAGCAGCAGGCCGGCTGCTCCGGCGATCGCGGCGCCGAGAGCGGTCAACCAGGTTCTGCGCGATGGCTTCTTCATGTGTCTCCTCAAGGGGATGCTTCTCCGTCGGGACCGCGTCGCCGAAGTATGGCAACGTTGTCATCACGTGGTGCGTCGACCGCTCGGTCGTATGGCTCGGGATTCCTCACCGGCCGACGAGATCGGGCCGGCGGTCTTCACCATGAGGCACTCCCCGTTCCCCCGAAGTCAATAGGCGGGAAAGCGGTGCTTCGCTTTCGACGGACGAAAGGAGGCGTCGGCAGAGCTAAATTCCCACTGAACAAAGGATCTTTGTTGGTGGGGGTTGCTCCGCTCCTCCCCAGGTTTTACGGTCCCTCGTGTTCCATCCGTCGACGGACAGAGCCCGGCGGTGAATTCGGTGGCATGCGGCGATTTCCGGCAGCTCCCCGGATCCGGCTCGCTCATGTCACGGCCGACGAGAGGGACTTGTCCCTTCGTGGTGCGGTGGAATCCGATAACCGCCACCATGGCTCGGCCGGTTGAGTGCGGTCTGCCGGAACGGCGGACGGGGTGTCGCCCACCGGCCCTCGCGTCCCGCCGGGCCGCCCCGGCGGAGTGCCCCCGGCGGTGCGGGCGGGCGGGTAGGGTCGACCACCGGCGACGGACCAGCACAGACAGGGGTGGCGCGTGAAGCGGCCGACCATGGCGGACATCGCACGCCGCGCAGGTGTGTCCAAGGTGGCGGTCTCGTACGCGTTGAACGACCAGCCGGGGGTCTCCGACGCGACCCGCGCGTCGATCAAGAGCATCGCCGAGGAGTTGGGGTGGCGCCCCAGCAGCGCCGCCCGCGCGCTCACCGGAGGGCGGGCGCAGGCGGTGGGGCTGGCCCTGTGCCGGCCCGCCCGGATGCTCGGCGTGGAGCCGTTCTTCATGGAGTTCATCAGCGGCGTGGAGGCGGCCCTCTCGGAGCGTTCGTACGCGTTGATGCTGCAGATGGTGGGGGATCAGGAGCAGGAGATCGAGGTCTGCCGGCGCTGGTGGGGCGAGCGGCGGATCGACGGGGTCTTCCTCATGGACCTCCAGGCCGCGGACGCGCGCGTGCCCGCCGTCGAGGCCCTCGGTCTTCCCGCGGTGGTCGTCGGACCGCCCGATGCCTCCGGTTCGCTGCCCGCGATCTGGTCGGACGACGGCGAGAGCATCCACGAGATCGTGCGCTATCTCGCGGTGCTCGGCCATCGCCACATCGCCCGGGTGGCCGGCCCGGCGGAGCTGACCCACACGGCGGTCCGTGACCGGGCGCTGCGCGCCGCCTGCCAGGAGGCCGGGATTCCCGAGGCCGCCGTGGTCCACACCGACTACACCGGCGACGCCGGGGCCCGGGCCGCCCGCTCGCTGCTGATCTCCCGGGAACGGCCGACGGCCATCGTGTTCGACAACGACATCATGGCCGTGGCCGCGCTCTCCGTGGCGCAGGAGCTGAACCTCTCGATCCCGCGCGACCTGTCGATCGTCGCCTGGGACGAGTCCCCGCTGACCCAGGTGGTCCGCCCCGTGCTGTCGGCGGTGACGCGGGACATCCCGGCGTACGGGGCCCGTGCGGCGAACGCGCTGCTGGCGCTCATCGCGGGCGAGGCGGTCGACGACATCCGCGACGGGTACGCCCGCTTCGTTCCCCGGGGCAGTACCTGCCCGCCGTCGGACGGGCGACCGGAGTCCTCCTGATCGCAGGCCGGGCGCCGTCGGACGGGCGACCGGAGCCCTCCTGACCCCGGCCGTCTCCCGCAGCCGGGACTGCCCACCTCCTCTCCCCGCCCCCGCCCTACTTGGTGGCGCCCTGGGAGAAGCCGTTGTAGATCCAGCGCTGGAGCAGCAGGAAGATGACCAGGGTCGGCACGATGACGAGGATCGCCCCGGCCGAGATGGCCTCCCAGTGCGCGCCGAACGGGCCCTTGAAGCGGAAGAGCGCCGTGGAGATCGTCCCGAGGTCCTCGGAGTGCATGTAGAGGAAGGGGATGTAGAAGTCGTTGTAGGTGGTGATCCCCTTGATGATGACCACGGTGGCGACGGCCGGCTTCAGGAGCGGGAAGATGATCCTGCGGTAGATGGTGAAGGCGTTCGCGCCGTCGAGCCGGGCCGCCTCGTCGAGCGAGACGGGAATGCCTCGGATGAACTGCAGGAAGATGTAGACGGACACGATGTCGGTGCCCATGTAGAGCAGGATCGGGGCCCAGCGGGTGTCGACGAGGCCGAAGCCGCTGATGACCTGGAAGGTCGCGACCTGCGTGGTGACGCTGGGCACGAGGGTGGCGATCAGGAACAGCGCCATGACCGGCTCCTTCGCCCGGAAGTCGAAGCGGTCCACGGCGTAGGCGGTCATCGAGCCGATGACCACGGTGCCGCTGATGGAGAAGAAGAGGATGAACGCGGTGTTCCAGAAGGCCATGAGCATGTTGCCGTCGGTGAACGCCGTGACGTAGTTGTCGAGGTTCAGCCAGTTCCCCGGCAGGGAGAGCGCGCCCCCCTCCCCGACCTCCCGGGAGGTCTTGAGCGACGTGAGGAAGACGACGGCGAGCGGCAGCAGGACCACCGCCGTGGCGGCGACCAGCGACAGATAGGTCAGCAGGGTCCCGACGGGGAGGCGGCGGCGTCGGCCGGTGCGGGCGGAGGGCGGGACCGCGAGGCGACGGCCGGTGCGGGCGGAGGGCGGGACCGTGAGGGGGCCGGGGGAGGTCATACGAGGTCCACCTTGTCGTCGGGCACGAGCCGGCGCTGGATCCACGTGACCAGCAGGATGATCAGGAGCAGCACCACGGCCGCCGCCGACGCCAGGCCGGTCTTGTTGAACTGGAACGCGAGCTTGATCGTCTGGATGACGAAGGTCTGGGTGCCGGTCGCGCCGCCGGTCATGATGTAGGGGATCTCGAAGACGGACAGGGAGCCGGAGATCGCCAGGATGACGCTGAGGCTGATGACGGGCTTGATGCTGGGCGCGATGATGTGGCGGAACTGCTTCCACCTGCCCGCGCCGTCCAGTTCGGCGGCCTCGTACAGCTCGCCGGGGATGGACTGGATGGCGCCGAGGAAGAGGACGAAGTTCAGTCCGGTGAAGCGCCAGACCGATACCCCCGCCAGGGAGATGTTCGCGGAGGTCGGGTCGCCGAGCCAGGGGTGGTCGGTGGTCACGCCGAGCCACGCCAGCACGGAGTCGAGGGTGCCGCCGTCCTGGAAGAAGTACAAGAACACGAAGCCGATCGCGACGCCGTTGATGAGGTAGGGGAAGAAGAGGATCCCCTTGAAGAAGTTGCGGAACCGGAGGTCGAAGCTCAGGATCACCGCGAAGTAGAGCGCGACGGCGATCTGGACCACGGACGCGGCCAGGTAGTAGCCGCTGACGAAGAAGACCCGGAAGAGCTCGGGGCGGGTGAATATCTGTACGTAGTTGTCGAAGCCGACGTTCTCCCGGTCGGGGCTCACCCCGTCCCAGTCGGTGAAGCTGTAGGAGATCATGCTCGCCACGGGGACGTAGGTGAACGTGATCAGGAACGCCAGCGGGACCGCCAGGAAGAGCCAGGGCGTGATCCGGCGGAGCGGCGAACGTCGCCAGGAACGGGGCTGTTCGCTCCCGGCGGTGGGGCGGCGCCGGGGAGCCGGCCGGCCCCCCGGTTTCCCTCCGCGCGACGCGCGCCCCGTGGCGTCCGTGTCCGTGGCGGACCGCCGTGGCACGGCGGCGCCCCCGGGAGCGGTGTGGGTTGTCTCGGTCATGTCGGCCTTTCGTGTCCGCGACTGCGGAAGGTCCAGGGGCCCCGGCCGGCGTCGGTCCGGCCGGGGCCCGCTCCGCCGTCGGATCAGGAACCGGCGGTCTCCGCCGCCTCGTTCCACCTCTTGTCGAGGTCGGCGAAGAAGTCCTCCAGGCTGCCCTTCGCGGCCCCCCGCGCGGTGTCGACGAGCTTCTGGCGGTAGTCCTGCTTGGTCAGGCCGATCTCGGCGGCCTCGTCGATGTCGTTGACCGCGGCGGTCCTGGCCTCGGAGCGGTCGACGAACGTGACATCGTTGTCAACGAAGTCCTTGAGGGTCGCGGGCATGGGCGCGGCCTTGACCGCGGAGACGACGCCCTCCTTCTCCGAGTAGCCGGACTTCTCGGTGAACCAGTCGATCCAGGCGCGCGCGGCGGGCTTGTTCTCGGAGTGGACGCTGACGGCCTGCTGGTAGTCGGACGTCACCGTCGCGCAGAAGGTGCCGTTCTTCCGGGTGGGGAACGGCATGAAGCCGATGTCCTCGGCCCTGAGGCCCGCGTCGGTCGCCGCGCCCTGCATCTGGGTGATCGACCAGGAGCCCAGCATCATCGTCGCGATCCTGCCCTCGGCGAGCAGGGCCTTGGACGTCTCCCAGTTGGTCGTGGTGGGGTCCTTCTCCGCGAGCCCCTGCCGGACGATGTCGTGCAGCAGCGTGTCGATCGTCCGCAGCTCACCGCCCGCCTTCCAGGGGGACACCGGACCCGCCAGCGCGTTGCTCGCCTGCGAGTCGCAGCTGACGGAACCGACGTTGGCGCTCCACTGGACGAGCGGCCAGCCGTCCTTGAAGTTGGTGTAGTACGGGGTGGCGCCCGTCCTGTCCTTGATCGCCTTCAGGCCGGCCAGGAACTCCTGCGGGGTCTTCGGCCAGGTGGTTATCCCCGCCTTCCTCCACACCGCCTTGTTGTAGACGAAGCCGTTGGCGGTGCCGAACTGGGCGATGCCGTACGACTTCCCCCCGACCTCGGTCTTGTCGGCGAAGCGGTACTTCGCCCCCAGCTCCTTGGCGGAACCGAGCGGGGCGAAGAACTTCGGGTAGTCGTTCTTCGCCACGGCCCCCGGGATGCCCAGCACGTCACCGTAGGACTTCGCGTTCAGCCGGATCCTCACCTCCCCCTCGTAGTCGGTGATGCCGTCGAAGCTCACCTCGACCTCGGGGTAGACCTTGTTGAACTCGGCCGCGTACTTCTTCATCACCCCGTTCTGGACGAGGTCGGTCCGGTGCGTGAGGACCTTGATCTCGCCCGAGACCTCCTTCGGGTCG
The DNA here is from genome assembly GCF_040632845.1 of Streptomyces sp. NPDC016459. Taxonomy (NCBI): domain Bacteria; kingdom Bacillati; phylum Actinomycetota; class Actinomycetes; order Kitasatosporales; family Streptomycetaceae; genus Streptomyces; species Streptomyces sp. NPDC016459. The sequence goes on from NZ_JBEYCR010000005.1 coordinate 216,352, forward strand.
GACGGGGCGGCGGCCGTCTCACCCGTGACGGCGCTCCCTCCTCCGCCGCACCCGGCCACGGTCACCATCGTGGCTGTCAGCAGCACGCCCGTGAGCGCCATCGACTTCTTGCCCATTGCCCAACTCCTTCAGGGTTACGGCTCAGGTCTTACCGGTGGGATGTCGGCACTATGTCAGCCGAACGTGAACCGGTAAAGTATTGATTTCCCGCGTGATACGCAATCGTTACCGCCGTGACGCGTCGGCCCGGCTATCTCCGGTAGGCCCCTCACTCGCAGTCACTCTTCCCCCGGGACCCGGCTACTTCACCGGTTCATGGACAGCCGCGGGGAACGGCGGTTAGTTTGTCGCCCCACACCCGCGTCCACCCCACGACGAGACCACCGTCAGGCGATTGGAGCCGCACACCATGAAGGACGTCACCCAGCTGCACGACGGCTGGAAGCTGCGCCACGAGGACGCAATGCTTCCGGCCACCGTCCCCGGCTGCGTCCACACCGATCTGCTCGACGCCGGGGTGATACCCGACCCGTTCATCGGCCGGAACGAGACCGAGATCGCGTGGGTGGGCCGACGGGCCTGGTCCTACGCCACGGAACTGGCCCACGACAGCGGCCACGAGCGCACCGACCTCGTCTTCGACGGCCTCGACACCGCCGCCGAGGTCCTCCTCGCCGGCCGGCCCCTCGGCACGACCCGCAACATGCACCGCGCCCACCGCTTCGACGTCACCGGCCGCACCGGCCCGCTGGAGGTGCGTTTCGCCTCCGCGTACGAGGAGGCCGACCGCGTCCGCGCCCTCACCGGGGAACGGCCGAACGTCTACCCGGAGCCCTTCCAGTACATCCGCAAGATGGCCTGCTCCTTCGGCTGGGACTGGGGCCCCACGGTCGTCACGGCCGGCATGTGGCGGCCCGTGCGCCTGGAGCACTGGTCGACGGCCCGGCTCGCCGAGGTCCGCCCGCTGGTCACGGTCGACGACAGCGCCGGACGGGTCGAGGTGCGGGTCCGGACCGAGCGCACCGGGAGCGGCGCGGGCCGCCCGCTGCGGCTGCGCGCCACCGTCGCGGACGCCGTCGCCGAGACGGTCTTCGAGGGCGACGAGGCGGTCCTGGTACTCCGGGTCCCGGAGCCCGAGCTGTGGTGGCCGCGCGGCCACGGCGAGCAGCCGCTGTACGGGCTCGACGTGGCGCTCCTGGACGAGGAGGGCGACCCGCTCGACACCTGGCGGCGGCGGATCGGCTTCCGTACCGTCGAGGTCGACCGCTCCCCGGACGGGCACGGCACCGGTTTCACCTTCGTGGTCAACGGCGTGCGGATCTTCGCGCGCGGGGTCAACTGGATCCCCGACGACGTCCTGCCCTCCCGGGTGACACCCGAGCGGTACCGGACCCGGCTCGCGCAGACGGCCGGGGCGAACGTGGACCTGGTCCGGATCTGGGGCGGCGGGATCTATGAGGACGACGCGTTCTACGACGTGTGCGACGAGCTCGGCCTCATGGTCTGGCAGGACTTCCTCTTCGCCTGCGCCGCCTACCCCGAGGAGCAGCCCCTGCGCGGAGAGGTGGAGGCCGAGGCCCGCGACAACGTTGTCCGCCTGATGCCCCACCCGAGCCTGGTGCTGTGGAACGGCAACAACGAGAACCTCTGGGGATTCCGCGACTGGGAGTGGGAGCAGCCGCTGGCCGGCGACTCCTGGGGCGAGGGGTACTACCTCGGCGTGCTGCCCCGGATCGTCGCCGAACTCGACCCGACCCGCCCGTACACGGCGGGCAGCCCCTGGTCCGGGTCCTGGGACCACCACCCCAACGACCCCGCCCACGGCACCCACCACTCCTGGGAGGTGTGGAACCGACAGGACTACGCCGAGTACCGGGCGAACGTGCCCCGCTTCTGCTCCGAGTTCGGCTGGCAGGCCCCGCCCGCCCTCGCCACCCTGCGACGCGCCCTGCCCGGCGAGGAACTCGCCCCCGACTCTCCCGGCATGCTGCACCACCAGAAGGCCGAGGACGGCAACGGCAAGCTGAACCGGGGCATCGCACGCCACTTCGCCCTGCCCGAGGGGGACTTCGACCGCTGGCACTATCTGGCGCAGGTCGTGCAGGCACGGGCCGTGGCCGCCGGGATCGAGCACTGGCGGGCCAACTGGCCGGTGTGCGCGGGCACGGTGGTGTGGCAGATCAACGACTGCTGGCCGGTCAGCTCCTGGGCCGCGATCGACGGCGACGGCCGGCTCAAGCCGCTCTACCACGAGCTGCGGAGGGTGTACGCGGACCGGCTGCTCACCCTCGTGCCAACCGAGGACGGACCGGTGCTCGCGGTCGACAACCAGTCCGGCTCCCCGTGGCGCACGGCGGTCACGCTGCGCCGGATCGGCGCGGACGGCACCGTCCTGCGCGAAGCCGTCGTCGAGGTGGAGGCCGCCGCGCGTTCGGTCGCGCGGCCGGTCCTGCCGGGCGGGCTCCTGCCCGCGCCCGGATCGGTGAAGGAGTTCCTCGTCGCCGACGCCGACGGACTGCGGGCCGTCCACTTCCCCGTACCCGACAAGGAGTTCGCCCACCCGGCCCCGGAGTACGACGTCCGCGTCGAGGCGCACGCCGGGGGCGGGGCGGTGCAGGTGGTGGTCACCGCCCGGACCGTGGTGCGGGACCTGCTCCTGCAGCCCGACCGGCTCTCGCCGCAGGCCCGCGCGGACCGCGGTCTGCTGACGCTGCTCCCCGGCGAGGAGGCACGGATCACGGTCACCGGATGGCCCGCCGCCGGTGAGGGCGACGAGGTCGACGTCTGCGCCGTACGGGACGCGCTGTTCAGCGTGGGAGCCGCGTGAACGTCCCCGCCGCCCGCGTCACGATCAACGACGTCGCCGCGCGGGCCGGGGTGTCCAAGGGCGCCGTCTCCATGGCCTTCAACAACCGTCCCGGAGTGTCCCAGGCGACGCGCAAGCGGATCTTCGAGGTCGCCCAGGAGCTCGGCTGGGCCCCGCACCAGACCGCGCGGAGCCTCTCCGGCCGGCGGTCGGGCATCGTGGGCCTCGCGCTCTGCCGCCCGGCGCGGGTCCTCGGCCTCGAACCCTTCTACATGGAGTTCATCTCCGGCATCGAGGACGTCCTGTCCGAGCGCTCGTGCTCGCTGCTGCTGCGGCTGGTGCGGGACCTGGAGGAGGAGGTCACGCTGTACGAGGAGTGGTGGCGCAGCCGGACCGTCGGCGGGGCCATCCTGGTCGACTTCCACCACGACGACCCGCGGGTGGGGCCGCTGCGGGCACTGGGCATGCCCGCCGTGGCCGTCGGCCATCCGTCGCTGACCGGCGGGTTCCCCTCGGTCTGGACGGACGACGCGTCGGCGGCGGCGGAGGCCGTGCGCTACCTCGCCGCGCTCGGCCACCGCCGCATCGCGCGCGTCGGAGGCCCGGCGGGCCTCGGCCACAGCGGGATCCGCGCCGCGGCCTTCGAGGCCACGATGGCCGAACTCGGCCTGGACGGACGCCTGCAGATGTCGACCGGCTTTGTCGGGGAGGAGGGGGCACGGGCGACCAGGAGCCTGCTGCTCGGCCCCGACCGTCCGACGGCGGTCGTGTACGACAACGACATCATGGCCGTGGCGGGGGCGGCCGTGGCCGCCGAGATGGGGCTCTCCGTGCCCGACGACGTGTCCCTGCTGGCCTGGGACGACTCCCAGTTGTGCCGGCTGACCCACCCGGCGCTCTCGGCCATGAGCCATGACGTGCACCAGTTCGGCGAGGAGGTCGCGCGCTCCCTGTTCGGTGTCATCGAGGGCACGTACAGGGGCGACCACCAGGTCCCGACGCCGGCGCTGACGCCGCGTGGTTCCACCGGGCCACCCCGGCGCACGTAGCCACCGCGGGTCGGACGGGGAGAGGCCGCACCTCCACGGAGGAGGTGCGGCCTCTCCCCGTCCGGCCGCCCACGGTACGCATGCGCGGCCGGCCCGCCGGGCGGGCGCTGTCCCGGTTCTCTCAGCGCTCCGTGGGCGCGAGTCCCCGTCGGCGCAGCCACCGCAGGTGCTCGACGGCCGTCGCCCCCCTTCCGCCCGCGTGATCGGCGAAGGGCCACTCCCTGATGTCCTTCTCGCCCGCGTAGCTCCGGTAGGCGGCGAGGACGGTCGACGGCGGGCAGACGGGATCCATCAGTCCGGCGCTGAACAGGGCGGGAGCCGTCGCCCGCCGAGCGAAGTGCACGCCGTCGAAGTGGGCGAGGGTCGTGAAGACCCGCTCCGCCGCGTGCGGGGCGTGCCGGCGCAGGTAGTCGACGAGCTCGGTGTACGGCCCCTCCGTCGCGGTCTCGGCGCCCCGGCGGATGTGGCACAGGAACGGCACGTCGGGGAGGGCGCCGGCTATGTCGTCACCGGCCAGCCCGGCCACGGCGAGGGCGAGACCGCCGCCCTGGCTCGCGCCCTGGACGACGATCCGGTCCGGGTCCACGTGGGGGATGGAGCGCGCGGCGTCGACGGCGAGGACGCAGTCGGTGACGAGGCGCCGGTAGTAGTGGGCGTGCGGGTCCTCGATGCCCCGGGTCATGTAGCCGTGCACCCAGTGGGTGCCCGTGTCCGGGTGGGGGTCCGGGGTGTCGTGGCCCTGGCCACGGCTGTCGACGACGAGGTGGGCGTAGCCGGCGGACGCGTACAGGAGGTGGTCGGTCACCAGGCCGCGCCCGCCGCTGTATCCGAGGTAGGTGATCACCGTGGGCAGCGGCTCCTCGGCCTCCGACGGCACGACGAGCCAGGCGGCGACCGGGTGGCCGCCCCAGCCGGAGAGCCGTACGTCATAGGCGTCGACGGTGGTCAGGAGGGAGTCCCGCACGGGCTGGAGCTCCGGAGCACGGCCGGCCGCGCGGGCCGTCCGCAGGGTCTCGGACCAGAAGGCGTCGAAGCCGTCCGGCTCCACCGGGGGTTCGTCCCGCGTGGCCGGGTGGTCGGGGGGCAGATCGGCGTACGGCATCGGAAGGGTCTCTCCTGGGAACGGGGCCGGCCGTCGGACGACGGGACGGCTCAGTGGGCTTCACGTGGTGGCACGGGCGTCATCGGTCGCGCGCACTCTTCCCACGCGCCGAGGAGATAGGCCGGACGGAACCGATGAAGTTCAGTGCGGGGCCGTGGGTCTCGTGTCCGCGTCGAGCTGCCGCCGAGGAGTCTCCGGTGTTCCCACGGTGGCCCGGAAGACCGTGCCCGTGCCCGAGAGCGCGACCTCGGCGGCGGCGGGTACGTACACGCAACGGCCGGGCCCGATGCGTACGGCGCCGGCCGTCGAGGTCACGGCGGCCTCGCCGTCGACGCACAGCAGGATCTGGGGAGAGCCGGGCGCGAGGCGTCTCGCCGGCCCGTTCGCCCGCAGCCGGAACCGCGAGAGCCGGAAGTCGTCGACGGGAGCGGGATACACCTCCTCCCCGTCCTTCCCCCGGGGGATCAGGACGCGCGTCGGCGTCGCGGTGAAGCGGACCACCTCCAGGAGTTCGGCCACGTCGACGTGCTTGGACGTCAGCCCGCACCGCAGGACGTTGTCGGAACTCGCCATGATCTCCACCCCGAGACCGGAGAGGTACGCGTGCGGGACCCCCGCGGCGAGGAACAGCCCTTCACCCGGCGCCAGTTCGACACGGCGCAGCATCAGGGCGGCGAGCAGCCCCGGATCACCCGGATGCGCGTGGGCGACCGTCGCGCAGGCGGTGAAGTCCTCCCGGTGGGGGCCCGTCCGGACGGCCGCCGCCTCGACGGCCTGCGCGACGGATGCGACGAGGCCCGTGGGGGGACGGAGGAAGGCGGTGAAGACCTCGGCGAGTGCCTTTTCCTGCGGGAGTGCGCGCAGCGACCCGGCGTACGGGCGCAGGGCGGGGACGGCGAGGGCGTCGAGCAGGTCGGCGCACTCGCGGGGGGCCCGGAAGCCGCACAGGCCCCGGAAGCGGCTGAGGGCGACGATCATCTCGGGCTTGTGGTGGGCGTCCCGGTAGGTACGGTGCGGGGCGTCCGTCGGGATGCCGAGGGCGTCCTCCCGCGCGAAGCCGGCCCGCGCCTGCGCGGGGTCGGGGTGCACCTGGACGGAGAGCGGGGCGTCGGCGGCGAGCAGTTTGAGCAGGAACGGAAGCCGGGCGCCGAACCGGCGCAGGGTGGCCGCTCCCAGCTCCGCGAGCGGGTCCGCGGCGATGACCCGGTCCAGGGGGAGCGTGCGGTGGTCGCGCCGCACGCGGGACGGCGCGGCGGGGTGGGCTCCCATCCACAGCTCGGCCTGGGGAGCGCCGCTGGGCTCGGTGCCGAGGAGTCGCGGCAGGGCGGTGACGGAGCCCCAGTCGTAGGACTGGACGGTGTTGAGGAGGAGGTCCACGGGTTCTTCCTGAGGGCGGGAGGAGGTGCGACGACGGGGCCGGGGGGGAGAGGGAGGAGGGCGGTGCGGGCAGTGGGCGGGGCGCGTGCGGTGGGTGGGGCGTGGGGGGGGGTGTGTTCCTCGGTCCGGTCGGTCCGGTCGGTCCAGTAGGTCCGGCTGAACCGGCTGAACCGGCTGAACCGGCTGAACCGGCCGAACCGGCCGAACCGTTCAGCCCGTGGGCCGGCCCCCGGCCCCGGTGCCCGCCCGCGGCGGGCCGGCCGGGGCCTGGCCCACCGCGGTGGCGCCCGCGGCGGCGGCTCCGATCAGGCCCGCGTCGAGGCGGAGGGCGGCGGGCACGACTCGTACGCCGCGCGTGAAGTCCAGTACCGCGTACGAGGCCAGGTGGTGCCGGAGGGGACCGAAGAGCGTCTCCCCGGACTGCGCGACACCGCCCCCGACGACCACGAGGTCCAGTTCGACGAGCGCCGTCGTGGCCGCGATCGCCGCGGCCAGGGCCCGCCCGGCGCGGTCGAACGCGGCGAGGGCGCGGGGATCGCCCGCGCGGGCGGACGCCTCGACCTCCTTGGCCGTCGCGAATCCCCCGGCGGCCGGGGTCCAGCCGGATTCCAGCGCGTGGGCGGCGATGGCCGTGCCGCTGGCGAAGCGCTCCACGCAGCCGCGTGCCCCGCAGGGGCAGAGGGGGCCGTTCTGGTCGACGGTGATGTGACCGATGTGGCCGGCGTTCCCCGAGGTCCCCGCGCGGAGCGTCCCGCCCAGGATCAGTCCGCCGCCCACGCCGGTGGAGACCACCATGCACAGCGCGTTGTCGACGCCTCTCGCCGCGCCCAGCCAGTGCTCGGCCGCGGTCATCGCGACCGCGTCGCCGACGAGGACGGGCCGCATCCCCGCGGGCATCGCCGCGTGCGCCCGCACCCGGTCCACCAGCGGGAAGGCGCGCCAGGCCGGGATGTTGACCGGGCTGACCGTGCCCGCGACCGTGTCGACGGGACCCGCGCTGCCGATGCCGACGCAGGACAGCGCGGCCCACTCCGGACGCGCCGCCAGGTCGTCGAGGACGGCGGAGACGGCGGCCATCAGCTCCTCGGCGCCGCTCCGCGCCGGAGTGGGCCGCTGCGCCCGAACCAGGAGGTGCCCGTCGGCGTCGACGAGGGCCCCGGCGATCTTCGTGCCCCCGATGTCGAGTGCTCCGTACACCATCGCGTTCCACCTTTCGTGCCAGCCCGGTAGCGGCTGCTGGGGTCACTCTGCCCAGTCGCTGACAACGTTGTCCAGTAAACGGGTTCAGTTAAGCCCGGGTTTAGTAAAACCGCCGCTCGGCGATCCGAACTCCCTGGACCGGGCCGCTGAATTCCTTCATGCTCGACCTCCTTACCGCACTCCTCTCCCCACCCTCTCCCTCACTCCACTCCTTGATCCCACTCGTTATCCCATTCCGCACGAAGGGTTCTCCTTTCCGTGAGCCATTTCCCGGCCTTTCCGCCCGGATTCGAGTTCGGCGCCGCCACGTCGGCCTACCAGATCGAGGGCGCCACGCAGGAGGACGGACGAGGGCCGTCGATCTGGGACACCTTCTCCCGGCGCGCCGGCGCCGTATCGGACGGCAGCAGCGGCGAAACGGCCTGCGACCACTACCACCGGCACCGGGAGGACGTGGCGCTGCTCGCGGACCTCGGGGTGTCCCACTACCGCTTCTCCGTCGCCTGGCCGCGGATCCAGCCGTCGGGCTCGGGTCCGGTGAACACCCGGGGACTCGACTTCTACGCCCGCCTGGTCGACGACCTGCTGGAGGCCGGCATCGAACCGGTCCTCACCCTCTACCACTGGGACCTGCCCCAGCCCCTTGAGGACGCGGGCGGCTGGCGGTCCCGCGACACGGCAGAGCGCTTCGCGGAGTACACGGCCCTGGTCGCGGCGGAGCTCGGGGACCGCGTGCCCCGGTGGATCACCCTGAACGAGCCCTGGTGCAGCGCCTTCCTGGGGTACGCCAACGGCGAGCACGCCCCCGGAGCCTCCGAGGGGACACCCGCGCTCGCCGCGGCCCACCACCTCCTGGTCGGCCACGGCCTGGCCCTGGGCGCCCTGCGCGCCGCCAGGGTGCAGGAGGCCGGGATCTCGCTCAACCTCGACCACGTCACGCCGGCCACGCAGGACCCCGCCGACCTCTCGGCCGCCCTGCGCGCCGAGACCCAGCGCAACCTGATGTGGACCGACCCGCTGCTCACGGGCCGATACGCCCTCGCGGAAGCGGACACCTTCGGGGAACTGATCGAGCGCCAGGACTTCCGCCGGGAGGGCGACCTCGCCCTCGTCTCCGCCCCGATGGACTTCCTCGGCCTCAACTACTACACGCCGTCCACCGTCCGGGCGGCCCCCTGGCGCGAGCCCGATCCGGCGCTGCGGACCGCCATGGACAACCGCTTCGAAGGGGTGGACCTCCCCGGCGTCCGCCGCACCGCCATGGGCTGGGCCGTCGTCCCCGAGGCCCTTCGGGACCTCCTCGTGTCCCTCCGCGACCGCTACGGTGCCCTCCTCCCGCCCCTCCACATCACGGAGAACGGTTCCGCCGAGCACGACCCCCCGGCCGTGGACGGCACCGTGCACGACGCCGACCGGATCGCTTACCTGGAGAGCCACCTCCGGGCGGCCTCCGAGGCCGTCGCGGACGGCGTCGACCTGCGCGGCTACACCGCCTGGTCACTCATGGACAACTTCGAGTGGGCGTTCGGCCACAGCAGGCGCTTCGGGCTCGTGCACGTCGACTTCGCGACCGGGACGCGCACCCCCAAGGCATCCTACCACTGGTACCGAGCAGCCATCGCGGCCGCCTCCGCCCGCCAGTGGGCCCGGACCCCTAGCGGGCCTGGACCCAGGGAGCCGGTTCGCCGGGGGCCGGGTCTGCGGCGTGGCGGGGGCCGGTGAAGTAGTGGGCGTCCTTGGGGCGGGCGGGATCGTGGAGGGAGGGCTGGGGGACCTGGGCGAGCTGGGGGATGTACTTGGAGCAGTGGATGTAGGCCTCCTCGATGCTGAGGTGGACCCACAGTTCGGGGCCCCGGCCCGGTGCGACGTCCGACGGCAGTTCGGGGTGGAGCGCGCGCAGGGTCGTGTCGGTGTACAGGCGGGACACCCCGTTGACGTGGAGGCCGATGCGGTCGTGGGTGAAGTCCACGAAGAGCATGCCGAGATGAGGGTTCTCGCTCATGTTGCCCGCGCTGGCGAGCACCCCGTTCCCCCGGAACTCGGGGTACGCCAGGGTGTGGTCGTCGATGACGTGGACGAAGCCCGGGGGGCCCGCCCGGAAGCTGGCGTCGCATTCTCCCCGTGCGTCGGACGTCGCGAGGAAGACCATCGTCTGACGGCCGATGAACTCCCGCATCTGGGGTGTGAGGCAGGGACGCACCTGCTGGTCGTAGAACCTCTGGGCGCGGTCGGCGGTGCCCAGCTGCTGCTGCAGGAGGTGTTCACCTGCTGAACCGAAGGGCGTCGGGTGCGAAGACACGGAGTTGCTCCTGGCAGGGATGGAGGGGGAGGGGGGAGGGACGGACGGGGACGGGGCCTCAGGTGGTGGCCAGGGCGGAGACGTCGAACGGGTCGTGGTGGATGCGGTCCGGCGACGTACCGGTGAGCGTGAGCGTCTGCCTCGCGGACGTGACCATCGGGACCGGACCGCTGAGGAAGACGTCGTGCTGGTACCACGGCCCGTACTCGGCGAGGACCTGCGGCAGGGACCCCCGGATCCCGGGGATGTACTCGTCGGAGACCGCGCCCCTGACCGTCAGCCAGTGGTGCCGCTGGGCCATGCGCAGCATGTCGTCCACCCCGTACAGCTCGGCGCCGGTGCGGGCGCCGAGGAAGAGGTTCACCTGGTGCCGGCCGCCGCGCCGGGCGACCTCCTCGACGAGCGCGCGGATCGGGGCGAGGCCGGTGCCGCCCGCCACGCACAGCAGGTCGTTGTGGACGGCGGCGTCCAGCACCATGTCGCCCATGGGCGCGCCCAGGTGGACCACGTCGCCCGGGACGGCCCGGTGCACCAGCGCGGTGCTCACCGTGCCGCCGGGAACGGCCCGTACGTGGAAGGTGAGGGTGCCGTCCTCGCGGGGCGCGTTGGCGGGGGAGTAGGAGCGCCACTGCCTGGGGTGCCAGGGGGTCTCGACGCTGACGTACTGCCCGGCGGCGTACTCGTAGGGCGTGTGGGGGCGCACGGTGACCTCGGCGATGCCGGGCCCGCAGGGGACGCGGTGCACGACCGTGGCGGGCCAGACGGCGGGCCGGGTCCTCGCGTCCTCCTCGGCCGCGCCGATCATGACGTCGGCGACCACTCCGTACGCCTTGGTCCACGCGTCGGCGATGTCCTGGGTCCAGGCGGGACCGGCGTAGCGGGCCAGCGAGGCGAGGAGGCATTCGCCGACGGCGGGGAAGTGGTCCCGGAGCGTGCCGAACTTGCGGTGGTCACGTCCGAGGTGTCCGCAGAAGCGGACGAGGCTCTCGGGGTCGTCGACGAGGTCGACGATCCGCAGCAGGGCGCGCAGGAGGCGGCCGCGCTGGGCGTCCATCCCCGGCGGGAACAGGGGGCGCACCTCGGGGTAGCGGGCGAAGAGGATCGCGTAGAAGTAGACCGTCATGTCGGCGGCCAGCGGCTCCACCACCGACACGGAGGCGCGTATGAGCGCGATCTCGTGGGGGGAGAGCGGCGGTTCGGCGACCTCCGGCTCAAGGAGGTACTCGGCCGGTGCGGGCGCCTGCTCCTGCTCCTCCGGGGAGGGCGGAACGGGCGTGCTGCCGGGGCGTCTGATCCGGAACCTCAAGGGACCAGAGCTCCGCCCGTCGGTATTCGAGACGGCGCGAGCCGGGCGGGACGCGAACCGGACGCGCTCATGGGTCTGCGCCCCCGGTGGGCACTGCGGGCGGGGATCTCACTGGCAGGCATGGGGTCCTCAAGGCGGGCGGGAGCATCGAAGCGGACTAAGCAGCTCCGGACGCTACCCGATGACCCGGGTGACTCAGAAGTAGCCGGGGGATATGCGGAAGGGACGACCCGTTCCGCCCCGAACGGGCACATGCTGAGGACTTGCCCGCTTCCTGCGCCTCCGATTCCCATGCGAAAGCGGCCCGAGGCCCGCGGATCGAGCGGGCCCGCCGTCCGGGCGGGCCCGCTCCCCTTTCGTCTGGGGAGGACGGGACGGGACGCCGCGAAGCGCGTATGAGAAATTCATGACGGATACGTGAATGCGTGGCTACCGGCCCCGCGCCCTCCGGCCGGATACTCGATGAGATCGTGGCGTCAAGTCGAGGACTACTCGTGCGGAGTGAGGGCGAACCCGGGACCGTGCACCTGTGGTCCCTGCGAGAAGACGTCGCCATCGAGCGGGAGGACGACGGCGGCCTCCTGCTCGTCGGTCCCTGGGGCGACGAGCGCATCGGGGACGCGCATCCGGTGCTGCGCGAGGCCCTGTACCGGATGGAGCTCGGGCCCGTCCTGCTGAGCAACATCGAGTCGACGCCCGGCGTTCCGATGCTCGGCGCCGGCCTGTACCTCATCCTCCTGCCCGCCCTTCGGCGGCTGTCCCATCTGATCGTGCGCACCCTGGGACTCGCGGACCTGCGCGGCCCGCTCCTGTCGGTGCTCCCGCTCACCAGGCCCGCGGTGTTCGTGCTCCCGAGACTGGGGGAGACGGAGCCGGTCCGGCTGCACCGGGGCGTGACCCTGCTCCTGGAGGCCAAGGGCTTCCGGCTCGAACGGGGCGGGGCGCAGCACCGGGTGCTGCTGCACCGCCCCGAGCCGATGTGGGTGGTCGCCATGCTGGCCGCCGCCGTCACACCGGAGGCGGTGGCCCGGGCCCTGCCCCTGCCGCGGACGGTGACGAGGGAGATCCTGGAGTACCTGGCGGCGGCGGGCATGCTCGTACGGGGGAGCGGGAGCGGTAACTGAGTTGCCGAACGCCCCTGTTACGGTGGTCCGATGGCATCGGTCAAGCACTTCCAGGTCACCTTCGACTGTGTGGAACCCGAGCGCGTCGCCCGCTTCTGGTGCGAGGTGCTGGGGTACGTCGTACCTCCTCCGCCCGAGGGCTTCGCCACGTGGGACGCCTACAACCAGGCGCTGCCGCCCGAGGACCGGGACGCCTGGTTCGCCTGCGTCGACCCCTCGGGGGCGGGCCCCCGGCTGTACTTCCAGCGTGTCCCCGAGGGCAGGACCGTCAAGAACCGGCTGCACCTCGACGTGCGCGTCGCCACCGGACTGGTGGGTGAGGAACGCCTGGCCAGGCTGGAGGCCGAAGGCGCGCGCCTGACGGCGCTCGGCGCGACACGGGTGCAACTCCTGCCCGCCGACGACGAGAACGAGTCGTGCCTCGCGATGCAGGACGTCGAGGGCAACGAGTTCTGCCTCGACTGAGCCCGCTCCGGGACCTCGGGGCGGGTGACTCCTCCGTGCGATCCGGAGCCCCCGCTTGAGGAGAGCCGCCGCCCGCGGGAAGGGGGGGACCGCGGCGGCGGCTCTCACTCTGCTCATCCCCTGCCCCCGAACGCCGGCCTCACACCCCCCGGGTGCGGATGATCACGCCTGCGGGGTGCCCGAGCGGCGCTGGGCGCTCTCCTGGCGGAGATGCGCCGTGCGGTCGGTGAGCGTGTCGACGCGCTCGGCCAGGTCGGGGTGTGCGGGCGCGAGATGGGTGAGGGTGCGGCTGAGCGGCTCCAGGAGCAGGGCCGGATCACTGCTCGCCAACGCCTCGGACAGGGCGTTCCGCGCGGGGGCGGGGAGGCCGTCGACGGCGGTGATCTGTCCGGCGAGGCGGCGCAGCTCCGCGGCGTTCCCCCGGGCCCAGGCGGTGACCGACCGGTCGGCGGCGCGGCGGTCGCGGGTGGCCTGGACGCGCTGCTCCCCGGTGGTGCCGGGGCCGCCGGGCCGTACCCGCAGATAGCGGCGCTCGGCGGCCTGGCGACTGGTGACGCCGAGGGGCTGGGCGAGCTCGGCCCAGCTGGCGCCGGCGTCCCGGGCCGCCTCGATGAATCCGGGCTCCCAGGCGGCGAGCTGTTCCCGCAGCTCGCGCAGGAGGAGGAGGGCGGTGAGCGCCTCCTCCGAGGAGCCGCCCGGGGCGGCGTCCGGGGCGGTCGCGGATCGGGCTGCCCGTACGGCTTCGTCGATCTCCGCGAGGGCCGCGAGGGCCGCACGGAAAGCGACCGGTTGGTCCGCTCCTGTCACGGAATCGACTCCTCTCCTTCACGTCATCCATTCGTTGACATGAAACTTGTCGTCGTTTGGATGACATGCTACAACGGTGTCAGATGAAGCGCATTGGCAGTCACTGCCTGACCTGACTGGAGGTGTTTCGCGATGTTGATGCGCACCGACCCGTTCCGCGAACTCGACCGTCTCGCCCAGCAGCTGGCGGGTGCCCCCGGGACCTGGTCACGGCCCTCGGCGGTCCCGATGGACGCCTACCGCGAAGGCGACGTCTATGTCATCGCCCTCGACCTGCCCGGCGTCCCGCCGGACGCGATCGACATCGACGTCGAGCGGAACATGCTGACGGTCAAGGCCGAGCGCCGACCCGTCGCCAAGGCCGACGACGTCCAGATGGAACTGTCCGAGCGGCCCCTCGGTGTCTTCTCCCGTCAGCTGATGCTGGCCGACACCCTCGACACCGAGAAGATCACGGCCGACTACGAGGCGGGAGTGCTCACGCTGCGCATCCCGATCGCCGAGCGCGCCAAGCCCCGCAAGATCAGCATCGGCCGCGGGGACAGCCGTCGGCAGATCAGCGGCTGAGTCCCCGGCAGGCCCGATCAGCGGCAGAGGCTCAAGCCGGTCCCGTCAGTGGCTGAGCCGTAAGCCGGCAGATCAGCGGCCGAGTCCCAGGCAGGCCCGATCAGCGGCTGAGCCTCACACCGGCCCGGTCAGCGGTCGAGCCGCGACGAAACCCGGGAGCGGAGGGCGGAGGCCTCTCCCCCTCCTCCGTCCTCCGCGACCCCGTATCCCTCCCTCACCCGAAGGGGGCCGTGATGACACTGCGATGGCAGGCGTTCCTCGACAAGGTCACGGAACGCGGCGACTACCGCACACCCCAGGAAGCCGAACGCGCCGCCCGCACCGTGCTCGCGCTGCTCGGCGCCCATCTCGTCGGTGACGTGCGGGCCGCACTCGCCGCCCGTCTGCCGGAGACCTTCGCCGTCGTGCTGCTCAACCCGCTCCGGGCCACCGAGCCCCTCTCGCCCGAGCGGTTCGTACGCGCCACGGCCGCATGGATCGAAGGCGCCACCGAGCGCACCGCGGCCTGGGACGTCAGCGCCGTCCTCAGCGTCGCCGCCGACGCGGCAGGCGAGGACCTGACCGCTCGGATACTCCTCCAGCTCCCACCCGGCTTCGACCTCCTCTTCGGCCGGCCGCACTCCGACCGGCCGACCGCCACCCCGTGAAACGTGTTCACACCGCCCGGTCCGCCGACCGGGCCCGAAGAGAACGGCGATCTCCACCGGCATGACTCTGCAGACCGAGACCATGGCAGCCCCGGCGCCCGGCGGCGTCACCGGCGCGGCGTCCTACACCCGCATGCTCGAGCGGGTGCGCTACGAAGGCGCCTACCCGACCCGCGAGCGCGCCGAGGAAGTCGTCCACTCCGTGCTCGCCGCGCTGGGACGCCAGCTCGTCGGCGACGAACGGGTCGAACTCGCCGCCCGCCTCCCCGTCGAGGCCGCCCTGGTCCTCACCGCCGAGGTCCCCGCCACCGCACCCCTGACCGGCTGGGAGTTCGTCAAGGACCTGGCCCGGCGCACCGGCAGCACTCCCGCCACCTCCCGCTGGAACGTGGGCGCGGTCCTCGCCGCGGTCTCCCAGCTCGCCGGACCGGAACTCGTCGACCGCATCATCGGCCGACTCCCCTCCGGCTACGCCCTCCTCTTCGGCAAGGCCGAGCTGCACAGCCCCTGGCCGAGGTAGGTGTCAGTCAACCGAAGGCTCACGGCCGTCAGCGGGTGCGGCGGGCCATGACCGAACTCCACGCCGGTGACGGCGCCCGGCTCGTCGTCCTTGCCCACGAGGCCGGCCCGGTGGCCCCACGCACCTGCTGACGTCCCCGGTCGTCGGTGCCACCGGGGACCGCTCCTGTGACCCACCTCACTGCCGCCGTCCGCCCCTTTCCGTTATCGCCGCCCCTGGCGCAGGCTCTCCCCTGCGCAGGGAACTCCACAAGAGCAAGCGAAGGACGGACGGCGTGCGGCGAACCACGAGTTTTGAGCAGCTGACGGATACGGAGCCGATACGGGCGGCGCAGTACGACCCGTCCCGGGCCCGCGAGCACCTCCTCGACGCCCATCAGCCGCTCGTCCACGCCCTCGCGGCGCGCTCCCTCGCCGGCCGGCCGGGCGCCGACACGGCCGTGCACGCCGTCGTACGGGACACGGCCAGCCGCGCCAGGTTCGCGCCGGGCGCCCACCCCTCCCCGGAGTCGTTCCGCCCCTGGCTCGTCGCGATCGCCGTGCAGAGCACCCTCTCCCACGCGCCCGCCGCCCACGGCTCCGACGCCGCCGTGGCCCTCAGCTGGCTGGACATCGAGGACGCCGTGATGGCGGCCCTGGGGTCGTTGGAGGAGGAGGGACATCTGAGCCGCTACGAGACGGCGGCCGCGCTGAGTTGGTCCCTGGACGACACCGCGATACGGATGGAGTCGGTACGCCTCCGTCTGGACGCCGCCCGGTCCGTCACCGCGGCCCTCGCCCGCCCGCCCCGCTGCCACGGCCTCCACCAGCAGGCCGCCACCTGGGACGGCCACCCGAGCGGCCCGTGGCGGGACGAGCTGGCCCGGCACGTCGCCCACTGCGCCCTCTGCCTCACCGGAGCCGACGCGGCCGAGCCCGCAGCCCCCACGGAGGCCTTCGCCGTCCTCCCCGATCCCGCCGGCTCCTCCGCCTCCCTGGAACGTGACACCGCCACCGCCCCGGCGGCGGCCGGCCGGCGCGGCACCCGCGCGGCCCGCCGACGGCGCCGCCAGGCCGACGAGCGCAGCCGCCGCCGCGCCGTCGTCGCGGCCGGGTTCGCCGTCGTCGCGGTGACGGGAGGAGCCTTCGCGCTGCACGCCGGACGCAACGGGGGCGAACTCCTGGAGGTGAACCGGGCCGCCGCGCCGGGCCTCGACCTTCCCCTGGCGAACGAACCGGACACGCTGACGGCCTCCCCGTCCACCGCCTCCGGAGCCCCGTACGGATCCCCCTCCGCCTCCGCCTCGGCTCCCGCCCCGAAATCCGCCCCCGCGTCGGCCTCCCCGTCGCCGCGCGCTCCCCAGCGGGTCACGTCCACGCCCGCCGAGAAGCCCCGCCCCGCCACGACGACGCCCGCGCCGCAGCGCCCCACCACCCCGGCGGCCGGCTCCGACGCCACGGCCTCCGCGCCGCCGAGCTCGGCGGCCCCCACCGGCGGTACGGACGCGGGTCCGGGCGGCGGCCCGCAGCAGGACACGGGCCGGTCCTCGGCGGCGGACCAGGTGATCGCGCTGGTCAACACCGAGCGGGCCAAGGCGGGTTGCGGGCCCCTCAGCCACAACGCCACCCTGACGCGGGCGGCCCAGGGCCACTCCGACGACATGGCCGCCCGGGACTTCTTCGACCACACCGACCCCGACGGCGACGGCCCGGGGGAGCGTGTCACGGCCGCGGGCTACCCGTGGTCGACGTACGGCGAGAACATCGCGAAGGGGCAGAGCACCCCGGAGCAGGTCATGGAGGCGTGGATGAACAGCCCCGGTCACCGCGCGAACATCCTCAACTGCGACTTCAAGGAGATCGGCGTCGGCATCCACACCGACGGCGGCCCGTACTGGACGCAGGTCTTCGGCGCCCGCTGACCCCGTCCACCGGAGCGTCGGTCAGAGCAGCCAGTCGGCGTCCTGCGCGATCTTGATGGCGTCCACGCGGTTGCGCGCGTTCAGCTTGGTCACCACGGACGTCAGGTAGTTGCGGACCGTGCCGAGGGAGAGTCCGAGCCCGTCCGCGATCTCGACGGGTTCGAGGCCCTCGGCGGCGAGACGCAGCACCTCCGTCTCCCGGCTGGTCAGCGGGCTCTGCGAACTGCTCCAGGCGGAGAGCGCCAGCTGGGAGTTGATCACCCGCCGCCCGGCCGCCACGCTCCGCACGGCCTCGGCCAGTTCGTGCGGCGGGGCGTCCTTCAGCAGGAAGCCGGCGACCTGGGCGGCGAGGGCGCGGCGGAGCGCTCCGGGGCGCCCCAGGCTGGTGAGGATGAGGGTCCGGCACTCCGGGAGCTGTTCGCGCAGACCGGCGGCCGCGGTGAGTCCGTCGGTGCCGGGCAGGTCGATGTCGATGATGGCGACGTCCGGGCGGTGTTCGAGGGCGGAGGGCAGGATGTGGTCGCCGCGTTCGAGTTCGCAGACGACTTCGAGGTCGTCCTCCAGGTTCAGCAGGGCCACGAGCGCTCCGCGCACCATGTTCATGTCCTCGGCCAGCAGGATGCGGATCGGCATGATGAATGTCCTTTCCGGCCGGGTCTCGGCCGTCGGCGGCTCGCGGGAAAGGGGTGGGGGACGCGTCAGACGGCCGGGTCCCCGAGGGGACGCGGGCTGTCGTCGGGGGTGGCGAGGCCCGGGAGGCGGGCCGGCGCCTCGGCCGTCAGACGGAAGGTTCCCGCGCGCCGGGAGACGGTGAGCTTGCCGGAGGCGGACCGGAGCCGTGCCCTGAGGTTGCCGAGGCAGCTGCCGCTGTCCGGCGACTCGTCCCGGTAGTCGGGGTCCACGCCGTCGTTCACCACGGTGAGCCGGACCCAGCCGTCCTCCGCGACGGCTTGGAGGATGCAGGTGCCGACGCGGGAGTGACGCAGCAGATTCGTTACTGCTTCGCGGGTTCGCCCCCGGCCGCCTCTACGACATCCCCGTCGCCCTCGGCAGGCTCACCACCCCTACTCCGTATGAGGAGTTGAACCCCGTCCCGCTGTTCGGGCACGCCTACCTGGCCGGGCTTGCCGGACCGGGGCCCGGCGCGCGCCCGGGCGTGAATGGCCCAGCTGGAGACAGAAGATGAGGACGAGGCAGACGACGGTACCGGCGGCGGGCGGCGCCACGGCGTCTCCGCCCGACGTCCAGGAATCGCCGACGAGATCGTTCTTCGTCGGCCACGAGGGCCTGCTCCTCGACTACGAGGCCGCCCTCACCCGCGTCGAGGCGGAGACCGGCCGCGCGTACGCCACCAGCGGACACCTGCTGTGGATCGGTGAGCGGACCCGGGACCTGGACGGCGCGCACGTCGAGTACTTCTCCCGCGTCGCCAACCCCATCGCGGTCAAGCTCGGTCCCACCGCCTCGCCCGACGCCGTCCTCGGTCTCATCGACCGCCTCGACCCGGCGCGCGAACCGGGCCGGCTGACCCTGGTGGTCCGGGCCGGTGCCGACCGCGTCCGCGACGTGCTGCCCACCCTGGTGGAGAAGGTGACCGCGGAGGGGGCCCAGGTGTGCTGGGTCAGCGACCCGATGCACGGCAACACCTTCACGGCGCCCAGCGGCCACAAGACACGCCGCTTCGACGCCGTCCTCGACGGGTCCGCGGCTTCGTCGAGGTGCACCACGCCCTCGGCACCCACCCCGGAGGCGTCCACGTGGAACTCACCGGCGACGACGTCACCGAGTGCGTGGGCGGCGGCAACGAGGTCCGCGCCGAGGACCTGGACCGGCGCTACGAGACCGCCTGCGACCCCCGCCTCAACCACGACCAGTCCCTCGACCTGGCCTTCCCCCTCGCGGAGATGTACCGGGAGCGTCCGGCGGCGCTCAGGCCCGGCAGCCGTCCCTGAGCGCGTCGAACGGGGGCTCGGCGGCCAGGTAGAAGTGGTCGCCGGGCACCGTCCGCAGCCGGAAGGCGCCCCGGCTCGCGTCCCGCCAGGCCCCGGCCTGCGCGGGGGTCACCCGGGGATCGGCGTCCCCCACGAGCGCGGCGACGGGACACGACAGCGGCGGCCGGTCCGGTTGCGCGTAGCCGCCGAGCATGGCGAAGTCGGCGGTGAGCGCGGGCAGGATCAGGGCGCGGAAGTCCGAGTCGGCCAGCAACTCCGGTGGGGTGCGCCCCAGTTCGGTCAGGGTCCGCAGGGCACCCTCCGGGCCCCCCGGGGCGTCGGAGCGCGGCAGGTGCGGCGCCCGCGCCCCCGAGACGACCAGCCCGTGCACCGGGGCGCCGCGCTCCTCCAGGACGGCCGCCGCCTCGTACGCCACCAGTGCGCCCATGCTGTGCCCGAACAGGACGACCCGCCGCCCGTCGTCCGCCCTCGCGATCTCCTCCGCGATCAGGCGCGCCATCGCGCACAGGTCGCGCGACGCTTCCTCGCCCAGGCGCTCGGCGCGCCCCGGATATCACACGGTGTACACCTCGGCCTCGGCGAGCGCGCCGCCCCACCCCCGGAAGAACAGCGGGGGAACCGCCGGCGTGCGGAAAGCAGAAGAGCCGCACCGGGGTCGAGGCCCGCGGTGCGGTCGTACGGGTCCACGGCATGGGCCCTCCTCAGAGCAGTGCGGCGACACAGGCGCGGGACAGCGCCTGCAGGGTGGAGATCATGGACTCCGGCGGCAGCGCCGAGGCCCGGTGGGCGAGCGGGAGTTCGGTGCAGGCGGCGAGGACCGGGAGGGGGCGCCGCCGCCACAGGGACTCCACGACGTCCTGGAAGGCGCCGGCGGCCTCCTCGGTCCGCCCGGCCTTCACGAGCCCGGCGGCCGCGTGGACGCGCTCCTGCTCCGTGTCGCCCGGCACGTGCAGCGGGTATCCCCGCGTCGCCGCCCGCTTCTGGTACAGGCCGCTGGCCACGGTTCCCGTGGTGGCCGTGAGCCAGCCGCCCTCGGGGCTCAGCAGCACCGCCTCGTCGAGGGCCGCGTCGACGATGTCCACCAGGGGTGCGGGAAGTTCGGAGGCGATGTCGTCGAGCAGCGCGTGCGCGGTGTTGCAGGGGATCGCCAGGAGATCGGCCCCCATTCGACAAGGGTGAACAGGTGTTTGCGAATGCGCCGGGCCGCCTCGGTGTCCTCGCCGAGGATCGCCGCGGTGCGGTCGGGGACGGAGGGGTCGGAGAGCATGACGATCCGGGGGTGTTCCTGGTCCCTCGTGGCCGGCACGTCGATGCCGAGGAGCCGGAGGAACTCCGCGGTCGCCGCGGGCCCCATCCCGCCGAGTACGCCCAGCGTTCTGCCCGCGGGCAGGGTGGTCGCCGCAGTCATGGGACGATGCTGGGCCGCGCCGCTGACACCCCGCTGACACCCCGCTGACCGGCCCGGGGGCGGGGCGCCGCACCGCCCGTGGTCACCGCTCCGGAGGTACGGTCAGCCCGCGTTCGGACCCGGGGGTTTGCCCCATGGTCGCTCCGTTGCACGTGCGATAGCGTCGCAGAGCGCCGGGACCACCAGGGCCCGGACCGGCTTTCACCTCGTGCCCGTTCGGGCCACTCTCCAGAACTGAGGGACCTTCATGCGTCAGTTACTCCGTGGCCTCGGGATCTTCGCCCTGTCCGGCACCGCCGTCGTGTCGCTCGCCTCCTGCGGAATGGTCAAGGGGGAGACGTACGAGGACGACAGCACCCTCTCCGGCAGGATCACCTCGGTGCGCCTCGACAACGGTTCGGGCGGTGTCACCGTCAACGGGGTCAAGGACGGCGCCCTGGCGCTGCACCGCAAGATCGAGTTCCAGGGCGAGCGGCCCACGGGAGCCACCCATCGGATCGAGAACGGCGTGCTGGTCCTCGGGGGCTGCGGCAACCGCTGCTCGGTCAACTACACCGTCGACGTGCCGGCCGGCATCCCGGTCAGCGGCGAAGTCTCCAGCGGAGCGATCCGCCTCGCCCAGGTCGGTTCGGTCGCGGTGACGACCAGCTCGGGCCGCATCGAGATGAACGGGGTCACCGGCACCGTCCAGGTGCGGACCAGCAACGGCCAGATCAACGGCACCGGCATCAAGGGCGACCGGATCCAGGCCCAGACCTCCAACGGCAAGATCAACCTGTCCCCGGTCACCCCGGCCCACGTCCGTGCCCAGACCTCCAACGGTGACGTCACCCTCACCGTGCCGCGGGCCAGCTACAAGGTGACTGTCGACTCCAACAACGGCGACCAGACCATCGACGTGCCCAACGACCCGGCCGGCACGTACGAGCTCGGGGTCCGCACCAGCAACGGCGACATCACCGTCAGGAACAGCTGAAACCGGGCGGCCCCGGCCCGCCCCCGCCTCCTCCCCTCCGGGCGCCCGCCTCCGAGCCCCCCCCGCCGCCGCCACCGTCCTCTCCGGGCGCCGGCCTCCGAGCGCCCCCCGCCGCCGTCCCCTTCCGGCGACCGCCCTTCCGGCGACCGCCGCCGAGCGACCGCTCCGAGCGCCCCCGCCGTGTGACCGCCCTCCGCGTGCCTGCCGGCCAACCTGCCGCCCACCCGCCGCCCCCCGCCGTCCGCACGCCGGAACGGCGCCGACGGCGGTGGAGATCAGCGAGGCGTCAGCCCGCTGTCAGCGCCTCTGCAGAGTCTTGAGTGGCTCCGACCACTCAAGGAGGCCCAGAGAACCGGCCGGCGGTGAACCGTTCCATCAGGTCCCCGTGGGTCCGGGACAGCCGCAGCAGTCGCGGGATGCCGTGCTCGCCGAGCTCGGCGAGCGGATGTCTCCTCGGCCACACCCTCGGCGACCTGGCCGTCGGCCTCATCGGGCTCGCCGTCGTCACCGGCATCGGCGTCCTGTTCGGCTGGCGGCCCGAGCGCGGCCCGCTGCCCGTGCTGGCCGGCTTCCTCCTGCTCGCCGTGTTCATGTACGCGATGCTCTGGGTCGGCGTCCTCCTCGGCCTGTTCTCCCGCAACATGGAGACGATCAACGTGGTCGCGGGTCTCGTCACCGTCCTCCTCTCCTTCCTGTCCAACGCCTTCCAGTCCGTCGACCGGCTGCCGGCCTGGCTGCGCCCGGTCGCCGAGTGGAACCCGGTCAGCGCCGTGGTCACCTGGACCCGCGAGCTGTGGGGCAATCCCACCGCGGCCGGCGGAAGCTTCCCGGGCGAGCACGCGTCCCTCGCCGTCGCCATCTCCCTGGGCGCCGTCTTCGTCCTCACCGTGCTGTTCAGCCTCCGCCGCTTCCGCACGGCGGCATCGTGAGACCGGGGCCGCGGCGCCCGCGCGCCGCGGCCCCACCGCCCCTCGTACCACCGCGATCCCGCTGCACCGCAGTTCCCGCACCACCGCTCCACGCACCACCTACGCCGTGCGCCGCGGTCCCACCGCCCCTCTCCGCCGTGTTCCGAAGGGAGCACCCATGAGACCCACCGCACCGCAGCCCTCCGACCCCGCGAGACCGGAGGTCCCCGACCCCGACAGCGTCGACCTCACCGACCCCCGTACCTTCACCCGCCCCGACCTGAGGGCGATCTGGGCCCGCTTCCGCGCCGAACGGCCGGTCCACCACCACCGCGCCACCCCGGGCGCACCCCCGTTCTGGGTGCTCTCCCGCCACGCCGACGTCGTCGCGGTCTACCGGGACGACAAGCGGTTCACGTCCGAACGGGGCAACGTCCTCGCCACCCTGCTCCAGGGCGAGGACTCGGCGTCCGGGAAGATGCTCGCCGTCACCGACGGACCCCGGCACCGCGAGATCCGCAACCTCATGCTCAAGTCCTTCTCGCCCCGCGTCCTCGCGCCGGTCGTGGAGGGCGTGAACCTCCGTACGGCCGACCTGCTCGAAGGGGCCCTGGACCGAGGCGCGTTCGACTTCGTCGTCGACCTCGCGGACCACATCCCGATCAACACCATCGGCGACCTCATGGACGTGCCGGTGGGGGACCGGGAACAGCTCGTCCACTGGAACACGATGACCCTCTCCCGAACGAGCGAGGAGCACGGAGCGGAGGAGGAGTGGCTCGCGCGCAACGAGATCCTCCTGTACTTCTCCGGCCTCGCCGCCCAGCGCCGCCGGCACCCCGGCGAGGACGTGATCAGCGCCCTGGCCACCGGCACCGTCGACGGACGGCTCCTCACCGAGGACGAGATCGTCTTCAACTGCTACAGCCTCATCCTCGGCGGCGACGAGTCCAGCCGGATGTCGTCCGTCGGCGCCGTGATCGCCCTGGCCGAACACCCCGACCAGTGGAAGGCGCTGAAGGAGGGAGCCGTCGACACCGCCACCGCCACCGAGGAGGTGCTCCGCTGGACGACCCCGGCCATGCACTTCGGCCGGCGCGCCCTCACCGACGTGGAGATCCGCGACCGCACGATCGCCGCGGGCGACGTGGTCACCCTGTGGAACAGCGCCGCCAACTTCGACGAGGACGTCTTCACCGACCCGGAGCGCTTCGACCTGGCCCGTACGCCCAACAAGCACGTGGCCTTCGGACACGGACCGCACTTCTGCATCGGCGCCTTCCTCGGCCGCACCCACGTCGAGGCGATGCTCCGCGCCCTGCGGGACACGGTCGGACACATCGAACTGCTCGGCAACCCGCGCCTTCTCCACTCGAACTTCGTGTACGGCTACACCGCCCTGCCGGTCCGCCTGGACCGTCCCACCCCGGACGGCACCGGCGGCATCAGCCCGGTGTCAGCGCCCCCTGCCACAGTCGAGCGGACCCGCGAGTCCGCGACAGATGGGAAGTGACCACATGCCGAACCCCTTCGACGACCAGAACGGCACGTTCCTCGTCCTGGTGAACGACGAGGCCCAGCACTGCCTCTGGCCCGCCTTCGCGCAGATCCCCGACGGCTGGACCGTCGCGCTCGGCGAGAGCAGCCACGACACCGCACTCGCGTACGTGGAGGAGAACTGGACGGACATGCGCCCGCGCAGCCTGCGGGAGCAGGCCCCGGACCCGGTGCGCTGAGCGCGGTGGGGGCGGCAGAGGTGGACACGGCCATCCGGGCCGAGGGCCTGCGCAAGCGGTACCGGGACGTCGAGGCGCTCTCCGGCATCGACCTCCAGGTGCGCGCCGGCACGGTGCTCGGCCTGCTCGGCCCCAACGGGGCGGGCAAGACGACCACCGTGCAGGTGCTCACGACGCTCGTGGCGCCGGACGGCGGGCACGCGGAGGTCGCCGGCTTCGACGTGGCCCGGCAGCCGCACGAGGTACGCCGGCGCATCGGCCTCGCGGGCCAGTACGCGGCCGTCGACGAGATCCTCACCGGGCACGAGAACCTGACACTGCTCGGCAGGCTGCTGCACCTCGGCCGCCGTCCGGCGCGCCGGCGTGCGGACGAGCTCCTGGAGCGCTTCGGTCTCACCGCCGTGGCCCACCGTCCGGCCCGCACCTACTCCGGCGGCATGCGAAGGCGGCTCGACCTGGCGAGCTGTCTCCTCACCTCGCCCCCCGTCCTGTTCCTCGACGAGCCGACCACGGGTCTCGACCCGGTGAGCCGGATGGCACTGTGGGAACTGGTCCGCGAGCTGGTGGACAACGGCGTCACCCTGCTCCTGACGACGCAGTACCTGGAGGAGGCCGACTTCCTCGCGGACCAGATCGCGGTCGTCGACTCCGGCCGGGTGATCGCCGACGGCACCCCCGACGCCCTCAAGCGCAAGGTGGGACGGGAGTGGCTCGAAGTGACGGTGCCGGACCCGTCGGAGGTGGGAGCGGTCCTCACCGCCCTCGGACCGGCGCTGACGACGGTGCCGACGGTGGACGCCGCCAAGGGCACGGTCGCCATCCAGCTCGACGACGGTCTCGGTGACGTCGCCGACGTCGCCGTCGCGCTGCGCGACGCGGGCATCCAGGTCAGCGACTTCACCGTGCGCAGGCCGACCCTCGACGATGTCTTCGCACATCTGACGGGCCGACCGGCGGAATGACCCCGGCCCCTCCGGGCCCCGGCGACGACGCGTCCGACCCCCGCGCGTCACCTCGCCGAGGGCCCGGAGGCGCCGGCTCGCGGCGGGCGACGCCGGGATCACGGCCACCGGCTACGCGCGCCGGAGGGCGACCGCCGTCACGACGAGGCCATCGCGGCAGAGCCAGCGGCCTTCGAGGACCTTCAGACGGTCGCCGTCCGGGCCGTGGTCCGGGAGGGATATGCGCGCGGTGAACGTCCCGGCCTCCGGGTCGATCCGGACGTCCGCGTCCCCGAAGTCCAGCTCGCGCCCGGTCAGCGGGTACCAGACCTTGAACACCGACTCCTTGGCGCTGAACAGCAGACGGTCCCAGCGGACCTCCGGCGCTGACGCGGCCAGCTCGACGAGCCGGGCCCGCTCCCGCGGCAGGGAGACGAACTCCAGGACGTCGTCGTCGAGGGGGGCGTTCGGCTCGGCGTCGATGCCGAGCCCTCGGTAGTCGGAGACCCGGCCGACCACCGCCGCTCGGTACCCGGCGCAGTGGGTCATGCTCCCCACGAGACCGGCGGGCCACCGCGGCGCCCCCCGTTCCCCCGCCACCAGCGCCACCGCCGCCACACCGAGCCCGCTCATCGCGCGCCGGGCGCACATGCGGACGACGGCGTACTCCTGCCGCCGTTTCGGCAGGGCGCGCGCGACGGCCGCGGCCTCTTCGGGAAACAGCTCGCGGACGGCCGACTCGCAGTCGTGGAACGCGTGCGCGGCGCTCGCGGGCGCGGGTACCAGCTCCTCGATCACGACGTCCCTCACGGCACGGGGCCGACGCCCACACCGGCGCCGACGGGGACCCCAGACTACCGACGGTCCGATCGGGCGTTCCGGACGGATGACACCATGGGTGCGCATCACGACCGCCCACGATCGACAGGAGGCGACGGCCCTGTGCCCGCTCCCCGGACGAGAACGACCCCCCTGCCCGGCATCGGAGTCCGCTACGACCTCAGCACCCGGGAGCACCGTCAGCTGTCGGTCATCGCGCACCGCGACGGGAGCCGGACCGTGAACGTGTACCGGGCCGACGACCCCGACGCCTGCGCCCAGTCGCTGCACCTCACCGAGGCCGAGACGGCCTCGCTGATCGACGCGCTGATGCCCGCCCACCACAGCCCCAACGTCCTGCACACCACCGACCTGGGGCTGGTCGCCGAACGCATCGAGCTGTCCGCCCACTCGTACTGGAACGGGCGGGTCCTCGGCGAGACCCGGATGCGTACCGACGCCGGTGCCTCCATCGTCGCCGTACTGCGCCGCTCCGGGGCCGTACCGTCCCCGACGCCCGCGTTCCGGCTGGCCGGCGGCGACACGCTCATCGTCATAGGCACCCGCGAGGGCGTCGACGCGGCCGCCACGATTCTCGGTCGGGAGTGAGGCAGGCGTGCACTCCGCGGTCTTCCTGATCGAATTCGGCGCCATCATCCTCGGCCTCGGCCTGCTCGGGCGCTTCGCCGGCCGGTTCCGCTTCTCCCCGATACCGCTCTACCTCCTCGCGGGGCTCGCCTTCGGCAAGGGCGGTCTCCTGCCGCTCGGCGCCAGCGAGGAGTTCGTCGCCATCGGCGCCGAGATCGGGGTGATCCTCCTGCTCCTCATGCTCGGCCTCGAGTACACCGCGAGTGATCTCGTCTCCAACCTCAAGACCCAGTACCCGGCCGGTCTTGTCGACTTCGCCCTCAACGCCCTGCCGGGCGCCGCGACCGCGCTGCTCCTCGGCTGGGGCCCGGTCGCCGCCGTCGTCCTCGCGGGCGTCACCTGGATCTCGTCCTCCGGGGTCATCGCCAAGGTCCTCGGAGACCTGGGGCGCCTGGGCAACCGCGAGACCCCGGTCATCCTGAGCATCCTGGTCCTCGAAGACCTCGCCATGGCCGTCTACCTGCCCATCGTCACCGCGCTCCTGGCGGGCGTCGGTCTCGCCGCGGGCAGTGCGACGCTCGCCATCGCCCTCGGCGTGGCAGGGGCCGTCCTGTTCGTCGCCGTCCGTTACGGGCGCCTCATCTCCCGTTTCGTCTCCAGCGACGACCCGGAGAAACTGCTCCTCGTCGTCCTCGGTCTCACCCTGCTCGTCGCGGGCATCGCCCAGCAACTCCAGGTCTCGGCGGCCGTCGGGGCGTTCCTCGTCGGCATCGCCCTGTCCGGCGAGGTCGCCGACGGCGCCCACGCGCTGCTGAGCCCGCTGCGCGATCTGTTCGCCGCGGTCTTCTTCGTCTTCTTCGGACTGCACACGGACCCCGCCAGCATCCCGCCGGTGATCCTGCCCGCGCTGGCCCTGGCCGTCGCCACCGCGCTGACGAAGATCGCCACCGGGTACTGGGCGGCGCGCCGCGCCGGGATCGGGACCAAGGGGCGGTGGCGGGCGGGCGGCGCCCTGGTGGCGCGCGGCGAGTTCTCCATCGTCATCGCCGGGCTCGCCGTCACCGCGGGGGTGCAGCCGCAACTGGGGCCGTTCGCCACCGCGTACGTCCTGATCCTCGTCGTCATCGGCCCGCTCACGGCCCGCTTCACGGAGCCCGTGGCCACCCGCCTCACACGGCGCCGGGCGAAGACCCCGCCGTCCCCGGAGCACCTGACGCCGGAGACGGTCACGGCGCCGGAGACGGCCTCCGACCGCGTCTGAGAAACCCGTCGTTCCGGGGGACCCTCCAGGGGGTCCCCCGGTTTCCTTTGCGCCGGAATCCCGCCAGCCCCTTGTCAGTGCAATTTCACATTACTATGGTACTGCTCGCACCTTCGCTGGAAAGAACGTCAACTCGACTAACAGTGAGGCGAGTTGACTGGGAACCACCCCCACATCCCCCTCCTCGACAGGAGTTCTGGTGTCCCAGTACAGATCCGTGCGCAGCGCCCTGCTCGCCCCCGCCCTCGCGGTCGGCCTGCTCCTACCGCTCGGCCAGACCGCCGGCGCGGCCGCCGCACCCGGCACTTCACCGACCGCGGCCGCCGCGTGGCAGCCGCATCCCTACGACGAGGTCGACCGGCTCGCGTCCGCACCCCCGGCCCTCGCCGCCCCGGCCCCCGCCCCCGGCGGCGCCACGGACGGCCGCATACCCGGCGCCGCCCCCGACCCCGCCGACCGAACACGCGCCGCTGCGACCGACTCCGCCGTCCGGACACCCGGAGTCGTCTCCGACCCCGCCGCCCGACCGTCACGAGCGCAACGGCGGGCCGCCGCCGCGCCCTGCACCCTCGACGGGGTCACCGGCCTCACCCCCGAACGGTTCGCCGACTTCCTCGCCGACCCCGCCGTGACCGCCGACGGCTGTCTGCGCGGACTCGTCTGGACCTGGGACGCCCGGCTCGCGCCGGTCATGTCCGACGCCCACGTCCAGGCCGTCGCGCGCCGCGCCACCACCCTCGCGCCCGGCCACGACGGGAAGAACTCCTCCCACCTGGAGGAGATGTTCACCTACCTCCACGCGGTGGCGTACCACGACTTCTCGCGCGACGAGATCGACACCACCGACGCCCCGACAGTCGACGCCGTGCGACGGGCCGTCGCCGCCCACGGCACGGCCCCGCGCACCTTCGACGTCACCCCCACCAACGCCGACACCCTCCGCGAGGCCCTGTACGCGGCGAGCGCCCCGGGGCTCCGGCAGCACCAACTGCCCCTGATCCGCAGGACACTCGCGACGATGGACGCGGCGCATCCGGCGACGCACCTCGACCCGGCCTGGGCGGGCGCCGCGCTCGCCGCGCTCTCCCTCAACTACCTCGGCGTCTACCCCGGCAACCGGGACACCGCCTTCCACACGGCGGCCGCCGCCGACCCCGCCTACCGCGCCGCCTTCAAGGCCTTCTCGGGGTACGGGCACCTGAAGGGGACCGCCAACAGCTGGGTCGCCCGTGACGCCCTGGGCGAGTACGGCCGCTTCGGCCAGATCCAGGGACTGCGCCCGGCCGTCGTCGCCGACCTGGGCGCCCTGCTCGGCCCGGTCGAGACCACCTTCGGCACCGGCAGCGCCCCGTGGGCCTCGCTGGTCTCCTGGTTGAACGTCTACGAGGCCTGCGCCCCGTACGGGGTCTGCAAGGCGGACATCGAGCGCCGGATCTTCCCGTACACCTACCCGTACGACAGCGGCGCGATCAAGGTCCGCACCGGGCTGCCGCGCACGACCGTCGACACGCTCTACTACGCGAGCAAGCAGGTCAAGGCGCAGTTCCACCGGGTGCTCGGCACCCAGGAGCCGCTGGCGGGCGACCCCAACACCTCCCTGAACATCGTCCTGTACGCCTCGCGCGCGGACTACGAGAAGTACCACCCCATCCTCACCGGGATGGACACGAACAACGGTGGCATCTACATCGAGCGCGGCGCCACCTTCTACACCTACGAGCGGCGCGTCCCGCAGGACTCCTCGCTGACCCTCGAAGAGCTGTTCCGGCACGAGTACACGCACTACCTCAACGGCCGGTACGCGGTGCCCGGTTTCTTCGGCGAGGGCCCCTGGTACCAGGGCGACCGCACCACGGCGATGGACGAGGGCACGGCCGAGTTCTTCGCCGGGGCCACCCGCGACGACGGCGTCGCCGTCCGCAAGTCCCTCGTCCGCGGCGTCATCGCCGACACGGCGGGCGGCGGACCGCGCATGACCGTACGGCAGATCCTGCACGCCACGTACGACGGCGACGGCTTCCGCTTCTACGCGTACGCGGGCACCTTCTTCGAGTACCTCTGGACCGGCAGGCCGGCCGCGCTGCGCGAGATGTACAAGCACCTGCGCGGCAACGACGTCGCCGCGTACGACGCGTGGCGCGAGCGGCTCGGCGCGGACCCGTCGGTGCAGCGCGGCTACGACCGCTTCCTGGACGCGGCGATCGCCGACGTGGACCGGCTCTTCGTGCCGGCCACCACGTTCACACCCGTCGCACAGCTCCGGGACTCCCGGGCCGCCGACGTGGCGGCCTCCTTCGCCGCCGCGACGTCCAGCACCCCCGTCTGCGCGGAGAGCGGCGAGCCGGGCGGACGCCGCTTCACCTGCACCGGACGCATCACGGCCAACCTCGCGAACGCGGGCAGCGCCGACCAGGTCTTCAAGGACATGTCCGAGACGGTCGACTACTTCATCCTCGACCGGGCGGGCGCGGCCTCGGACAACCTCGCCGACATGAACTGCTCCTTCGGTCCGGTCGACATCTGGACCGGCGGACGCGCGGGAACGTCGAGCTACCACTGCGAGGGACCGCTGCGCGGCTGACCGAAGCCAACCGACCGGACGGGGTGCGGAGTTGAGTGGACTCCGCACCCTGTTCCCCTTCCAGAGAATGTGACATATTACTGCCGTGCCCAAGAGACTGCGGACCCTGGACGCCGTGATCATCGGCGCGGGCGTCGTCGGAGCCGCCTGCGCGTACTACGCGGGCCGGGCGGGACTCGCCGTCGCCGTCGTCGACCGCGGACCCGTCGCCGGGGGAACCACCGGCGCCGGAGAGGGCAATCTCCTCGTCTCCGACAAGGAGCCCGGCCCCGAACTCGACCTCGCGCTGCTCTCCGTACGCCTCTGGCGCGAACTCGCCGCCGCGCTCCCGCAGGACATGGAGTACGAGACGAAGGGCGGCCTCGTGGTGGCCCCCGACGCCGCCACGCTCCGGGCCCTGCGCGCCTACGCCGAGGGCCAGCGGGCCGCGGGGGTGGAGGCGGCCGAGGTCCCCGGCGACACCCTGCGCACCCTCGAACCGCACCTCGCCGACGGTCTCGCGGGCGGCTTCCTCTACCCGCAGGACGCCCAGATCCAGCCGGCCCGCGCCGCCGCCCGCCTCCTCGCCGCCTCCGGCGCCGCCGTCCACCTCGGTGAGGAGGTCACCGCCATCCTCCGCACCCCCTCGGGAGCGGTACGCGGAGTCCGCACGGACCGCCGCGAACTCGCCGCGCCCGCCGTGGTCAACGCGGCCGGGACATGGGGCGGAGCCGTCGCCGCCCTGGCGGGCACGGACCTGCCGGTGCTGCCCCGGCGCGGGTTCGTGCTGGTGACCGAGCCCCTGCCCCGTGTCGTACGGCACAAGGTGTACGCCGCCGACTACATCGCCGACGTGGCCAGCGGCTCGGCCGCGCTCCAGTCCTCTGCCGTCGTCGAGGGCACCCCCGCGGGGCCGGTCCTCATCGGCGCCACCCGGGAGCGGGTGGGCTTCGACCGTTCGCTCTCCGTCGAGGCCCTGCGCAGGCTCGCGTCCCAGGCGGCCGCGCTCTTCCCGGTACTCGCCGACGTGCGGGTACTGCGTGCCTACCACGGCTTCCGGCCGTATCTGCCGGACCACCTGCCGGCGATCGGACCCGACCCGCGCGTCCCGGGCCTCCACCACGCGTGCGGCCACGAGGGCGCGGGCATCGGCCTGGCCCCGGCCACGGGCCTCCTCGTGGCGGCGGCACTGACGGGGGAGACACCGCCCCTGAACGGCTTCCCGTTCCGCCCGGAACGGTTCACGGCGGAAGCCGCCGTCCCGGCTGCCCCCGCCGCCGTGGCTGTTCCCGACGCCGGCACGGCCGTCCCCGACGCCGCCGTGATTGTCCCCGACGCCAGCACGGCTGTCCCCGACGCCGGCACGGTTGTTCCCGACGCCGCCACGGTTGTCCCCGACCCCTACTCCGGCCCAGTCCCCGAACTCGGTTCCGGTCCCGGTCTCGGCTCCAGTTCCGGTCTCGGCTCCGGCTCCGGTCCCGGCTCCGGTCCCGGCCCTGGCCCTGGCCTCGGCCTCGGCCCTTGCGTGGTCGCCGACTCCACCCCCGGAGCCCACCCGGACCCCGGTCCCGGCTCCGCCCCAGACCCCACCCCCACCCCCACCCCCACCCCCCGGGAGACCGCACCATGAGACGACGCCGTCCCGCGTTCGGCGCCCGGACCCCGCGTTCCCTGGTCGGCGGGGCGGCCTCGGGCGCGTTCACCGTCGACTTCGACGGGCGGCCGGTGCCCGCGCTCGCCGGGCAGTCCCTCGCGGCCGCCCTGTGGAGCGCGGGCATCCTGACCTGGCGCACCACGCGCGTCTCGGGCGCCCCGCGCGGTGTCTTCTGCGGGATGGGCAGCTGCTACGACTGCCTCGTCACCGTCGACGGGCACCCCAACCAGCGCGCCTGTCTCACCCCGGCCCGCCCCGGCGCCACCGTCACGACGCAGGAAGGGACCGGCCGTGCCGACCTCACCGTGTGACACGGGACCCGAGCCGCACCACGATGCCGGAGGCGAACCGTTCGACCTGGCCGTCGTCGGCGCCGGTCCGGCCGGACTGGCCGCGACCGTGGAGGCGGCGCGGCTCGGCCTCCGCGTGGCCCTGCTCGACGCCGGGGACCGTCCCGGCGGCCAGTACCACCGGCATCCGGCGCCCGCACTCGGCGCGCTCCACCCGGACGCACTGCACCATGGCTGGCGTGCCTTCGCCCGGCGGACGGCCACCCTGGACGGGTTCGTCCGTTCAGGACGGATCACCTACCGCCCGGGGTGCCACGTCTGGACCGTGGTGCCCGGGGGCCCCGTGTGGCGGCTGCACGCGGTCGGCACCGCTGACGACACCGCCGTGACCGTACGCGCCCGTGCCGTGCTCCTGGCCACGGGCTCGTACGAGCGTCAACTGCCCTTCCCCGGCTGGACCCTGCCCGGGATCGTCGCCGCCGGGGGAGCGCAGGCCATGCTCAAGAGCGGGCTCGTCCTGCCGGGGCGCCGCGTCGTCGTCGCCGGCAGTGGCCCGCTGCTCCTGGCGGTCGCGGGTTCCCTGGCGACGGCGGGCGCACGCGTCCCGGTCGTCGTCGAGGCCGGGACGTATCTGGGGTACGCGTACTTCGCGCCCCACGTGCTGCGCAACCCGGCCAAGCTCGCCGAAGGCGCCGCGTACGGAGGGACGTTGCTCCGGCGCGGCGTCAGGGTCCTCACCCGCCACGCGGTCGTCGAGGCACACGGCACCGACCGTGTGGAGGCGGTCACCGTGGCGCGACTCGACGCGGACTGGCGGCCCGTACCCGGCACCGGCCGACGGATCCCGTGCGACGCGGTCGCGGTGGGCCACGGGCTCGTCCCCCAGTTGGAACTGGCCACCGCTCTCGGCTGCGCGACCCGAACGTCCGCCGACGGAACCTCCGCCCTCGTCCTCGACACCGACCAGTCGACCTCTGTCCCCGGCATCTGGGCGGCGGGGGAGCCAGGCGGCATCGGTGGCGCGCGACTCGCCGTACTGGAGGGGGAGTTGGCGGCGGAGTCCGTCGCCCGGTCCCTCCTCGGGGCCAGGCCGCCGAGGGTGAGGAACGCGCGTGGACCGGCCGCCGCCCGGCGTCACCGCGACCGGCTGCGCGGCTTCGCCGAGGCGATGGGGGCCGTGCACCGGCCCGGCGCCGGATGGACGGACTGGTTGCGGGAGGACACCGAGGTCTGCCGCTGCGAGGAGGTGCCCGTCGCGCGGGTCGTGGAGGCCGTCGACACGCTGGGCGCGCGGGACGCCCGTACGGTCAAGCTGTTCACCCGGGCCGGGATGGGATGGTGCCAGGGCCGGACGTGCGGGTCCGCCGTGGCGGCGCTCGCGGGCACCCCCGAGGCTGCCCCGGACCGGCGCCCGCTGTCCTGCCCCGTACCCCTGCGACATCTGGCCGAGCTTCCGGAATTCCCGCTCAGCGACTGACGGCCCGTCAAATCCGCAACGCACAGAGGCTATTGCGGCCTGCGTCAACATCAATAAAATGTCACACACCACACAAGGGAGTTCTTCCATGGTCCACGAGCCCGGCGATCCCCACGATTCCCCCGAGCCCCGCGCATCCCGCAGCGCCAACGGGCAGGCCCCCGCGCCCCGCGCCCACCCCTGGCACGGCATCATGGTCGCCACCACCCTCCCCCTGCGCGACGACGGCTCCGTCGATCACGACGCCTACGCGCGTCACGTCTCCTGGCTGATCGCCCAGGGCTGCGACGGCGTCGTCCCGAACGGCTCGCTGGGCGAGTACCAGACCCTCACCGACGCGGAGCGCGCCCAGGTCGTGCGGACCGCGGTCGAAGCGGCCGGGGACGGCTCCCGGGTCATGCCCGGCGTCTCCGCGTACGGCGGCGCCGAGGCGCTGCGCTGGGCCGAACAGGCGGCCGAGGCCGGGGCCGGCTCGGTGCTGCTCCTGCCGCCCAACGCCTACCGGGCCGACGAGCGCTCCGTACGGGCCCACTTCGCGCAGGTCGCGGGCGCCGGGCTGCCCGTCGTCGCGTACAACAATCCGCTCGACACGAAGGTCGACCTGACCCCGGCCCTGCTGGCCCGCCTGCACGCCGACGGCAGCATCGTCGCGGTCAAGGAGTTCAGCGGGGACGTCCGCCGTGCCTACGAGATCGCCGAACTCGCGTCGGGGCTCGACCTGTTGGTCGGCGCCGACGACGTCCTTCTCGAACTGGTCCTGGCCGGAGCGGTCGGCTGGGTCGCCGGCTACCCCAACGCCCTCCCACGCACCTGCGCCACGCTCTACCGCGCCGCCGTGGCCGGGGATCTGGACACGGCGGTGGGCCTGTACAAGTCCCTGCACCCGCTGTTCCGTTGGGACTCCAAGGTGGAGTTCGTCCAGGCGATCAAACTGTCCATGGACATCGCGGGCCGGACCGGCGGCCGCACCCGGGAGCCGCGCCTCCCGCTGACGCCGGAGCAGGAGGCGGTCGTACGCGCGGCGACGAAGAAGGCCCTCGCCGAGGGTCACGCGTAGGTCGATCCTCGCCGAGGGCCTCCGGTTCCGGCCGGTCGGACGGCAGAGGCCGTGGGGCCACGCAGCTCAACGCCCGCTCCACCGACCCGCGTTCCCGCTTCCCCCGTACGCCTCCGCACGCAGACCCGAAGGGGACCCCATGCGCACCCGTCACGTCTACCACGCGGTGGACTCCCACACCGAAGGCATGCCCACCCGGGTGATCACCGGTGGCGTCGGGGTGATCCCCGGCGCCACGATGGCCGAGAAACGGCTCCACTTCGTCGAGCACCTGGACCACGTCCGTACCCTCCTCATGTACGAGCCGCGCGGCCACGCGGCGATGAGCGGCGCGATCCTCCAGCCGCCCACCCGCCCCGACGCCGACTACGGCGTCCTGTTCATCGAGGTGTCGGGGCTCCTCCCGATGTGCGGCCACGGCACCATCGGCGTCGCCACCGTCCTCGTCGAGACGGGCATGGTGCCGGTCGTCGAACCGGTCACCACCGTCCGCCTCGACACCCCGGCGGGGCTCGTGAGCGTCGACGTCCGCGTCGAGGACGGGCGGGCCCGCTCGGTCACCCTCACCAACGTGCCGTCCTTCGCGGCCGGGCTCGACCTGAAGGCGGACGTGCCCGGGTACGGCACCATCACCTACGACCTCGCCTACGGCGGCAACTTCTACGCCTTCGTCACCCTCGACTCCCTGGGCCTGCCGTTCGGCCTCGCCCACAAGGACGAACTGCTCGCCGCCGGACTCGCCGTCATGGAGGCGGTCAACGCCGGCCCCGACCGGCCCGTCCACCCGGAGGCCCCGGCCATCGCCGGGGTGAAGCACGTCTACCTGGCGGCGCCCGGCTCCGACGCGGTCCGCTCGCGCCACGCCATGGCGATTCACCCCGGTTGGTTCGACCGCTCGCCGTGCGGCACCGGCACCAGCGCCCGACTGGCGCAGCTGCACGCGCGTGGACTGCTCGCCCCCGGCGTCGACTTCGTCAACGAATCCTTCATCGGCACCGAGTTCACCGGACGGATCGTCGAGGAGACGGAAGTCGCCGGCCGGCCGGCCGTCGTGCCGACCGTCACGGGCCGCGCCTGGATCACCGGCACGGCCCAGTACTTCCTCGACCCCGAGGACCCCTTCCCCGCCGGCTTCCTGCTCTGACCGCCCCACAACTCCTGCCGCCCGTAACTCCTGGCCCCTCACAACTCCCCGCCCCGTAACTCCCGCTCCCGGAAGGAGAAACGTGACATTGTACGATGCTCCTCCGTGACTTCTCGGAGGACGCACGATGGGTGACCTGAAGCAGTACGGCCTCGTCAGGGCGCAGGAACGGCTCCGCGACCAGGTCGGGCACGCCCTCCGCGCCGCCCTGATCGCCGGCGAACTGCGCCCCGGTCAGGTCTACTCGGCGCCCGGCCTCGCGAGCGACCTCGGTGTCTCCGCGACCCCCGTCCGCGAGGCCATGCTCGACCTGGCCCGGGAGGGCCTCGTCGAACCCGTCCGCAACAAGGGCTTCCGCATCACCGAGGTCAGCGAACGGGACCTCGACCAGTTCACCGAACTGCGGACCCTCATCGAGGTCCCCACCATCGGCCGCGTCACGCGGAAGGCCGACCGGCAGCAGCTGGAGGCGCTGCGCCCGGTGGCCGAGGAGATCGTCGCGCGGGCCCGTGAGCACGACCTCATCGGCTATCTGGAGGCGGACCGCCGCTTCCATCTCGCGCTGCTGGCCCTCTCCGGCAACGAACGCCTGGTCGAGACGGTGGGGGAACTGCGCAAGCGCTCCCGCCTCTACGGGCTGACCGGTCTGGACGAGGCGGGCAGGCTCGTCTCCTCCGCCGAGGAACACCTGGAACTCCTCGACCTGATGCTCGCCGGCGACGCACGCGGCGCGGAGGCATGCATGCGCCGCCACCTCGGCCACGTGCGGTCCCTGTGGGCCGACGCCCGAGACACCCCGCCGGGCCGCGGGCGAACCGCCAAGGACGGCGGAAGGTAGCGCCCCCACCTGCTCCTGCGCCGGGCTCCCACCTCCACGCGATCTTCCCCCTCTCTCCCTCCTGCGCCCATGCCCCCGCCCGCGCTGACCTCGCCGTATCGTGTCGGCGAATGGCCGTGTCCAGCACCGTCGGGAGTCAGTCGAGGATGGCGTCGAGCTCCACTTCGACGAGCCATTCGGGATCGATGAAACGCGAGACCTCGATGAAGGTGCAGACCGGACGGACGGACGCGAACCGCTCCCCGTGGGCTCGCGCGGCTTCTTCCCACCGCGTCACGTCGGTGAGCATGATGCGGGTCCGCACGACGTCCTCCAGTGACGCCCCCGTTGCCTTCAGTGCGGCGTCTGCGATGTCCAGACACCTGACAGCCTGGGCATAGACGTCGCCGCGCCCCACGGTCGTCCCGTCGTCCCCGATGGGAGCAGTCCCGGCGACTGCGACGTGCGCCCCCTTGCGGACGGCCCGGGAAAAACCGATGCGGGGTTCGAGTGGCGATCCGGAACTGACTGTCTGCCGAGCATGATCCATCGCACCATGCTCCCAGATCACCGCACTTGTGAGCCATGCCCTGGGCCTACCGCTCGGTCAACGTGGCTGAAGTGGCCTGGCCGAAGCGGCTTAGGTGGCCGAAGTGGTCAGCGTGGTCGGCGTGGCTGAAAGAAGTCGGCCAGAAGTGCGCCCCTCGTCATGTAGAGCGGCGCCGGCCGACTCCGACCACAGGGCGAGAGCGGGCCGCAGGGGCGGCCCGCGTCACCGGAAGGCAGCACCCCCATGGGCCGGATCATCCACTTCGCGCACCAGTCCCTCGACGGCTTCATCGCCGGCCCGAACGGCGAGTTCGACTGGCCGGCCATGGGCCCCGAGCTGTCCGCGTACACCGCGGAGCTGATCGAGGGCGACACCGTCTTCCTCTACGGCCGGAAGGTCTGGGACCTGATGTCCGGCTTCTGGCCGAACGCCGAGCGGTACTCGCAGGACCCGCACGACCTCGCCTTCGCACCGGTCTGGCGGGAGGCGCCGAAGGTCGTGGTCTCCCGGACGCTCGCCGGCCAGGACGTCGGCTGGAACACGACCGTCGTCTCCGAGAACGTCGCCGAGGACCTGGCTGCGCTCGCGGAGGCGGGCAAGAACCTGGTGCTCTTCGGCGGCGCCGAACTGGCCGCCCACCTCGGCGCGCGCGGTGTCGTCGACGAGTACCGGGTCGTCGTCCACCCCGTACTCCTCGGCGGCGGCACCCCGGCCTTCCACCCCGCGGAACGCCGTACGGTTCTGGAGACCGTGGAGACCCGGACCTTCGACGGCCGTTCCGTCCTCCTCCGCCACCGGGTGGTACGCGAGGCGTAGGGCTCCGCCATCCGGGCGACAGCTCGTGTCGCTGTTGGGCCGAACGGGTGAGGGGCGGGAGGATGGGTCCATGAGTAGGTACGAGAGGTACGACGTCACCGACGAGCAGTGGGAGGGCCTCGCTCAGGTCGTGCCCCTGCGCGGCCGTGACGAATGGCCGTCCAGGGTCGACCACCGCACGAATCCCGAGCAGTACGAATCCGCCGAGCAGCGCCGCATGGTCGTTCTCCGCGTGCAGGTCTTCGCCGACGCCCGTGAGGTAGCCGACTACCTCATCGCCCAGATCCCGGTGCTCCTCGACCTGACGAGCGCCGACGCCGAGGTCGCCAAGCGCATCCTCGACTTCAGCAGCGGCGTGGTCTTCGGCCTCGGCAGCGTGATGCACCGTGTCGACCGGAACGTCTTTCTGCTCGCCCCGGCCGGTACGGAGGTCGAGGGCACGGAAGGCGAGGACGAGGAGGACGGCGTCGGCGGCAGGACCGCCGACGTCCCCCGATCGTAGGAAGGTCATCTGGGCGTAACGGTTCGTCAGGGAACGACGTGCGTACGGTCCGGGCATGGACCTCACCGGCGGCTTCACGCTCGACCACTCCTCCACCGTCGCGCCTTCTCCCGGCACCCCCGCCGGCAGAGCGCCCTTGAGCAGGGCCCCGGCCCGAGGCGGTGCGCCGGGTGTGGCCCCTGCCGGAGGTGATGGGCCGGGTGTGGCCCCTGCCGTAGGCGGCGCGCCGGGCGTGGCCCCCGGCCGAGGTAGTACGTCAGGTGTGGCCCCCGCCCGAGCCGGGGTCCTCGGTCCGCGAGCCTCCGTCCCCGAGGCCCGGGGTCCGGCCGCCTCGGAGAGCCGGCCGAGGGGCGGGCCAGGGCGGAGGGCCGAGGTCGGGGCGGCCGGCGGCCGGGAGGGCGGCCGGCTCCGCCCACGGCCCGCCGTCACCGAACTGCGCCTGTCCGCGTTCGCCGGACATCGCGCCGCCGTGCACGCGCTGGGACCGGTCACCCTCTTCGCCGGCCCGAGCGGCAGCGGCAAGTCCACCACCCTGCGGGCCTACGAGGCGCTGGCCCGGCTCGCCGCGGGCGACCCGCTCGACGAGGTGTTCCCCGACGCCGCCGACTGCGTCCCCGAGCGGGCCAGACCCGACGCCCAGGGCAGGCGCGGTTTTCGGATCGGATGCACGGTCGACGGACCGGAGGGCGCGGTCCACCTGGACCTCGCCGTCCAGGCCGAACCCCGGCTCCGTATCGTCGGCGAGCGGCTCACCGGCCGCGGCCGCACCCTGCTCGCCACGGCGCTGCGCGACCCCGGCCGCACCACCGTCCAGGCCGAGTGGCACACGGCCGGTTCCACGCCCGTCACCAGGGCGCCGCTCCCCGACGACCTCCTGGGTACGGCGCTGCTGCCGCTACGGGTCGCGGGCAAGACCCCGGGGCAGCTCGAGGTCCTCGCCGCCGCCGAGCAGGTGGTCATCGGGCTGTGCTCCGCGTTCGCCTGCGACCCCCGGCCCGAGCGGATGCGGGCCCCCGTCCTCCCCGGCGAGGGGCGGCTGCGGCGCGGCTGCGGCAACCTCGCCGAGGTGCTGCACCGCACGCACACGGACTGCCCGCGCCGGCATCACCGTCTCGCGGCCGTGGCGGGAGCGGGCTGCGCCGGACCCGTCACCGGGCTCGGAGTGCAGGAACTGCCCGAGGGCACGGTCCGGGCGGTCCTCGAACGAGGGGCCCGTCCTGCGACCCCGCTCGGCCGCCTCGGGGACGGGGAACTGCGCTATCTGGCTCTCGCCCTCACTCTCCTCACGGGCCCGGGTGTGCTGGCGATGGACCGGCTCGCCGAGGTGCCCGACGCCATGCAGTCCCTGACCCTGCTCGCCGACGGCCTCGACCGGGCGCTCGACGGGCGGCAGGTGGGCGAACTGCTCCGGCTCGCCACGGGCATCGCCGCCGACGGACACATCCGGGTCGCCGGGACGGTCGGCGCCGCGGCGGCGGCGGTGGCCCTCCGGACTCCGGGAGTGACGGTGGTGGATCTGAGTGCGTGACGGTCACGGTGATAGACCTGGACGCGTGACGGACAACGACGTGACGGACAACGACGTACCGGGATTGCAGCGCAGGCTGGTCGAGTTCGCGGCGGCCCGTGACTGGCAGCCGTACCACACGCCCAAGAACCTGGCGGCCGCGCTCAGCGTGGAGGCGTCCGAACTCCTGGAGATCTTCCAGTGGTTGACACCCGAGCAGGCGGAGCGGGTGATGGACGACCCCGGTTCCGCGCACCGGGTGGCGGACGAGGTGGCGGACGTCCTCGCCTATCTGCTCCAGTTCTGCGCGGTGCTCGGGGTCGACCCGCTGGCCGCGCTCGCGGCGAAGATCGACCGGAACGAGGTCCGATTTCCGGTCCGGAGGCGGGGCGGAGCGGACGGGGAAGGGGATTCGGCCGACCATCGTCACTCTTCGGAGTGAGGCACTTTTCCCCGTCGAGCTTCCTGTCCACAGATTTCCGCATTCCCCTGGTGCCGCGGCTCAGGCGGCCTCACTCTGGGTAGTGGACTCAGTGGGTGGATAAGTCGTAGGAACGGGGGCGGCGTTGATGGAAGCGGAGCGGCTCATCGCGCTTGGCCGGCACGCACTGGCCGAGAGCGGGACGGCGCAGGACATCGTGGCGGAGGCCTGGCAGGCCCAGGCGCTCGCCCAGGCGATAGGGAGTCGTCTCGCGCTCTGTGGACCGCAGGAACTGCGGGGCGAAGCGCGAGGGCTGAGCGAGATCGGGGAGTACCCGGCGTGGGGAGCCGGCGGGCCGCGAGCGGCCCAGTTGTCCGAGGTGGCGGACCCGCAAGGGGCGTTGACCAGACTCGGGGAGCTGCTCGGGGAGGTGGGCATCGGGCTGGTCGGCGTGGCCTGTGCCACCGACGAGGAGGGGCTCTACTGGCAGTGCATCGAGGCGATCGACGCGGTCGACGAGTCGAACGACCGGGTGCGCGGGATGCTGCGGCGGCTCGCGGTGCGGGACGGTGAGCGGGCCCGCCCTCCCGACGCCGCACGGGCCGCGCGGAGCCGGTGGTGAACGGCGGGCGGCTACCGGCGCGGCCGGCCCGTCCAGTCCTGCCAGCCCTGCTGGTTCGACTGTCCCGACTGTCCTGGCCGGCCCGACTGGTTCGACTCGTGCTGCTCCGGCTCGTGGCGGTCGGACGCGGACTGGAGGTCGGCGTCCAGTTGGGAGAGGTCGGCGGAGAGCGCCGCCATCAGCTCCTCCATCTGCTGGAGCAGGCCCCCCGGGGCACCGCCGTCCTTCTGCTCCGGCACGGACCGCGGTACCGGCTGCCCGGGCACGGCCCGCTCCGGCGCGGCTTCCTGGGACATGGAGGCCTCCTCGGCCCGGACTCCGCCACCAGAGCGGGGCCACGAGAGAGAGCCACGCACCGGCAGCGGCCGCAGGCGCGCGGGCCGGGCGGTCCGACTCCGCCCGAGCCAACGACGGGCGCCCGGGCCGGTCACTGGCAGGGGAGGACGCGGCCCGCCAGGGGGCCGGAGATTCACCCGACCGAGCCGGGGCGGGCAAGGGGCTGACGGACAGGTTGACACGCACCCGACGGTGCAGGATGGAGGCATGGACCTTCGCATCTTCACGGAACCCCAGCAAGGGGCCGACTACGACACCCTCCTCGCGGTGGCACGGGCCACCGAGGAACTCGGATTCGACGCCTTCTTCCGATCCGATCATTTTCTCAGCATGGGCTCCGGCGACGGGCTGCCCGGACCGACGGACGCCTGGATCACCCTCGCCGGACTCGCCCGGGAGACCAAGCGGATCCGTCTCGGCACGCTGATGACCGCCGGTACCTTCCGGCTCCCCGGCGTCCTCGCCATCCAGGTCGCCCAGGTCGACCGGATGTCCGGCGGCCGGATCGAACTGGGCCTCGGTGCGGGCTGGTTCGAGGAGGAGCACAAGGCCTACGGCATTCCGTTCCCGAAGGAGAAGTTCGGCCGGCTGGAGGAGCAGCTGGCGATCGTCACCGGTCTGTGGGAGACGGAGGTCGGCAAGACCTTCAGCTACGAGGGGGAGTTCTACCAGCTCACCGACTCTCCGGCGCTGCCCAAGCCGGCCCAGGACCGGATCCCGGTGCTGATCGGCGGGCACGGCGCCAGCCGCACGCCCCGCCTGGCCGCGCGGTACGCGGACGAGTTCAACATCCCCTTCGCCTCCGTCGAGGACAGCGAGCGACAGTTCGGCCGGGTCCGGGCGGCTGCCGAGGAGGCCGGGCGGGCACCCGACGACCTGGTGTACTCGAACGCGCTGGTCGTCTGCGTCGGCAAGGACGACGCCGAGGTGGCCCGCCGGGCCGCCGCCATCGGGCGCGACGTGGACGAGCTGAAGGCGAACGGTCTGGCGGGCTCGCCCGCCGAGGTCGTCGACAAGCTGGGACGGTACGCGGACATCGGCTCCTCCCGGGTCTACCTCCAGGTCCTGGACCTGGACGACCTGGACCACCTGGAGCTGATCTCCGCACGGGTCCAGTCGCAGCTGGGATGAGCGGGGCGATCCGATGAAGCCGGTACGTACGCTCGCCGAAGCCCTCGGGGCGGGAGTCCTCGTCCTCGACGGCGGTCTGTCCAACCAGCTGGAGGCGCAGGGCTGCGACCTCTCCGACGTGCTCTGGTCCGCGCGGCTCCTCGCCGACGGGCCCGAGCAGATCGAGGCGGCCCACGCGGCCTACGTACGGGCCCGGGCCCGGGTGCTGATCACCTCCAGCTACCAGGCCACGTTCGAGGGCTTCGCCCGCCGGGGCGTGGACCGGGAAGAGACGGCCCGGCTCCTGGCGCGGAGCGTGGAGCTGGCGAGGGCGGCGGCGGAGGGCGTGCGGGAGGAGGTCTGGGTCGCCGCGTCCGTGGGGCCGTACGGGGCGATGCTCGCGGACGGGAGCGAGTACCGGGGGCGGTACGGGCTGTCCGTACGGGAGCTGGAGGCGTTCCACCGGCCGCGGATCGAGGTGCTCGCGGCGGCGGAGCCGGACGTCCTCGCCCTGGAGACGGTTCCGGACGTGGCGGAGGCGGAGGCGCTGCTGAGGGCGGCCGAGGGGTGCGGGGTGCCCGTGTGGCTCTCGTACACGGTGGAGGGCGGGCGCACCCGGGCCGGGCAGGACCTGGCGGAGGCCTTCGCGGTGGCCGCCGGGAACGACCGGGTGGTCGCGGTCGGCGTCAACTGCTGCGACCCGGCGCAGGCCGGGGCCGCCGTGCGGCAGGCCGTGGCCGTGACCGGGAAGCCGGCCGTCGTCTACCCCAACAGCGGCGAGCGGTGGGACGCCCGGGGGCGGGCCTGGCGGGGGGACATGGCCTTCGATCCGGCCCGCGCCGCCGACTGGGCCGCGGCCGGCGCCCGGCTCGTCGGCGGCTGCTGCCGGGTGGGACCGACCACGATCACCGCCCTGGCGGCCTCCCTGGCCCCCGAAGGCAGCGCCTGAGCCGCGGAGCCCACCCCTCGGAAAATGCCTGGTCAGGAGGGGAGAGGAGAACCATAC
Source organism: Streptomyces sp. NPDC016459 (assembly GCF_040632845.1). NCBI lineage: Bacteria > Bacillati > Actinomycetota > Actinomycetes > Kitasatosporales > Streptomycetaceae > Streptomyces > Streptomyces sp. NPDC016459. Next base: position 259,979 of record NZ_JBEYCR010000005.1, read on the forward strand.
TCGGACGTGTGTTCCTGACGATCAGTACGACCGGCGACCCGGAGCGTCCCGCGACCGACCTCGGCTTCCTGCTGCACAAGCATCCCGAGCGGGCGCAGACGTTCTCGACTTCACACGGCACGGCGCACGTCCTCTACCCCGAGGCGAGCGCCGAGCGGTGCACGGCGGCACTTCTGCTGGAGGTGGACCCCGTGGCGCTGGTGCGCCGCGGCAAGGGCAAGGGCCGGGGCGGCGCCCCGGACTCCGCGCTCGCGCAGTACGTCAACGACCGGCCCTACGCCGCGTCCTCGCTGCTCGCCGTCGCGCTCGCCCGGGTCTTCAAGACGGCGCTGCACGGCGTGTGCCAGGCGATGCCCGAGCGGGCCGCCGCGCCGCTGCCGTTGCGCGTCGAGGTGCCCGCGCTGCCCGCGAGGGGCGGCGCCGACCTGGTGCGCGCGCTGTTCGCGCCGCTGGGCTGGGACACGGTGGACGTCGAGCCGGTGGCCCTGGACGCGGAGTTCCCCCAGTGGGGCGACTCCCGCTACGTACGGCTGGTCCTGGAGGGCGAGCTGCGGCTCGCGGACGCCCTCAACCACCTGTACGTCCTGCTGCCGGTCCTCGACGACGCCAAGCACTACTGGGTCGCGCCCGACGAGGTCGACAAGCTGCTGCGCGCCGGTGACGGCTGGCTCGCCGCGCACCCGGAGCGGAAGCTGATCACGGCACGCTACCTCTCCCGTCGCTGGGGCCTGGCCCGCGAGGCGACGGAGCGGCTCGAACTGGTGCGGCTCGCCGAGGCCGAGGGCCTCGACGTCGACGACGTCGACAACGCCGTGGACGAGTCGACGGACACCGAGGAACGACCGGTGCCGCTGGCCGAGCGGCGCAGGGAGGCGATCCTCGGCGCCCTGGAGACCGCCGGGGCGGCTCGGGTGCTCGACCTCGGCTGTGGCCAGGGCCAGTTGGTGCAGGCACTGCTCAAGGACCCCCGGTACACGGAGATCGTCGGCGTCGACGTGTCCGTCCGCGCCCTGACCGTGGCCGCTCGCCGGCTGCGGCTCGACCGGATGGGGGAGCGGCAGGCCGCCCGGGTGAACCTGCTGCAGGGCTCCCTGGCGTACACCGACAAGCGACTGACCGGGTACGACGCGGCCGTCCTCAGCGAGGTCATCGAGCACCTGGACCTGCCGAGACTGCCGGCCCTTGAGTACGCGGTGTTCGGCTCGGCCCGGCCCCGCACGGTCCTCGTGACCACGCCGAACGTCGAGTACAACGTGCGCTGGGAGTCCCTCCCGGCCGGACACGTCCGGCACAGCGACCACCGCTTCGAGTGGAACCGGGATCAGTTCCGGAGCTGGGCGGCCTCGGTCGCCGAGCGGTACGGGTACGACGTCGGGTTCACCCCCGTCGGCCCCGACGACCCCGAGGTCGGACCGCCCACCCAGATGGCCGTCTTCACCCGCGCCGACGAGACCCTGAAGGAGGTCGCGGCATGACCCGTACGCTCCCCGTCACCGACCTGTCCCTCGTGGTGCTCGTCGGTGCCACCGGCTCCGGCAAGTCCACCTTCGCCCGGCGCCACTTCAAGGCGACCGAGATCGTCTCCTCCGACTTCTGCCGGGGGCTCGTCGCCGACGACGAGAACGACCAGTCCGCGAGCAGGGACGCCTTCGACGTCCTCCACTACATCGTCGGCAAGCGGCTCGCCGCGGGACGGCTCGCCGTCGTCGACGCCACCAACGTGCAGCAGGAGGCCCGGCGCCGGCTCGTCCAGCTGGCCCGGTCGCACGACGTGCTGCCCATCGCGATCGTCCTCGACCTGCCCGAGGACGTGTGCCGCAGCCGGAACGCCGCCCGTCCCGACCGCGCCGACATGCCCGCGCACGTCATCCAGCGCCACCGCCGCGAGCTGCGCCGCTCGCTGCGGGGCCTGGAGCGCGAGGGCTTCCGCAAGGTCCACGTGCTGCGGTCCGTCGAGGAGGTCGAGGACGCCGAGGTCGTCCTGGAGCGCCGCTTCAACGACCTGCGTCACCTCACCGGCCCCTTCGACATCATCGGTGACATCCACGGCTGCCGTTCCGAACTGGAGACCCTGCTCGCGAAGCTCGGCTACGTCGACGGGCACCACCCCGAGGGGCGTACGGCCGTCTTCGTCGGCGACCTCGTCGACCGCGGGCCCGACTCGCCCGGCGTCCTGCGCCGGGTGATGGCGATGGTCGCCGCCGGCGACGCCCTGTGCGTCCCCGGCAACCACGAGAACAAGCTGGGCCGCTGGCTCAAGGGCCGCAAGGTGCAGGAGACGCACGGTCTCGCCGAGACCGTCGAGCAGCTCGGGCACGAGAGCGAGGAGTTCCGGGCCGAGGTGGCGCGGTTCATCGACGGACTCGTCAGCCACTACGTCCTCGACGGCGGCGACCTCGTCGTCTGCCACGCCGGTCTGCCGGAGAAGTACCACGGCCGGACCTCGGGGCGGGTGCGCTCGCACGCGCTGTACGGGGACACCACGGGCGAGACCGACGAGTTCGGGCTGCCGGTGCGCTACCCGTGGGCGGAGGAGTACCGGGGACGGGCCACCGTCGTGTACGGGCACACACCCGTGCCGAGCACTTCCTGGGTCAACAACACCATCTGCCTCGACACCGGAGCCGTCTTCGGCGGCAGGATGACCGCATTGCGCTGGCCGGAGCGCGAACTCGTCGACGTACCGGCCGAGCGTGTCTGGTACGAGCCGGCCCGGCCGCTCGCGACCGAGGCGCCCGGCGGGCACCAGGGACGTCCCCTGGACCTGGCCGACGTGCACGGCCGGCGGATCGTGGAGACCCGGCAGCACGGCAACGTCGCGGTCCGGGAGGAGAACGCGGCGGCCGCCCTCGAGGTCATGAGCCGGTTCGCGGTCGACCCCCGGCTGCTCACCTACCTGCCGCCGACCATGGCACCGACCGCCACCTCCAAGGAGGACGGCTACCTGGAGCACCCGGCCGAGGCCTTCGCCCAGTACCGGGCGGACGGAGTCGGACGGGTCGTGTGCGAGGAGAAGCACATGGGCTCCCGCGCCGTGGCCCTGGTCTGCCGGGACGCCGACGCCGCCCGCGAGCGCTTCGGCGTCGACGGGGTGACCGGCGCGCTGCACACCCGGACCGGTCGGCCCTTCTTCGACGACCCGACCGTCACCGAGGAGGTCCTCGGACGGCTGCGGACGGCGATCGGCGCCGCCGGGCTCTGGGACGAGTTCGGCGCCGACTGGCTGCTGCTCGACGGCGAGCTGATGCCGTGGTCGCTCAAGTCGGCAGGGCTGCTCCGCCATCAGTACGCGGCGGTCGGCGCGGCCTCCGGCGCTGTCTTCCCCGGCGCCGTCGCCGCCCTCGAACAGGCGGTGGCGCGCGGCGTCGACGGGATCGACGGGCTGCTCGCCAAGCAGCGGGAGCGGGCGGCGGACGCGGCCGCGTTCACCGAGGCGTACCGCAGGTACTGCTGGCCGACGGAGGGGCTCGACGGCGTGCGGTTCGCGCCGTTCCAGCTGCTCGCGACGACCGGACGCTCGCTCGCCGCCGTCCCCCACGACGAGCAGCTGGCCTGGCTCGACCGGCTCGTGGAGCACGACCCGACCGGGCTGCTCCAGGTCACCCGCCGGCTCGTCGTCGACACCGGCGACGAGGCTTCGGTCCGTGCCGGGGTCGACTGGTGGCTGGACATGACCGGCGCGGGCGGCGAGGGCATGGTCGTCAAGCCGCTGGCCGCGCTGGTCCGCGACCCCAAGGGCCGACTTGCCCAGCCCGGGGTGAAGGTGCGCGGCCGGGAGTACCTGCGGATCATCTACGGTCCCGAGTACACCCGCCCGGAGAACCTGGAGCGGCTGCGGCAGCGCTTCCTCGGCCACAAGCGGTCGCTGGCCCTGCGGGAGTACGCCCTCGGCCTTGAGGCACTCGACCGCCTGGCGGAGGGAGAACCGCTCTGGCGCGTCCACGAGGCCGTCTTCGCGGTCCTGGCCCTGGAATCGGAACCGGTGGACCCGAGGCTCTGACGCCGTGGGACGGGGCCGGCGGCCGACCGCCGGCCCCTGCTCACCGAGGTGCCCGGCGGCGTCGGCGAACCGGGCGCCTCGTCGGCGGCGGCGCGACGCCCCGGTCGGCACGGTCGCCGCGCTCCTCCGGGCTGCGTACGAGCCCGGCATCGCCCGCCCCTTACGCCCCCGCCCTCCCCGTCCCGGACCACGCCGCTCACGACCCCCGGCCGCCCCGTCCCCGACCCCGACCATCCCGCCTCGTGCGAAACGCGGGCCACGGCCGCCCGGCTCCGTCAGGATGGGCGCATGGGATTCCACGTCGATTCCGAGACCGGGCGGCTGCGCCGCGTCATCCTGCACCGGCCCGATCTGGAGCTGAAGCGCCTCACCCCCAGCAACAAGGACGCCCTCCTCTTCGACGACGTGCTGTGGGTGCGCCGGGCCCGGCAGGAGCATGACGGCTTCGCGGACGTGCTGCGGGACCGGGGGGTGGAGGTGCATCTCTTCGGGGACCTGCTGAGCGAGGCGCTCGAGGTCCCGGCCGCCCGCGCGCTCGTGCTCGACCGGGTCTTCGACGAGAAGGAGTACGGGCCGCTGGCCACCGACCACCTCCGCGCCGCGTTCGACTCGCTGGACGCGGTCGCGCTGAGGGAGGCACTGGTGGGCGGGATGACGAAGCGGGAGTTCCTGGTGGCGCACCGCGAGCCGACCTCGGTCCGTTTCCACGCCCTCGACCTGGACGACTTCCTCCTCGGCCCGCTGCCGAACCACCTCTTCACCCGGGACACCTCGGCCTGGATCTACGACGGTGTCTCGATCAACGCGATGCGCTGGCCGGCCCGGCAGCGCGAGACCGTCCACTTCGAGGCGATCTACAAGCACCATCCGCTGTTCACCGGCGTGGAGGCGGGTGCCTTCCACCACTGGTCGGAGGGGCAGGCCGACTACCCGTCGACCATCGAGGGCGGGGACGTCCTCGTCATCGGCAACGGCGCCGTGCTCATCGGGATGAGCGAGCGGACGACGCCGCAGGCGGTGGAGATGCTGGCCCGGGGCATGTTCGCGGCCGGTTCGGCGCGCACGATCGTCGCGCTCGACATGCCGAAGCGGCGGGCGTTCATGCACCTGGACACGGTGATGACGATGGTCGACCAGGACACGTTCACCCAGTACGGGGGGCTCGGCATGCTCCGTTCGTACACGATCGAGCCGGGGGAGGCGGGGCAGGCGCTGCGGGTGACCGACCACCCGCCGGAGCACATGCACCGTGCGATCGCGGCGGCGCTGGGGCTCCAGGAGATCCGTGTCCTGACGGCGACGCAGGACGTGCACGCGGCCGAGCGGGAGCAGTGGGACGACGGGTGCAACGTGCTCGCCGTGGAGCCCGGCGTCGTCGTCGCGTACGAGCGGAACGCCACCACCAACACACATCTGCGGAAGCAGGGCATCGAGGTGATCGAGATCCCGGGCAGCGAGCTGGGGCGGGGGAGGGGTGGCCCGCGCTGTATGAGCTGCCCGGTGGAGCGCGACGCCGTGTGACGGATTCGTGAGAGCCCTCGCCCGAAGGGGGCTGTATAGAAATGTTGACGTGCGTATACACTTCCAGCGTCGATCGCCGTCCCCCCGACCGTACCCATAGGAGCGCGACCCATGGCCATAGACCTCATCGGCCGCCACTTCCTCAAGGAGCTGGACTTCACCGCCGAGGAGTTCCGCACCCTGATCGCGCTCTCGGCCGAGCTGAAGGCCGCCAAGAAGGCGGGCGCCGAGGTCCAGCGGCTGCGCGGGAAGAACATCGCCCTCATCTTCGAGAAGACTTCGACCCGCACGCGCTGCGCCTTCGAGGTCGCCGCCGCCGACCAGGGCGCCTCCACGACCTACCTGGACCCGTCCAGCTCCCAGCTGGGTCACAAGGAGTCGGTCAGGGACACCGCCCGCGTCCTGGGGCGGATGTTCGACGGCATCGAGTACCGGGGCGACAGCCAGGCCGCGGTCGAGGAACTCGCCGCCTTCGCGGGCGTCCCCGTCTTCAACGGGCTCACCGACGACTGGCACCCCACCCAGATGCTCGCCGACGTGCTCACCATGACCGAGCACACGGACAAGCCGCTGGACGCGATCACCTTCGCCTACCTCGGCGACGCCCGTATGAACATGGGCAACTCCTACCTGGTCACCGGCGCCCTGCTCGGCATGGACGTACGGATCGTCGCCCCCGAGGCGTACTGGCCGGCCGAGGACGTCGTCGCCGCCGCCCGGAAGCTCGCCGAGACCAGCGGTGCCACCGTCACCCTCACCGAGGACGTGACGGAGGGGGTCAGGGGCGCCGACTTCGTGGCCACGGACGTCTGGGTCTCCATGGGCGAACCCAAGGAGGTCTGGGACGAGCGGATCGCCGCCCTCGTACCCTACTCCGTGACCATGGACGTGCTGCGCGCCACCGGGAACCCCGGTGTCAGGTTCCTGCACTGCCTGCCGGCCTTCCACGACCTCGGAACGGCGGTCGGGCGGGACATCCACGCCCGGCACGGCCTGACCGAGCTGGAGTGCTCCGACGAGGTCTTCGAGTCGGCGCACTCGGTCGTCTTCGACGAGGCCGAGAACCGGCTGCACACCATCAAGGCGGTCATGGTCGCGACCCTGGCGGGCCCGACCGCGTGATCCCGGTGACCCCGCGCCTCGCGCACGCGCGGGCGTGCCCGGTCACGGTGCCGGGCGGCGCTGGGACGGTATCGCCGGAAGGGTGAACCAGACCGCCTTGCCGTGCGGGGTGGGGCGGTGTCCGCAGTCGCTGCTGAGCGCGCGGATGAGGAGGAGGCCGCGGCCGTGCTCCTGCCAGGGGTCGACCTCCGTTCCCGGAGCGGGGCAGACGAGCGCGCCGGGGCGGCCGGGGTCGGAGTCGTGGACCTCGATCTGGCAGCCGCCGGGCCCCGGGAGCAGCTCGACGACGAGTTCGATGGGACCGCGGCCGCCGGTGTGCTCGACGGCGTTGGCGACGAGCTCGGCGGTGAGGAGTTCCGCCGTGTCGCGGTCGGGGCCGTGAGCGGCCCCGGGGTCGATGTCGGAGAGCGCGGTACGGATCAGGGCGCGGGCGATCGGCACGGCGGCGGCGGTGTGCGGCAGCTGGACGCGCCAGGCGGCGGGAGGGCCGGTCGCGGCCGCGCCGGGGGGCCGGCATGCGGGGGCGTCGGCTCCGGGGCCGGTGGCCGCGCGTGGGTCGGCCGCGGGTCCGGCGGCTTCTGATCCGGGGGCTTCGGGCATGGGGGGCAGGGCTCCCTTCACCGAGTGGGGGCGGTGGGGCGATGGGGCGGGGCATCCCGAGACGTCCTGGTTTCAACCTTACGAGCTGTAATTTCTCGTTCCAGAGGCGCCCCTCCCTTACGGCGGGGACCTCGGCCCCCTCTGGCCCGGGACCTTGGCGGACGCCCCGTCGTATCGCGTACTCGTGACGACAGTCACAGTATGGTGATAACCTCCGAGCGGAGGAAGGAGGCCCTTCCCGATGAGCCCTTTCACCGGCTCCGCGCCCCGCACGGCGGACTGGCGGCATCTGCGACTCGACATCGACCGGGGCGTCGCCACGGTCACCCTCGCCCGGCCCGCGAAACTCAACGCCCTCACCTTCGGCGCCTACGCCGACCTGCGTGACCTCCTCGCCGAGCTCTCCCGCGAGCGGACCGTCCGCGCGCTCGTCCTCGACGGCGAGGGCCGGGGCTTCTGCTCCGGGGGTGACGTCGACGAGATCATCGGTGCCACCCTCGCCCTCGACACGGCCCAGCTCCTGGACTTCAACCGGATGACCGGACAGGTCGTCCGGGCCCTGCGCGAATGCCCCTTCCCGGTCGTCGCCGCCCTTTACGGGGTCGCCGCCGGCGCCGGGGCCGTCCTCGCCCTCGCCGCCGACTTCCGGATCGCCGACCCCACCACCCGTTTCGCCTTCCTCTTCACCAGGGTCGGCCTCTCCGGCGGCGACATGGGCGCGGCCTACCTGCTGCCCCGGGTCGTGGGACTCGGCCACGCCACCCGGCTCCTCATGCTGGGCGAGCCCGTCCACGCCGCCGAGGCCGAGCGCATCGGCCTGCTCTCCGAGCTCACCGAGGAGGGCCGGGCGGCCGAGCGGGCCACCGCCCTCGCCCGTCGCCTCGCCGACGGCCCCGCCCTCGCCCTCGCCCAGACGAAGGCGCTGCTCACCGCCGAGCTCGACATGCCGCTCGCCGCGTCGATCGAACTGGACGCCGCCACCCAGGCACTCCTGATGCACGGCGCGGACTACGCCGAGTTCCACGCCGCCTTCACGGAGAAACGGCCCCCGACATGGCAGGGCCGCTAACCGTGCCGGGCCCGCCGGAAACGACCCGACCCCCGGAAACGGCCCGGCCCCCGACCACGGCCCCACCGCCGACCACGGCCCCACCGCCGACCACCCCCCGGGCGCCGACCACACCCCGGCCACCGACCACATCCCGGGCGCGGACCACTGCCCAGCCGCCGGCCGCGCCCCGGACGTCGAGCATCGCCGTAGTCGGTGGTGGCCCCGGCGGGCTCTACGCCGCCGCCCTGCTCAAGCGGCTCGACCCCGGTCGTGAGGTGACCGTCTGGGAACGGAACGCGCCCTCCGACACCTTCGGCTTCGGCGTCGTCCTCTCCGACGAGACCCTCGGTGGCATCCGGGACGCCGACCCCGTCGTGTACGAGGCGCTCCGCCGCGACCTCGTCCGCTGGGACGACATCGACGTCGTCCACCGGAGCCACCGCACCCGCTCCACCGGGCACGGCTTCGCCGCCCTGGGCCGCCGCCGGCTCCTGGAGATCCTGCACGCCCGCTGCGCCGACCTGGGCGTACGGCTCCGCTTCCGCACCGAGGCCCCGCCCGCCGACGTCCTCGCCGCCCGCCACGACCTGGTCGTCGCCGCCGACGGCGTCCACAGCCGCACCCGCGAGGCCCACGCCCCGCACTTCCGCCCCACGGTCACCACCCACCGCTGCCGCTACATCTGGCTCGCGGCCGACTTCGCCTTCGACGCCTTCCGCTTCGAGATCGCCGAGACCGAGTACGGCGTGATGCAGCTGCACGCCTATCCGTACGAGGCCGGTGCCTCCACCGCCATCGTCGAGATGCGCGAGGAGGTCTGGCGCGCGGCCGGATTCGACGGGCTCGACGAGGCCGAGTCCACCGACCGCTGCGCGAAGATCTTCGCGGAGGCGCTCGGAGGCCGGGAACTCCGCGCGCACCGTTCCGCGTGGACGGCGTTCCGCACCGTCGTCAACGAACGTTGGTCGTACGGCAACACCGTGCTCGTCGGCGACGCCGCCCACACCGCGCACTTCTCCATCGGCTCCGGCACCAAACTGGCCGTCGAGGACGCCCTGGCCCTGGCGCACGCCGTCGGCGGGCACCCGACGCTCCCGGACGCCCTCGCCGCCTACGAGGCCGAGCGCCGTCCCGTCGTCGCGTCCACGCAGCGCGCGGCCGCCGCCAGCCTCCACTGGTTCGAGGAGCTCGCCGGCCGCGTCGACCGCCCGCCCCGCCGGTTCGCCTTCGACCTCCTCACCCGCAGCCGCCGCGTCACCCACGCCAACCTGCGGCTCCGCGACCCGGCCTTCACCACCGCCGTCGAACGCGACTTCGGCTGCCCGCCCGGCACCCCGCCGATGTTCACCCCGTTCCGCCTCCGGGGCCTCACCCTGCGCAACCGGGTCGTCGTCTCACCCATGGACCTGTACGTCGCGGAGGACGGCGTCCCCGGCGACTTCCACCTCGTCCACCTGGGGGCCAGAGCCCTCGGCGGCGCCGGGCTCGTCATGACCGAGATGGTCTGCGTGAGCCCCGAGGGCCGCATCACCCCCGGCTGCACCGGTCTCTGGACCGACGAACAGGCCGCCGCCTGGAGCGGGATCAGCGCCTTCGTCCACGCCCAGGCCCCCGGCACCGCGCTCGGCGTCCAGCTCGGCCACTCCGGCCGCAAGGGCTCCACACGGCGCATGTGGGAGGGCATCGACCAGCCGCTCCCGGCAGGTAACTGGCCCCTGGTCGCCGCCTCGCCCCTCCCGTACCGGCCCGGTGTCAACCAGACCCCCCGCGCCCTCGACCGCGCCGGACTCGCCGCCGTACGCGCGGAGTTCACGGCCGCCGCCCTGCGGGCCGCCCGCTGCGGCTTCGACCTCCTCGAACTGCACTGCGCCCACGGCTACCTGCTCTCCGGCTTCCTCTCCCCGCTCACCAACCACCGCACCGACGCGTACGGCGGCGACCTCGACGGCCGGCTGCGCTTCCCGCTCGAAGTCTTCGACGCGGTACGGGAGGTGTGGCCCGCCGACCGTCCGATGACCGTCCGGATCTCGGCCACCGACTGGGCCGAGGGCGGCACGACCGACGAGGAGGCCGTCGCCGTCGCCCGTGCCTTCGCGGAGCACGGCGCCGACGCGATCGACGTCTCCACAGGCCAGGTCGTCGCCGACGAGACCCCCGCCTACGGCCGCTCGTACCAGACCCCGTACGCCGACCGGATCCGCAACGAGGTGGGGATCCCCGTCGTCGCCGTCGGCGCGATCTCCTCGTGGGACGACGTCAACTCCCTGCTGCTCGCCGGCCGCGCCGACCTCTGCGCCCTGGCCCGCCCGCACCTCTACGACCCGCACTGGACCCTCCACGCGGCGGCCGAGCAGGGCTACCAGGGCCCGGCCGCACTCTGGCCGGCCCCGTACCGCGCGGGCAGCCGCCGACCCCCCACCGGCCGCCGCGACTGACGACCCGCCGGCCCCCGCACCGGCCGCCGCGACCAGTCACCCGCCGACCTCCCACCGGCCGGTGCCTGCTCCGAGTGGCCGTATGCCGTTCGCCGCCTCGGCGCGGCTGGGCTGGGATGGGGCAGCGATGACTTCTCCCACCTCGCCCCCTCCACGGGGTTCTCCGGAAGGACGGCTCTCCATGTCTGTGAGCGGCGACGGGCCCGACGGCGGCCACCGGCGTCCGGACGGTGCCACCGACGCCACCGTGGAAGCGCTCGGATCCCTGTCGAAGGCCCTGGAGACGACCGAGCGGGCCCGCGGTCACCTCTACTCGTTCCACCAGCTGACGGGACGCGCCGACCTCGAACTGGACCGGGCGACGCAGCTGCTGAGCGAGGCCGGGCACAGCGGCTGGGCCGACCGCGTGCGGCAGGAGATCGTGGGCCGCAACGTCATCCCCGGACGGTGGACCTTCCAGATCGTCGAGGAGTACGACCGCACCTACTACGAGCCGTTCCGGTCGGTGGAACGGCAGGTCCTGGCCGACCTGGCCGAGGGGAAGGACCACCTGTACGAGGCGGAGATGAAGGAGGCCCGCCGCACCGACGGCCACCCCGACCACGCGGCCCGCCCCGACAGCCCCGGCACCGGTCGCCGGTGACGGTCTCGCGGACAGGCCACCGGCTCGGACCTGCCGGCCGGAGTGGCCGTCACCCCTCGGCGGCCACCTGCCGGATCAACGGCTCGAACTCCCGCCGCACGTAGACGTCGAAGGGCTGCGTCAGCGCACCGTCGATCACCCGCCGCACCCGGTGCTCCGCCGCGAACGCCTTGATCGCGGCGCGCGAGTCCGGCCCCACGCCCCCGCCGATGATCAGCACGCCGAACTCCTCGGCCTCCATCAGCTTCAGGGCCTCCTCGTCGGTGCTCACCCCCTCGGCGTCGAAACCGTCCTCGCGCAGCGTCGTCAGCACCGCCGTCACCCTGGCGGGCGTCCTTCCCAGCACCAGCGTCCTCATGGTCGTTCCTCCCAGGTACGTCGACATCGGCATCCCCGAACCTAGAAGCTCAACCCGACTTGAGGTCAACCCCGACGCGCGACGCGTCTCGGCGGTCCGGTGCGCCGCCGGACAGGACCCGGCTAGGCGGGTTCTCCGGAGAGGAACGGGCGCACGAACTCCGCGCTCCGGTCCCGCAGCAGTTCGTGCAGGGCCGTGAAGACCTCCACCGAGCGCCGCCCCGGCCAGTCGTCCGGCAGCAGCTCCGCCGGAAGTACCGGGTCCGCGTACGGCAGCCTGCGCCAGGAGTCCAGGGCGAGGAGGTAGTCCCGGTAGGCGTCCTCAGGGCCCGCCGGCGCCGTCCGCCAGGCATGGAGCACCGGCCCGTGGGCCGCGAGGAACTCGGCGTGGAGCGCGGCGATCGCCGGCAGGTCCCACCAGCGCGTCACCGCCCCGGCCGTCGCCGCGTACCCCAGGTGGTCGCCCCTGAAGAGGTCCACGTACGGCGAGAGCTCCAGGCGTTCCAAGGTGTTCCTGGTCTCCTCGTACAGCCGCGCGGGCGCGATCCAGACGCCCGGCGCCGCCGTACCGAAGCCGAGCCGGGCGAGTCGGGAGCGCAACAGATGGCGCTTGTGCCGCTCGGCCTCGGGCACCGAGAAGACGGCGAGGACCCAGCCCTCGGACAGTTTCGGCTCGGTACGGGCGTAGATACGGCGGTCGCCGTCGTCCAGGAGCCGACGGGCGTCCTCCGAGAGGGCGTACCCGGCGGCCCCGTCCGCCGTCCGGCCCGGCAGCAGCAGCCCGCGCCGCTTGAGCCGCGACACCGAGGAACGTACCGAGGGCGCGTCCACTCCCAGCACCGCGAGCAGGCGGACGAGCGCGGCCACCGGAACCGGCGAGCCGTCGGGGGCACGGCCGTACGCGCCGTAGAGGGAGACGATCAGGGATCGGGGAGTGTGCTGCTCGGCCACGTGATCACTCTAGGGGGTGCCCCGCCGATCGGGCCGGGTCATACTGGGTCCGCGCGCAGCCGGAAGCGCTGGAGCTTGCCCGTCGGCGTCCGGGGCAGGGCGTCGAGGAAGACGATCTCGCGGGGCGACTTGTACGGGGCGAGGCGGGCGCGGACGAAGGCCCGCAGCGCTGCGGCCGTGGTGGCGTCGCGCGGCACCCCGTCCCGTACCACCGCGTAGGCCACGACGACCTGGCCGCGCAGGTCGTCGGGGCGGCCCACCACGGCCGTCTCCAGCACGTCGGGGTGTCCCAGGAGCGTCTCCTCGACCTGGGGCCCCGCGATGTTGTACCCGGCTGAGATGATCATGTCGTCGGCCCGTGAGACGTACCGGAACCAGCCGTCGGGGTCGCGGACGTACGTGTCTCCCGTGATGTTCCAGCCCTCCCGTACGTACTCGGACTGGCGGGGATCGGCCAGATAGCGGCAGCCCACCGGGCCGCGCACCGCGAGCAGGCCCTCCTCGCCGTCGGGGACCTCCCGGCCGTCGTGGTCCGTGATCCGGGCCTGCCAGCCGGGCACCGGGCGGCCGGTGGTGCCGGGGCGGATGTCGCCGTCGGCGGCGGAGATGAAGATGTGCAGCAGCTCGGTCGCCCCGATGCCGTTGATCAGACGCAGCCCGGTTCGCCGGTACCAGGCGGTCCAGGTGGCCTCGGGCAGGTTCTCGCCGGCCGAGACGCAGCGGCGCAGCGACCCGATGTCGGGGGCGGTGCCGAGGGCCAGCTCGTCGAGCATGACCCGGTACGCCGTCGGGGCGGTGAAGAGCACCGATACCCGGTGCCGCTCGATCGCCGCGAGCAGTTGCTTGGGCCCCGCCTGTTCGAGCAGGACCGCGCTCGCCCCGGCCCGCAGGGGGAAGACGAGGAGCCCGCCGAGGCCGAAGGTGAAGGCGAGCGGCGGCGAACCGGCGAAGACGTCGTCGGGCCGGGGGCGCAGGACGTGCGCGGAGAAGGTGTCGGCGACGGCCAGGACGTCCCGGTGGAAGTGGACGCATCCCTTGGGGCGGCCCGTCGTGCCGGAGGTGAAGGCGATCAGGGCCACGTCGTCGGCGGCCGTGGCCACCGCCGGGTACGGGCCGGGACGGCGGGCGGCGAGGGCGAGGAGGTCGTCCGGTCCCTCCCCGCCGAAGGGGGTGACGCGGAGGCCCGGGATCCGGGCCGCGAGGAGTTCGTCGAGGGTGTGGGCGTCGCAGAGGGCGTGGGTGCAGCGCGCCGCGTCCGCCATGACGGCCAGCTCGGGGGCGCGCTGCTGGGCGAGGACGGTGACGGCGATCGCGCCGGCCTTCATCACGGCGAGCCAGCAGGCGGCGAGCCAGGGGGTGGTGGGGCCGCGCAGCAGGACCCGGTTCCCGGGCCGGACGCGCAGGTCGGAGGTGAGGACGTGGGCGATGCGGTCGACCCGGTCCTGGAGTTCCCCGTAGCTCCAGACGCCGCCCTCGCCGTCGTGGAAGGCGGGCCGTTCGACGCCGAATCGTTCCACCGTACGGTCGAGGAGTTCCGTGCCGCAGTTGAGCCGGTCGGGGTAGGCGAGCTCGGGGAGGTCGAAGACGAGACGCGGCCACCGGTCCGGCGGTGGGAGCCGGTCGCGGGCGAAGGTGTCGAGGTGGGCCGAGGGTGTCAGCTCCATGAGTCCGTCCCCCTGTCGTGGTGGGGTCGCCCGTCGCCACACGAGCGTATCGTGTTGGTGACGGCAGTCAACGGTTCGCGACAAGGGTGCCCGGCGGCGAAGGGACGACGACGTCCGGCGACGACGGGACGACGACGCCCGAGGGCGTCAGAGAGGGCCCACATGCCCGCATTCTCGCTCGATACGGCACAGACCACCTGGTGTGCGGAGCTCCGCACCCTCGCCGCCGAACGCCTGCGGCCCCTGGCCGAGAAGGGCGAACCCGGCCGGGTCAACCGCCCCCTCGTCGCCGCCCTCGGGGAATTCGGTCTCCTCGGCCGGCTCTTCGACGCGGGCGCCCTCGACCTCTGCCTCCTGCGTGAATCCCTCGCCCGGACCTGCACCGAGGCCGAGACCGCCCTCGCCCTCCAGGGACTCGGCGCCCACCCCGTCGCCGCCTACGGCACCCCCGCGCAGCGCGCCCGCTGGCTCCCCGAGGTCACCGCGGGCCGGGCCGTCGCGGCCTTCGCGCTCTCCGAACCGGGCGCCGGCTCCGACGCGGCCGCCCTCGCCCTCGACGCCGTCCCGGACGGGCGCGGCGGCTGGCGGCTGCACGGCGAGAAACAGTGGATCTCCAACGCCCCCGAAGCCGACTTCGCCACCGTCTTCGCCCGCACCACCCGGGGCGCGGGCTCCCGGGGCGTCACCGCCTTCCTGGTCCCCGCCGACCGGCCGGGCCTCGGCGGCGAGCACCTCGACATGCTCGCCCCGCACGCCCTCGGCACCCTCACCTTCGACGGCGTCCCCGTGGGCCCCGAGGACCTCCTCGGTGAACCCGACGGGGGCTTCCGGGTCGCCATGCACACCCTCAACCTCTTCCGGCCCAGCGTCGGCGCCTTCGCCGTCGGCATGGCCCAGGCCGCCCTGGACGCCGCCGTCGCCCACACCGCCGCCCGCCCCGCCTTCGGCGGCCACCTCGCCGACCTGCAGTCCGTCGCCCACCGCATCGCCGAGATGGCCACCCGCACGGAGGCCGCCCGCCTCCTCGTGTACGCGGCGGCCACGGCGTACGACGACGGCGATCCGGACGTGCCCCGGCGCTCCGCCATGGCCAAGCTCCTCGCCACCGAGACCGCCCAGCACGTCGTCGACGCCGCCGTCCAACTCCACGGCGCCCGCGCCCTGCAACGCGGCCACCTCCTGGAACACCTCTACCGCGAGGTCCGCGCACCCCGGATCTACGAGGGGGCCACCGAGGTCCAGCGCACCATCATCGCCAAGGAGCTGTACGCGTCCCATCGCCGCCGGCAGGAACCGCCCCCGAGCCGGCGCCTTCCGCGGGAACCGTCCCCGGAAGCCGGTCATGAGTCGTGACGCGCCACCGCACGAGGAGGAACCGTCCCCATGAGCCTGCATCGGCACAACCCCGCCGAACTCGCCCCGCCCAGCGGCTTCTCCCACGCCGTCACCGCCACCGGCACCCGGTTCGTCTTCCTCGCGGGCCAGACCGCCCTCGACAGTGAGGGCGCCGTCGTGGGGGAGACCCTGACCGAGCAGTTCACCACCGCCCTCGCCAACCTCCTCACCGCCCTGCGGCACGCCGGAGGCACCCCCGCAGACCTCGCCCGCGTCACCGTCTACACCACCGACGTCGACGAGTACCGCACCCACGCCCATGAACTCGGCCGGATCTGGCGCAGGTTGGCGGGCCGCGACTACCCGGCGATGGCCGTCATCGGCGTCGTACGCCTCTGGGACGAACAGGCCAGGGTGGAGCTCGACGGCTTCGCGGTCCTGGACGAGCCCGCCCACGCTTGATCAACTGGTCGGCCGCGCCGGCCGGGCTTAGTGTCGAAAAGGTGGACTGACCGGCCCACGGCTCACTCACCAGGCGAAGCACTTGAGGCGCCCACATGAGTACACCCAAGCCGACGACACCAGCACAGACCGCCACCCCGGGGAACGGCAGTGACGGAAAGGGCATCGCCCTGTTCGTGATCGCCTCCTGCCAGCTGATGGTGGTCCTCGACATCACGATCGTGAACATCGCGCTTCCCCACATCCAGACCGCGCTGGACTTCTCCACGACCAGCCTGGCCTGGGTCGTCAACGCCTACACCCTCACCTTCGGCGGCCTGCTCCTGCTCGGCGGCCGCGCCGGAGACATCCTGGGCCGACGACGCGTCTTCATCTTCGGCGTGCTGCTCTTCGGACTCGCCTCGCTCTTCTGCGGACTCGCGCAGAGCGAATGGCAACTGCTCGCCGCCCGGGCGCTCCAGGGCGTCGGCGGCGCCATAGCCTCCCCGACCGCCCTCTCCCTCATCACCACGACGTTCGACGAAGGCCCGGAACGCAACCGGGCCTTCGGCGTGTTCGCGGCCGTCTCGGCCGGTGGCAGCGCGATCGGTCTGGTCGCGGGAGGCATGCTCGTGCAGTGGCTGGACTGGCGCTGGATCTTCTTCGTCAACGTGCCCATCGCGCTGCTCATCGCCTTTCTCACCCCCCGCCACGTCAAGGAGTCCGAGCGCAGCCCCGGCCACTTCGACCTCACCGGCGCCCTCACCTCGACGCTCGGCATGGTGGCCCTTGTCTACGGGTTCATCCGCGCGGCCCAGGAGGGCTGGCGCGACCCGTACACGATCGGCTCGTTCGTCGCGGCGGTCGTGCTCCTGGCCGTGTTCCTCCTCGTCGAACGGCGTTCCCAGCAGCCCATCACGCCGCTGCGCATGTTCGCCGACCGCAACCGCTCCGGCACCTACGCCATCATGCTGTGTCTGGCGGCGGCGATCTTCGGGATGTTCTTCTTCCTCACCCTGTTCGTCCAACAGGTGCTGGGCTTCAGCCCTTTGAAGGCCGGCCTGGCGTTCCTGCCGGTCAGCGCGATCATCGCGGTCGCCGCGGGGCTCACCTCCAGCCTGCTGCCCCGCTACGGGCCGAAGCCGTTCATGGTGACGGGCTCGGTACTCGCCGCGGCGGGCCTCGCCTGGCTGACCCTGACCGACGTGGACTCCACCTACCTGGGCAGCATCCTCGGGCCGATCCTCGTCTTCGGCTTCGGCATGGGCTTCATGTTCGTCTCGCTGACCATCATGGCGCTGTCGAACGTCGAGCAGAGGGACACCGGCGCCGCGTCCGGCCTGCTCAACGCCACGCAGCAGGTGGGTGGTTCGCTGGGTCTGTCGATCCTGGTCACGGTCTTCGGCACGGCCAGCCGCAGTGAGGCGGACAAGCAGGTCCCCGCCTTCCTCTCCCAGGCGGACCCGCTGGAGAAGGCCGAGTTCGCCAGGACCGGCCAGCTCCCGCCCCCGTGGAGCGACGAGGTCCTGACCTCCGGAGTCTCGGCGGGCTTCGTCACGGCGGCGATCTTCGCCGTGCTGGGCGCCCTGATCGCCCTCTTCGTGATCCAGGTCCGTGCCTCGGACATCGAACGCCTCAAGGGCGGCGTGGTGCCGCCGGCCTGAGTGTGCCCGAGGGCCCGGGACCGGCGTAATGAAAATGATTGTCATCCTGGTATGGTCGGCCCGTACCCGCTCGCCGCGCCCTCCGAGGACCCCCTTTGCTCCCCCTGCCCGCGCCCTCCGGCCTGCCCGGAAACAGCCGCACACCCCGCGCCCACCGTCATCGCCCGCTCACCGCGCTCGCACTCACCCTCGCGGCCGCGACCCTGCTGACCGGCTGCTTCGCCGGAAGCGGGGCCGGCACCGGGGCCCGGTCCGGATCCGGGAGCGCGGGCGCCGGAGCCGACGGACGCCTCAGGGTCGCCATGATGCAACCGCCGCGCTCCGGCCTCTCCCCGCTCACCGACGACGCCTTCAAACTCTCCCGGTGGTCCACCGCCGAGACGCTCGTCCGGCTCGACCGCGACGGCAACGCCGTACCCGCCCTCGCCACCGACTGGCGACAGACCGGCCCGACCTGGACCTTCACCCTCCGCGACGACGTGACCTTCCACGACGGGACACCCCTGACCGCCGACGCCGTCGTCCGCTCCCTCACCACCGCGGCGAAGGCCTCGCCCAAGCCCCGCATCCTCGACGGCGTCACCCTCACCACCCGCGCCACCGGCCCCCGCACCGTCACCGTGACCACCGGCACGGCCGACCCCCTCGTCCCCCAGCGGCTCAGCTCCCCCCAGCTGTCGATCCTCGCCGCCAAGGCCTACCGGGGCAGGACCGTGAACCCTGTCGGCGCAGGCACCGGACCGTTCGTCCTGGTCCGAGCCGAGGGCACCGCCTCCGCGACCCTCGACCGCTACGACGCCTACTGGGGCGGCCGCGCCAAGGCCGCCGGCATCGACGTGCGGTACGTCCCCGACGGCACCGCCCGAGCCGCCGCCCTGCGCGCCGGCGAGGCCGACATCGTCGAGGCCGTCCCCGTCTCCCAGGCCCGTCTCCTCGACCCGGAGCTCGTCACCGAGGTCCCCATGCCCCGGACCAACACCCTGTACCTCAACACCCGCACGGGCCCGTTCAAGGACCCGGCCCTCCGCGCCGCCGCCCGCGAGGCCGTCGACGCCCGCGCCCTCGTCGCCGGGGCGTACGAGGGGCGCGCCGACGTCGCCGGCGGACTCCTCGGCCCCGCCCTGCCCTGGGCGGCCGAACTCCGCACACCCGTCCGCCGCCCCCACGCGCCCGCCGCCCCCCGGGGCGCCGCCGTCACCATCGGCACCTTCACCGACCGGGCCGAACTCCCCGAGGTCGCCCAGCTCCTCCAGCAGCAACTGGAGAAGGCCGGCTTCACCGTGAAGCTGGACGTACGCGAGTACGCCGCCATCGAGGCCGACGCGCTCGCCGGGAAGTTCGACGCCTTCGTCCTCTCCCGCGCCACGGTCCTCGACTCCGGCGACCCCGCCGCCTACCTCTACAGCGACTTCGCGGGGGACGGGTCCTTCAACATCGCCCAGCTCGCCGACCCGGCCGTCGACCGGGCGCTCGCCGCCGCGACCGGCACGGCGACCGGCGACTCCCGCCGCCGGGCCGTGATCGCCGCCGAGGCCGCCGTACTCGCCACCGACGCGGCCGTGCCGATGCTGCACGAGCGCGTCATCCAGGGCGACGCCGCCCACGTCGTGGACGCCGCGCACGATCCGCGCGAACGCGAACTCGTCACCGTCGACACCCACGTACGGTGAAATCCCCCGCGGTCACGACCCTGGCGGCCCGGCGCCTCATCGCCAAGGCCCTGGCGGTCAAGTCCTTCCTGACGAAAGCCCATCCATGACCGCCCCCACGAGCCGACGGGCCGCCGTCCTCGCCGGGGTGGTCCCCGCCCACCGGCGTGTGGCCACCGCCCTCGCCGGGGCCGTCTTCGCCCGCAGACGAGCGGCCCTCGCCGGGGCCGTCCCCGCCCGCCGACGAGCCGCCCTCGCCGCGGTCGCCGTCAGGGCGGGCGCCCTCACCGTGCTCGTTGCCGTCGTCGGGTTGCTGCCCCGGCTCTCCGGCAAGGATCCCGCGCTCGGCCTGCTGCGGGCCCGGTCCGCCGAGCAGGAGCCCACCGCCGAGGCGCTCGCCGCCATCCGTGCCGACCTAGGTCTCGACGCGGGGCCGTGGGGTCTCCTCGGCGACTGGGGCGCCGGGCTGCTCCGGGGCGACCTCGGGGTCTCCTGGGTCTCCGGCACCGACGTCCTGCCCACGGTGGCGGCAGGCCTCGGGGTCTCCGTGACCCTGATGGGCGCCGCCCTCGGAGTCGCGCTCGTCGTCGGCTCACTGCTCGCCGCGCCCACGCTCGTACGGGGCCGCCCGACGGCCGGCGCGGTCGCCGCGGTCCTCGCCTCGCTGCCCGAGTTCCTGCTGTCCCTCGTCCTCCTCGTCGTCGCCGGCGTGTGGCTCGGTCTGCTGCCCACCTCCGGTTGGGCCGGACCGGCCCATCTGGTGCTGCCCGCCGTGGCCCTCGGCGTTCCGGCGGGCGCGCTCCTCGGCCGGCTCGTCGCCGACGCGGTCCCCGCCGTCCTGGGGGAACCGTGGGCGGAGCTGTGGCGCGGCGCGGGCACCAGCCGCGCCCGGATCACGCGGGCCGCGCTCCGCCGCGCCCTGCCGTCGCTCGTCCCGCAGATCGGCCTGGTGGTCGTCGGCCTCACCGGCGGCGCCGTCGCCGTCGAGACCGTCTTCGCCGTTCCCGGCATCGGCCGTACGGCGCTCGGCGCGGCGAAGGCACAGGACCTGCCGCTGCTCCAGGGCTGCGTCCTCGCTCTGCTCCTGCTCGGCCTGCTCGTCGGCGGCGCGGCCTCGCTCGTCCGGAGCCGGCTCCTCGGTCCCGCGCTCCGCGAGGCGGGTCTGAGTCTGCCGCCGCCCCGGCCGCCGCGGGTGTCCGCCGCGGTTCCGCTGCTGCTTGCCGCCGTGCTCGCGGGGGTGATCGGCTGGGGGCTGCTCCGCGACCCGTACGCCGTGGACGTCGCCTCCAGGCTCGCCGGGCCCTCCGCCGCGCACCCGCTCGGTGCGGACGCGCTCGGCCGGGACGTCCTCGCCCGGCTCGGGCACGGTGCCGCCTCCACCGTCGGCACCGCCGCCGCGGTGACCGCGCTGAGTTGTCTGGTCGCCCTCGTGCTCGGATTCCTGCCGAGTGCGGCGGCCGGCCTCGCGGACATCGCGAACGCCCTGCCGCCGGTGATCGTCGGCCTGCTCGTCGCGGCCGTGACCGGTCCCGGCGCGGGCGCGGCCGCCCTCGCCGTGACCCTGGTGTCCTGGCCGCCGCTTGCCGCACACGCGGCCGCCCTCGCCCAGGAGGTACGCGCCTCCCGCTTCCTCCAGGCCCAACGGGCCCTGGGGGCGGGTCCGTTGTGGATCGTCGCCCGGCATGTACTGCCGTCGGTGGCGGGCCCGGTGGCCCGGCACGCGGTGCTGCGCCTGCCCGGAGTCGCCCTCGCCCTCGCCTCCCTCGGCTTCCTCGGTCTCGGCGCGCAGCCGCCCTCGCCGGAATGGGGCCTGCTGCTCGACGAGTCGGCCGACTACGTCGAGCGGGCCCCCGTCGCCGCGCTCGCCCCGGCCGTGGCCCTCGCCCTGCTCGCCGCCCTCGCCGTGCGCCTCTCCCACGCTTCCCCGACCGCTCGGATCCGCCGTACCGCCCCCGTACCCAGAAAGGCCGGTCCCGTTGCCGCCCCCCGCTCCTGAACCGCTCCTCTCCGTCGACGCGCTCCACGTCTCCTTCCCCGGGGCCGCTCCCGCGGGCGTCGAGGCCGTGCGCGGGATCGGTTTCGAGGTGTACGCGGGTGAGGTCTTCGCCCTGGTCGGCGAGTCCGGTGCGGGCAAGTCGCTCACGGCGCGCGCCCTGCTCGGCATGGCACCCCGCACGGCAACCGTCTCCGGGCGGGTGCTGCTGCGAGGCGTTCCCGTCACCCGGGCCGACCTCGGGCGCCGCCTCGCCGGTATCCCGCAGGACGCCCTGTCGGCGCTCTCGCCCGTCCACCGGGTCGAGGACCAACTGGCACTGGCCGTGCGGTCGGTCCAGGGCCTCGGCCGCCGCGAGGCCCGCGCGGCCGCCCGCCGGGCGCTCGCCGACACCGGCCTCGGCCCGGAAGCCGCCGCCGCGTATCCGCACGCCCTGTCCGGCGGCATGCGTCAGCGCGCCGTGATCGCCATGGCCCTGGTGAACGGGCCCGATCTGGTGGTGGCCGACGAGCCGACCACCGCGCTCGACCCGGACCGCCAGGAACGGATCCTCACCCTCCTGCGGGAGCGGTGCGCGGCGGCCGGAGCGGCACTGCTGCTCGTCAGTCACGACCTGGAGGCGGTGCGCCGCCACGCCGACCGGGTGGCCGTCCTGTACGCGGGCCGGACCGTCGAACTCGGTCCCGTGGACAGGGTCATGGGACGCCCGGCCGCCCCGTACACCCGCGCTCTCCTCGCCTCGCTGCCCACGCCCGGCCTCCCGCACCGGTCCCGGCTGCCCGTCCTCTCCGGAGCCCCGCCGTTCCCGGGCGCGACGGACGAAGGCTGCGCCTTCGCGCCCCGCTGCCCGTACGCCACGGCCCTCTGCCGCACCGAGGACCCCGAGCCGAGAACCGTCGACGGCCGCCGGGTCGCCTGCCATCACCCTCTGGGGGAGACCGCGTGAACACCCTGCTCCAGGTACGCGACCTCGTCGTACGGTACGGCGGCCGCACCGTCGTCGACGGGGTGTCGTTCGACGTGGCGGCCGGTGAGACCGTCGGTCTCGTCGGGCCCTCCGGCTGCGGCAAGTCGACCACGGCCGAGGCCGTCCTGCGACTGTTGCGCCCCGACGCGGGATCGGTCCGCTTCGACGGGGTGGAGCTGACGACCCTGCGCGAGGGCGAACTGCGGTCGTTGCGGCCCCGGTTCCAGCCGGTCTTCCAGGACCCGTACGGAGCACTCAGCCCGCGCCGCCGCGTCCGCGACCAGATCGCCGAGCCCCTCAGGCTGCACGGACTCTGGACGCGGGCGGCCGGCCCCGCGCGGATCACGGAACTGCTAGGCCTCGTCGGCCTGGACCCCTCGCACGGTGACCGGCTTCCCCACGAACTCTCCGGTGGGCAGTGCCAGCGCGCCGGGATCGCCCGCGCCCTCGCCACCCGCCCGGAACTCCTCGTACTCGACGAACCGACCTCGGCCCTCGACCCGTCCCTGCGGGCCGGCGTCCTCAACCTCCTGATGGATCTTCAGGACACCCTCGGTGTCGGCTGCCTGTTCATCTCCCACGACAGGGCCGCGGTCCGGCACACCTGCGACCGCGTCCTGACCATGCGCGACGGAAAGCTCACCGAGTGACCCCCCTCACCCGTCTCCTGACTGTCAGCCAGTTCGCTTTCAATGCGGGCTTCTTCGCCGTCCTGCCCTACCTCGCCGACCACTTGGGCGGAGCGCTCGGGCTCGGCGGAGCGCTGGTCGGACTCGTCCTGGGCCTGCGGACGTTCAGCCAGCAGGGGCTGTTCGTCGTCGGCGGCGCACTCACCGACCGGTACGGTCCCCGGCCCGTGGTCCTGGCGGGCTGCGCCCTACGGATCGTCGGCTTCGTCTGGCTCGCCTTCGCGGCGAACCCCTGGACGGTGACGGGGGCCGTCGTCCTCGTCGGCTTCGCCGCGGCGCTCTTCTCCCCGGCCGTCGAGTCCGAGATCGCCCGCGAGGCACTCCGTACCGAGCGCTCCGGCGGCCCCCGGCGCACCCGGACCCTGGCCCGCTTCTCGGTCGGCGGCCAGGCGGGCGCGCTCCTCGGCCCGGTCCTCGGCGCACTCCTCCTGTACGGGACCGGGGACGCCCACTTCCGTACGGCCTGCCTGGCCGGAGCGGCCGTCTTCGCGCTCGTCCTCGCCGCCCACGCCCGGCTGATGCCCCGGGGCGGCGGGCAGGAACGGCGCCCGGGGGAGTGGCGGACGGTGCTGGGGGAGCGGCGCTTCCTCCGCCTCGCCCTCGCCTACTCCACCTACCTCCTCGCCTACAACCAGCTCTATCTGGCCCTCCCCGCCGAACTGGACCGCGCCACCGGCTCCCAGACCGCCCTGGGATGGCTGTTCGCCCTCTCCTCCGCCCTGGTCGTCTTCGGCTCGACGCCCCTGGAACGGCTCGCGGCCACCCGCCTGGACAGCCCGGCGATGGTCCGCGCCGGACTCCTCCTGATCGCCACGGCGTTCGCGGCGACGGCCGCCCTCCGCACGTACGAGGGCGTCTGGGCGGCCGTCACCTTCACCGTCCTGCTCACCCTCGGCCAGATGCTGGTACTGCCCGCGACCAGGGCCCTGCTGCCCGACCTCGTGGACGCCCGCAGCCTCGGCCTGGCCACCGGCGCCCTCTCCTCCCTCTCGGGCCTCGTGGTCCTCGCCGCCGCGGCCCCCGTCGGCGCTCTCCTCGACCTCGCGGGCCCCACCCCCTGGCTGCTCCTCGCCACCGCCCCGCTCCTCGGCCTCACCCTCGTACCGGCGCGGCCCGACGCCCCGACCGGCCTCCCTGCCGACCACCGCGGCCGGACGACCCACGAGGCGTCTCCGCAGGGACGCCGTCCAGGGTGAGCCCCCCCCGGAGACCGACCTACGCCGGAGGGTCCCGCCTGTCCAACGGGGCCCTCCGGCGCGGGTCGGCCTACTGATCCGAAACGCTTTGAGTTCACGCTCGTTGGCGATGTGTGAGTGATCTGGTGGGGGATGCGCGGACCTGGTCTCCGGACACGCAGGAGGCTGTGCGGTTGCTGGCGGTGTCCGCACTGTTGGAGGGCCGGGACCGGGCGGAGGCCGCGGCCCTGTTCAAGGTGTCGGTCAGGGCCGTGGGCAACTGGTGGACGAGGTGACAGACCGGTGGTCGGGACGCGCTGCTGTCCCGTCCGCGCGGCCGCCGGGCGGGCTACCATCAGGTTCTGTCCGAGGTCGAGCAGCCGCCGTCCGGCAGGCCGCGCCGGAACCACCGCAAGCCTGTCCACAAGTGATCCCGACGCTCCTCGCGCGGGTGTGGATCGGCCCTATCCTTCGACGCGTGGCTCCAACTCGACCTTGACGCCTCGGCCGTTCGGCCGTCGAGCCCCCCTTGGCTGGCGACAACGGGTGTCCGCCGACGTATGCGTGGCCGGGCTGAGTCGGAGGCCGCCCCCGTCCGTGTGGGGCTGAGAGTTGCGTGACTCACCATGCGAGGATCGTCCCTGATGATGTGCGGTCGAGTGACCTTCCGGAGGAGGGAGCTGCGTGGCTGCAACCACGTCGAGGTGTGAGGGCGTGTTGCGTGGGCGGCGGGGGACGCCTGTCGAACTTCAGCATCGATACGCAAACGGAATTTATTGGACACGAGCATCTCGAATCACAACCGTCAGGTGCGGTTGCCGTTTCTTGGGCAGCTCCGAGGCAGTCACGACTGTAGGGGCGATTTCAGGCGGTACCCATCCGTCTCGCGTCGGTCTCGCCCCTGGTTGCGGGGTCGGCGCTAGTCCCTGAGTCGGCCGAGAGGATCTCAATGGCAGGTACTCGGCTCGTGTGACCAGCCCTTATTGGAGGCCAGTGTGGAAGCGAAATCGATGACCCTGCGCGATCTGTTCGGGCCGGACCGGCGACTCGTCGTGCCGGTCTTCCAGAGGCCGTACGTCTGGACGGAGGACCGGAACTGGCGTCCGCTGTGGGAGGACGTCACCGCTTTGGTTCACCAAAGGATGGCGGATGAGGAAGTTCATCCGCACTTTCTTGGCGCGGTAGTGCTGGATCAGTTGTTGACACTCACGGGGTCGATGCCCGCCAGACAGGTCATCGACGGACAGCAGAGGCTGACAACACTTCAGGTTCTTCTCGCCGCGGTCCGCGACGTCGCACGGGAGCTCGATGTCCAGGACAGGTACGTACGTGCGCTTGTCAAACTGACCGCCAACGACGACGACATGACCGACGACCCGCATGCTGCCTACAAGGTGTGGCCTACCAACATTGACCGTGACTCGTTCCGCATGGTCATGGACGGTCGGCTCCGGCGGCCCGTCGATGTCGCATTCCCCGTCACTCCGGGCGCCTCGGCGATCGTCCAGGCGTACTGGTTCTTTCGCAACCGCACGGTCGAGTGGGCACAAGAACTGAACTACGAAGGCAGGCTGGACAAGGGCTTCGATGCCTTGGTGCGCGTGCTTCGTGACAAGTTCGAGTTGGTCGTTATCGATCTCAAGCCCGAGGACAACGCCCAGGTCATCTTCGAGGCTCTGAACGACCGAGGCACCCCGTTGCAGGCCTCCGACCTGGTCAAGAACCTGGTCTTCCAGCAGGCAGAGGAGCAAGGGCTCCCAGTGGAGGAGCTGTACAGGGACCTGTGGGCGCAGCTGGAGACGCCTGACTGGCGCAAGGAGGTGCGGCAGGGAAGGCTGAAGCGGCCTCGCCTGGACGTCTTCCTCATGCAGTACCTGACGGGTGAACTCGCCGAGGAGGTGATGGCTCCCGAGCTCTTCCTCACCTTTCGCAGGTACGTCAAGGCCGCTGATATCGGCCTGGTCAATCTGATGAGGCGCCTGGTGGAGCGGGCAGGTGCCTACCGGCGGCTGACGGCCGAGGAACAGCCGCTGACACCGGAAGGCCGCTTTCTGCGCACTGTTGGGGTTCTGGACGCCAACACCGTGATGCCCGTGCTCCTGTGGCTGGTAAGCCGTTACGACGAGGACGATCGGGCTGGCGCGGTGGCCACCCTGGACTCCTACCTGGTGCGACGCACCGTCTGCCGTCTGACGACGAAGAACTACAACCGGCTCTTTCTGGAACTGCTCAAGGAGCTGAAGGCGAAGGACGACCCGTCGGTCGTGGCGGACTTTCTGCTCCGGCAGGAAACCGACTCCGGGTTCTGGCCCCGCGATCGCGATATCCGAGAGGTCTTTCGGTCCCAGCCGTTGTACAAGCAACTCACGCGGACCCGGATGCGGTTGCTGCTGGCCGAGTTGGAGGACTCGCTGTATTCGGGCAAGACCGAGCGACACGTTCATAACGGGGAGTTGACGATCGAGCATCTACTGCCCCAGGCCTGGGAGGAACACTGGCCGCTCCCCGAGGGTGGAGGCGGCGGAAGCGTCGAGGCTCATGAGCGCAGGCAGTCCCTCCTCCACACCGTGGGAAATCTGACCCTGCTCACCGGCAGACTGAACACATCGGTTTCCAATGGTCCCTGGGAGCGCAAGAGGAACGACATCCTCGTGCACAGTGCACTTTCGTTGAACCGTTCCCTGCCTGCTCAGTGGGACGAGGAGAGCATCCTGGCCCGGGCTGACCATCTGTCCGAGGCGTTCTCCCGGCGCTGGCAACGCCCGGATGGAGGCGCGCCCACCTCCTCGGTCGCAGGCTTCCCGGCACCCCGGCTGGGGGCGCGGGAGGCTACCCCCGTCGGTAGGCCGGCGACGGTTCAGATGCCCCGGTCCCGGCGCGATGTCGCACGCCACATGCGAGAGGCCTTCTCCGGGCTGCCGATCGGAAGCGTTCTGACGGTGTCGCAGATAACGGCGGTCCCCCCGAGCCAGTACGAGGGCGGGGAGATCAGTCCCGGCGCTGTGGCCGCCAGACTTCGCGCCGACAACGTTCCTGGTATCCGGGCCGTACCTGGTTCCAGCCCACTTTCAGCCCGCAAGACCAGCTGAACCGTTCCGCACTTGTGCGGGGTGCACTTCCTCGGGACAGAATCCGTCACGAACTGGTGATGCCTGCTGTCACGGCGAACTGGTGGAACCAAAGCAGAGGGTTCGGATGGGGTGGCGAGAGGGCGCCGGGGAACTGGACGCGCGGATGCTTGAGAGTTCGCTTCGTTCGGATGCAGGGAGAAAGCTGGGAGCCTGGCTGGCGGGAGATGGGGCGCCGTACGCGGATGGGATCGGCGAGCACCCCGTTCGCTACATCCCGGGGTCCTGGTCCGGCATCCGGCCGTGGCCCTCGGGGTTGGCTGAGCAGGTCGGACGTAAGCCAACTTTGCTGGAGGTGTCGTGCCCCGTGCCGCCATGGGCACGACACCCCGCCGATCAGATGTCCCGGAAAGGACCAGCAGGTCTGTGACTTGCACTGTTAGATGGCTGGCAGTCGCTGACCTGCGTAAGTGGCCTTTCGGCTGTTTCATACTCATGCCCGTTAATGCAACTGCAAGTCCCAGAGAAGTCCCAGGGACGTCCACATAAGGTCACTGTGACTGGCCGGTTCCACTGTTGGCATGGCCGTCATCCCGGCGAACCCGGCGTCTGGGATGCTCAGCCGGGGACACCTGCATCGACCCCCACATGACGCGAAGGCGGGGCAAGTTCGTCAGTGCCGCCTTCAGGGATGCCGATGACCTCGACAGTCACCCCCCGTGCTGCCAGGGCCTTCGCGGTCTGCGCAATGGTGATCTGGGAGAAGCCGAAGATGGACTCCGGGCTCAGGTGCTCGCGGTTCTTGAGTAGCATCGCCAGGATGATCCGCTTGGGAGTGAAGTCCTTCGGAAGCAGATACTTGCCCCCGCTGAGGCGGGCGACCTTCGCAGTGAACTCCGCACGGACCTGGGCGGACTCCTGGAGCAGCTCCACCGCCACCCTGGCCTGACCGAACAGATGACTCAGTGGACCGGAACCACCCGCGCGTTTGACGAGGACCAGGGTGCCGTCGGGCATGAGCAGGTCACAGATCTCGATCTGATCCCTGCGCTTGAGCGGATTGGTGACGTTCTTGGTGTCGAGGCAAACCCAGCCCGGATGTTCATCATCCACCCTGTTGTTGTACGTGTTTTCTGACTCACCCTTGAGCCAGGCCGGAAACGAAGTGGAGGGCGACGGCGGGAACAGGGCCGCTACGGTGGCCCGGCACTCGGCCACATAGCTCGCACCGGCCTCGTACCATTCGCCTTCGAGAAGGAAGAAGCGCCTGGAGTCGAGTGAGGCGTCGGACTCCAGCCAGGTCAGCGCAGGGGTGACGGCGATCGTGTCGACGGCACCTGCCCTGCGGTCCCTGGCAAGGGTCACGGTTCCCTCACGCAGCACGTCGAGGCGTCGGCCGGGCAGTGCGAGCTGGGCCCGGGCAAGTACGTAACCGAGGTCGAAGTCGTCGGAGCGCCGGGCGTCGGTGCTGTTGATCCGCGTCATATACGCGGTGGCCTCCGCGTACGCCACGTGGTGATCGAAGGGTACGGAGGCGGAGATCCGCCCGTCGGCGGGTCGGCCGAGGCGGTTGTCCAGATCCCGCTCGAGGGCGTCGAGGTCCGTCGGATCGCTGACCGGAACGATGTGGTCGACGAATTCCAGATCCTGGTGCGGGATGTCCTCGCGGCAGATTCTGGCGATGGTCCGCAGGTCGGAGACCAGAGCTTCGGGTTCGATCCCCAGGGCGATCCTCAATCCGCACCCGCCCTGGGCGCTGACGGCCTTTCCACGCGTGTACCGCGAGCGGGTGAGCGGGAGGTCGTCCAGGTATCCGCCCAGGCTGCGCACGATCCGGGAGTGGTCACGGATGCCGAGCATCGGGACCGGTGCCCCGCCCGGAACCAGGGAGATATCGGTGCGCGCCTGCCCGAGCGACCTCGAGACCGCACCGCGGATCAGGCTCGGATCCATCTGCCGGATGGCGAAGGAGAGACCGAAACGCTTGTCCTTGAGATGGTCAGGGATCAGTCGGTACCCCTGGTCGCAGCCGATGGCATACACCGTGCCATCGACGGCGAGCAGGAGGACGGCGGCCGTGCGGCGGACGCGCTCGGCAACCGTGATGCCGGTGGTACGCGCCATGGGTTCGCACCACGGGGCCTCGGGATGCTCCATGCCGCAGGTGACGTACACGGCCGGCACGCCGAGTGCCTCGGGGAAATGGAGATCGGCCCCGAGCCGGTCCAGAAGTTCGAGGTCGAGGTTGTCCAGCATGGCTTCTGCGGTCGGTGTGACACCGGTCAGCCGGTAGACGGTGCGTACCGCGGTGTTCGATGTCAAGGCGTGCCTCCGTGGAGCGGCGAGCGAGAGGTCTGGGGGCGGGCGGTATACACCGGCCTTTTTCGCGGTCGTGGCCGGGCAGGACGAGGGCAGGTCCCACGGATGACCAGGTACACGAGGGAGAGTGACATAAGTCTGTGCGCACTGTCAACGGACTCTCTTCTGGAGGGGGGGTGGCGATCCGTGTACGCTGGGCGTATGACGGACACTGCAGCTTCACCGGTCGGTCCCCTTGTCACCGGAGCCGAGATCGCTCGGCTGGCCGGCGTCACCCGGGCTGCTGTCTCCAACTGGCGTCGGCGCTACGACGACTTCCCGACGCCGGCGGGAGGCGCCGCGAACAGTCCCCTCTTCGCACTGGCGGAAGTCCAGGGGTGGCTGGACAGGCAGCGCAAAGGTCAGGAGATGTCACCCGAGGTCGAGTTGTGGCAGGCCCTGCGTGCCGCGCACGGCGATCAGATGGTGGCGGGCCTGGCGATGGTCGCCGCGGCGCTGGCCGGAGAATCTGCCCCGGAACTGCCGGATGACATCGCCTCGCGGGTACGAGGGCTCGCCCGGACCGAATCGCCCGTCGACGTCGTGAACGGCCTCACCGAACGGTTCATGGATTCCGCTCGGCGTGCGGGGTCGGACCAGGTGACCGCCGAGCGCGTGGTGCGCGCCGTGCGCCACTTCGCTCCCGAACTGCCTTCCGAAGCAGCGGTCTTCGATCCCGCTTGCGGCATCGGGGTGCTGCTCCTGTCCGTCGCTTCCGAGGCGGGTACGCGCTGCTATGGCCAGGAGGTGGACGGTGACAGCGCCCGTTTCGCGCAGCTGCGTGCCGACCTCCTGGGCCGATCGGAGGTCCGCGTCGTGGCAGGCGACTCCTTGCGCGCGGACGAATGGCCGGATCTCAGGGCGGATCTGGTCGTCTGTGATCCTCCGGCGGGTGTGACCGAGTGGGGGAGGGAGGAGCTGCTGCTCGACTCACGTTGGGAGCTCGGTACCCCGTCCAAGGCCGAAGGGGAGCTTGCCTGGCTCCAGCATGCCTATGCGCACACCGAGCCAGGCGGCCACGTCCTCATGGTCATGCCGGCCTCGGCCGCCTACCGCAAGGCAGGCCGCCGCATCCGAGCAGAACTCGTACGCCGTGGCATCCTGCGCCAAGTGGTCGCCCTGCCGCCAGGGACGGCGACCTCTCATGCTCTGCCTGTCCATCTCTGGTGTCTGCAGCGTCCTGAGAACACGGGCAACCCGGGCACGAACCGCACCGTGCGCATGGTCGACCTGACCGGCAACAGCCCCGACGGCAGCCTGGACCCACGCCCGGGCCAGGTCGCCGACGTACCACTGATCGAACTTCTGGACGATACGGTCGACCTCACCCCCGGCAGTCATCTCCGCTCCCGGCACCGCGACTATCCCGGTGAGTACACGGCCCTGCGCCAGGAGCTGGAGGACCGAGTCCGCCGACTCGCCGCCCTTCTGCCCGAGCTGGCCGCAGGCAGCGGACCGGGCTCACTGGACGGTGCGACCACCAGTGTCGCGGATCTCGCTCGCGCCGGGCTCGTCGCGTACGAGGGCTCGGATCCGGTCTCGGCCAGCGACCAGCTCGACACGGACTACCTGCAGGGATTCCTGCGCAGCTCCATCAATGCCCGCCGGTCCACGAGCGCCAGTGGGACCTACCGCCTCGACGCCCGGGGTTCACGTATCCCCCGCATGAGCATCGACGAGCAGCGCCGCTACGGTTCCTCCTTCCGGGCCCTGTCCGCGTTCGAGGAGGGAATGCGGAAGATCGACGAGCTGAGTCGGCAACTCGCCGAAGTCGCCCGTGACGGTCTTTCCACAGGAGCCCTCGCACCGGAGGAGTGAGCCTGGCCCGGTCAGACCGTGGGTGGCAGAAACGGGCTCGGGGTTCCGCTCGACGTCACGCTCAGTGATTCGCGGGCGCGAGTGCAGGCGACGAAGAGCAGGCAGCGTTCCCGGAGCAGGTCGGCGTCGTGCTGGAGCGGGTCCGCCTCGCGTGGGGTGACCTCGCGGACGAACGGCACGCTGCCCTCGTTGACGCCGAGGACGGACACCGCACGGAACTCCAGCCCTTTCATCGCATGCATGGTCGCCAGCCGTACGCCCCGCGTCCCCGGTGCGAACTGCCCCTTGACCCGGAGCACCGGGATACCGAGGGCCCTGAGCTTGTCCTCGGCGGCGTCCAAGGAGAGATTGAAGCGTGCGCACACGCCGATCTCGTGTGGTGCAAGGCCCCCTGCGAGCAGCCCCTGAACTCGTTGCACCAGGGCGTCGGTCTCCTCCTGCTCGGTTCCGTACCCCTGGACCTGGGGGCGGCGCCCGTGAAGCAGGGAACGGTACCCGGCCAACGAGTCCGCTCCCTCGCCTTCGAGGGAGTCGACGGTGACAGGGGCGAGAAGCCGTGCCGACCAGGTGAGAATCTCCTCGGTGGAGCGGTAGTTGACGCGCAACCGAAAGCTGCGGCCGACTGTGGCGATGCCCAGGGAACCGAGCGACACCCGCGAATCGTAGATCCGCTGGTGCGGGTCGCCGGTGACGAAGAGGTCGTCAGGGCCGGGAGTCACGGCGGCGCGCAGCACACGCCACTGCGCGGGGTGCAGATCCTGTGCCTCGTCGACGACGACATGGGCGTACGGAGCCGGCTCGTCGGCCAGGAATTCCGTCGCGCGGGCGCAGACCCGCAGATGCGTCGTCTCGCCGCGGTCGCGCAGCAATTGTTCGAACCGTTCCACACCGCTCCACACCGCGCGGCGGCGCGTGGGGCCGAGGCCGGTGCCGCGGCCGCGGCGGCTCGCGCCGAGATAGGTGTCGAGATCGCGGATGTCCTGGCCGAGTACGACGTGGCGGTATTCCTGGGCAAGGAACTGGACGGTGAACGGCAGGTCGAGCTGCTTGACGGTCTTCTCCCACAGCTGCCGTTGTTCCCTGTCCCCGATCGGGCGTGGTGTCGTTCCGGACCTCGTGCGCACGACACCGTTCGCGTAGGCGTCGACCGTGGTCACGTCCACACGGGCCAGCAGGCTCTTGTCCTCGTCGAGGAGGAGGCCGAGCATCTCGCGCAGTCCGGCGGCGAGCGCGTTCGTGTAGGTGGTCAGCAGGATTCGGCTGTCCTCATGGCGGCCCAGCAGGTGCTTGACCCGGTGCAGGGCGGCGACTGTCTTGCCGGTTCCCGGCCCGCCCGTCACCTGGACGGGGCCCCCGTACGAGGTGCGGTAGGCGACACGCCGCTGGGAGGGGTGGAGAAAGACACGCCAGGCTTCGAAAGGCTTCTCCAGCATCTCCGCCAGCTCCTCCGGCCCGGTGACGAGGCGGATGCGCGCCGGAGTATTGGCGATGACCGTGGCCAGGTCCTCGACCGGCTCGGCGGGGGCGTCGGCGGGCCGGCGGACGGCGACGACGTCCCGGTAGACCTCCTCCGGGCTGAAGCCCTCGGCAAGATACTGCAGCACCTCCAGCTGGTCTTCCGGCAGAAGCGTGGAGAACGCTTCCAGCTGGGCCTTGTCCACCAGGGAACGTGCGGCGCGCAGCACCTGGTCGTCGAGGCCGAGCTCGCGCAGGGTGCCGTCGGAGACGCGGGCGAACAGCAGCCTGGGCGCGTTGGCCGCGGCTGTCTCGTACAGGGGGGTCAGCTCGTCCAGGGCCACGGCGTCGCGCACCTCCAGGGCCCTGGTCGCGGAGTTCGCGCTGTACAGGCGCTTCGCCGCCCACGTGTAGGCGTCGTCGTGCGGCAGGACGTTGACCAGCAGGAAGACATCACTGCCGTCGTCGGGCGCGAGAACGACTCCCCGCCAGAAGTCGGTGATACGGATGGTGCGCATGCGGGGGTCACGGGCGTTGCTCACCGACTCCAGGTGCAGGCCTTTGTCCGCGTTGAGCTCAGCGGCACTCAGGGCGTGGAACTTTCCCATGGCCTTGCGTACGCCGGCTCGCACCGGCTTCTCCAATGTGTCGTAGCCGTCCCAGAAGCTCTGGGCGAAGGCGAGCCGGGGCATGGTGATTCCTTCCTTCCGCATGACGGTTCCCGCATTGCGGCGTTTCACGATCGAGGCTGTGGAGCCGTGGCGGCCAGTCTTCCGGCGAGCTCACCGAGCGCCGACAGGAGGAGCCGTGGTTCACGGGAGAGGTCGAGGGTGTGCTGGTACAGCCGTACTCCTCGTCCGTCCTGCCCGGCGGCCGTTCCGCGCACCTCGTGGAAGCGTTCCGGTTGCCTTCCCGCCGCGTATACGAGGTGAGCTTCGGGCAGGCCGAGGACGGTGGCGTACGCGAGGGCCTGGTACAAGTCGGCATTGAGGAGTCCATCGGCTTTCTCGACCTTGTACTTGGCGTCGACGACGGCCACTGGAGTACGGCCGTCCCCGGTGCGCACGACGAGGTCGGGACGCATCCCCACCAGCCCCGCGGCGTCGAGGTGGTGAGGGTCCTGGAGACGTGCGGTCAGGCCGTGTTCACGAAGCGCCTCTCGCAGCGCGACCGTGACGAAGTCCTCGAACAGTTTGTTCATGTCGATCAGGAAGCCGTCCACGGCGAGGGGTTCGGCCGTACTTGGCCGGTGCTCCGGCGAGGCACCGCGCAGGACCGCCTCGGCGAGTCGAAGTGCTGGCTGGTAGCAGGAGTTGAGACGGGACGGCTGCCAGCGGGGCAGTTCCTGCCCGCGTATCAGCGGCAGCGCATCGGCGAGCCGTACGCGTTGGTGAGCGAGGCGCCGGCGGACCGGACCGGGGACTCCCGGCAGTCGCAGCAGCTGCTCGACGGCACCGCGCAGGATGCGGTTCTCGTCGGTGTCGGCCGTGTACGCGTCGTGCCGGATTTCCACGGGCGGCGTCCGACCGAAGTGCCGGCGGACCTGCTCGGCCTCGCGGAGCCGTCCGCGTACGACCAGCGCTGTCTCCTCCATCTCGCGGTAGCCCTGGAGAACCCCCTGTCGCAGAGCCGAGTCGATCCGCCGTTCCACGGCGTGCGCGAGCGCCGGGACGATGTCGTCGTAGGCGCCGGTGTCGACCGTGCCCTCCCTGCTGTCGCGCCAGGCGCGTGCCGGGTCGAGGCTGAAGCCGAGGAGGAAGAACAGCCTGGCCACGGGGGTCTTGGGCGTGATCCGCACGACAGCACCGCCGGGGATGCGGACCGCACCAACCCGGCTGCCCGCCCGCAGCAGCCAGTGCCCCTCCCGGCCGGGATCCGGCGTTGCGCTCTGCAGAATTCCGGACGTGGCAAGGGCACGTCCGGCCTCGGAGCCCAGGGGGATGGAGAGTGCGGGTCCGTACTCGCGCAGCGTCACATCCAGTGCGGTCACGGACGCCGCTCGCGCAGTGAAGCGAGGCCGTAGCGGGCGACGACATCGAGACCCTCGCCGTAGTGGTGCTCCTCAAGGAGGGGGAGGATCTTCGTGCGCCAGGTGCGTTCGAGACCGCCGTCGCGGTACACGCCCGGCTTCATCAAGTACGAGGGGCCGATGGCGAAGCCCGTGTCGTCGATGCGGGCGTTGAGAGCGTCGAGAAGGTGAGCGGGCTCCAGGTCCTTTCCCTCGCGTCCCAGCCATCGTGCGAGCAGCCCTGCGGTCGGCTCGGCGCGGGGGGCCAGTTCCACGAAGGCGAATCGGCGTCGCATCGCCGCGTCCACCAAGGCAATCGACCGGTCGGCGGTGTTCATGGTGCCGATCACGAAGAGGTTGGGAGGCAGTGCGAAGTCGTCTCCGGAGTAGGTGAGACGTACGGACTTCTTCCGGTACTCCAGCAGGAAGTACAGCTCACCGAAGACCTTCGCGAGATTGGCACGGTTGATCTCGTCGATGATCAGGAAGTGCGGGACGTGCCGATTGCCCTCGCGGGAGGCGAGATCTGCCAGTTCCCGGAGCGGCCCCGCCGTCAGTCGGAACGCCACCTCGCGTGTCTCGGCGTCCTCCACGGGCCGGAACCCCTCGAAGAAATCCTCGTAGGCGTACGACGGATGGAACTGCACGATCTTGACCTGCTCGGGACCGCCGCCGAAGTACTCCGCCAGCTTCATCGCCAGGTAGGTCTTGCCCGTGCCCGGCGGGCCGTAGAAGATCAGTTGCCGTTCGTCCACGAGAAGTTCGCGTACCTCGTCCAGCCAGGCCCGGTCGTGGACGAGGAGGTCGGCCGCGAGGGCCTCGGTGACGTCGGGCAGCGACAACTCCCGCTGCGTCGGTCGCTCGGCGACGGCCTGCCGGACGGGGGAGTCGGCTGCCGTAGGGCCGGCGGCCATGGTGAGTCCGTCCAGTGCTTCCAGTACGCCGGTCAGGTCGACGACGTCATGCTGCACGGAGAGCTTCTGCTGCACTTCCTCCGGCAGTTCCTCGTACGGGTGGCTGTCGGGCTGCCAGGAGACGGTTCGGCGCAGATTGGCCAGGCCGCCCGGCGAAATGGTCTGCGCGGCATCCCCGGTGATCCGTCCGAGGTGAAGCCTGCCGTCGCCTATCGTCGCCACCGTGTCGCCGACGCGCATCTGTGTCAGGAAGCCGTGCAGCTCTTCGACGAGGCCCCGCTTCTGGTTGTACGAGGCCGCGCCCTCGTATCCGTCCTCGACGAAGCGGCGCAGGGCGCTCTTGGTCGGATCGCTCTCTTCCAAGGGCGGCAGATGTGTGGCGGCGAGAGTGACGAACCCCTCCTTCAGCCACAGCTGCCGCACGAGGTTGTGCCCCGAGACGTTGGACCCGCGCACCAGCCAGGCCTTGCGCGGGGCGCGCCAGCCGGTGGACAGGTAGTCGGCGAGCGGGTGGCCCTCGGCGGTGCGCCAGGACTCCGGTCCGGAAGCGTCGTAGCCGTACACCAGCGCGGCGGCGGCCGAGGAGGAGTTGCACGGGATGTTCCGTGTCGCCACCCATCGCGGCGTCGCCTCCGGCCGCTCGAGGCCCACCGGGGCGTCGGCGAGTGCGCCGCTCGCCCGCAGCTCCGCACGGACCCGGCGTCCGTGGTCGCCGAGGCCGGGCCACGCCTCTGCCGCGACCGTTGATCCCTCGTGCAGGAGGAACTTGTGTGTGCCGTTTTCGCCGAACTCGGTGAGCAGATGCCCACGCGCCTCTCCACCGCCCTTGGGGAGCGTGATGCGGAACTCGGGCGCGCCGGGGAGGCGGTCGGGCTGCGGCATCTGCGGCATGGGTGACCTTCCGTATGGCGCGAGCCTGCGCGAACACCGAGCAGGCTACCTGTTGACGCTGTCAATTGATCCGGAGCGAAGTTCGATGCACATTGCCAGTGCGTTGACGATGCAAACGTGCTGGATCTGGGGCGAGGGTGCGTGTCCGTACCTCCGTATGGCCCCCACCGTCTGTCACCGCCTGGACGGGAGGACGCTGCCGGCGGAGAAGGGGGTGCTCACCTCCGCGAACTGGCCACGGCCTTGGTCGGAAAGGCGTCCGAGGCGTACGAGCTCGGCGTCCTGGGCGGCCTGGTCACCGCGTTCCACGGCGCTGCGCAGGGCGTCGCGGGCGGCCAGGACCTCCTTGCGGAGGGTCGCCGGGTAGGAGTCCTGTTCGGCGAGGCGGACGGTGAGGATCGAGGTGCGGACCGCAGGGTCGAGCCCCTTCCAGAGTTCCTCCACCCGTGTGGTGCCCGCCCGCATCGCGTCGGTGTCCATGGCCCTGCGCGCGTCCATGACCGACTCCCCGGCTTTCCGCAGTTCCTCCAGGAGTGGCGGCGCCAGCAGCCCGCGTCCGCTCGCGACGGTGATCGTCGCGTGAGCGGTGGCGGTTCGGGCCTTTGTGCACAGCTCCAGGGTTTCGCGGGCATCGTCGAGCAGCCCGTCCAGAGAGCGGCCCACGGTCTCGCCCTTGCCGAGTGCCGCGAGATCCGCCATGGTCTCGCCGAGGACGTCCCGCTCGGCGGGGGTGGTCTCCCGTTCCCAGGTCTTCAGGAAGTCGCTGTAGCGGGCGTGGAGTTCGCCCGCCTTCCGGCCGATGCCCTCGGACACCATGCTGCGCCGGAGCCGGGCCCCGGCCCAGTCGTCGGAGCCGAGGCGATACCTCAGGTCGATGGTCCGGTCGGCGTCGAGCCGTACCTCGAGGGTGAGCGGGACGTCTCCGCGGAGTCCGTCGGTCCGTTCGTGGATGAAACCGCCGCAGAACTCGTTGCGCTGTGCGGAGCGCACGTGGGTTCCCTCCCAGACGCGGAATCGCACCGATCCGCTGTTGTCCCCGCGCACCACGAGGTCGTCCTCCCGTTGCCATTCGGTCGGGTAGGGGGTGCCGCCGTGGAAAAGGACCTTCACGGTGCCGTCCGAGAGCTCGAGGCCGATGTCCTGTGCCGTGACCTGTTCGGCGCGGGCGGTGCCGAAGTCGCCGCCGCAGAACGAGCAGGCGCTGAGACCGGCGGCGTTGACCATGCGGCAGCCGGGGCACTTCAGGCCGCCGGCGTCCAGTGGGGCGTCACAGTCGAGGCACACGGTCGCGGAGGCGGGGTTGTCATCCCGGCCGCACTTCTGGCACTCCCTGCGGGTGGCCGTCGGAGGGGCCGCGCGCAGTCCGGACAGGTCCGTGGCGCACACGTTGCAGGCGCCGGTGAGCTCGGGTGCGGGGACGTGACAGGCCGGGCAGTCCACCGTGGCGGGGCCGAGCAGCGGGGTGGCACAGCCGGGGCAGGAATCGGCGGTGACGGGAATGCCCTCGATGGTGCAGGTGTCGGCGGGGCAGTCGAGCGTGCTGAGCAGACCGGCCTCCACAGCGGCGCCGTGGGCGACGGCCGTCATGGGGTCCACCGCGTCCGACACCTTGTCCTCGCCGAAGAGTTGCTGCAGGTCGCGCCGGACGGCCGGGATGCGGGTGGAGCCGCCGACGAGGAGGACGCGCTGGATGTCCTCGGGCAGCGCGTCACCCTTCTTCAGCACCGACTCGACCGTGGCCCGCATCCGGTGCCGGTGCCCGTCGAGGAGCCCTTCGAAGTCCGTGCGCCGCACTGCCCCGGACCAGGACCCGCCCTGCCGGCCGAGCGGGGCCAGGGTCACTTCGGCGACGTCCCGCGAGGACAGTTCGACCTTGGCGCGCGCGGCGGCGGTCCGGATCCGGGAGGCGTCCCCTTCACCGCCGTGGTCGCGCCCGGCGAGCTGCTCGCGCAGGTGGTCGTCGAGCAGCGCGTCGAAGTCGGACCCGCCGAGGAGGTTGTCCCCGCCCAGTTCACCCACCGCGAAGTAGCCGGGGCCGATCGTCAGCAGCGACACGTCGAAGGTGCCGCCGCCCAGGTCGAAGACGAGCATGGTGGCGTAGTCCTCGGTGCCGTTCCCGTTCGGCCCGATGCCGAAGGCGTGCGCGGCGGCGGTCGGTTCCTGCACGATCCGCGCCACGTGGAATCCCGCCAGCCGCCCGGCTTCGCGCACCGCGTGGAACTGCGGCTCGGCGAAGTACGCGGGCACGGTGATCACCGCACGCCGGAACGGTACCCCCGCGGCGTTCTCGGCATCCTGCTTGAGCCGGCGCAACAAGATGGCGGAAACCTGCACCGGGGAGAGGTAGTGCGCGCCGAGCCGGATCTCCACCGAGCCGTCGTCGCTCTTCCGGACGGGCGGCGCGTCGTCGGGCCGCGCCCGCAGTGCCTGTTGCACGAGGTCGTCGTCCCAGCGCCGCCCGATCAGCCGCTTCGCCTCGGTGATCACGGAACTGGGCACCGCGGCCTGCCAGTTCAACGCCTCGTCCCCGACCAGCAGGGTGTTGTCGGAGTCGATCCCGAGGGCGGACGGGGTGGCCTGGTCGCCGTGCCTGTTCGGCAGGACGACGGGGACGCCGTCCTGTAGCCAGGCCGTGACGGAGTTCGTGGTGCCGAGGTCGATGCCGAGAGTCCGGTGCATGGAAGGTCGCTTTCCTGATGGTCGTGGAGCGGCGGAGGCGCGAGGTGCGGGTGGCGGTGCGGTACGGGGGCTCCCGGGGCCCGCGCCGCGTCGGGGTGCTGCGGACGAGCGTGCGCCGACGAGCGTGCCGACGGAGCGAGACAGCCGGGTCAGGTGCGACGGGAGCGACGCCCACGCCGGGCGGAGGGCTTGCGGGCGAGGTGTCGCTGGGAGCGGCTGGTACGCCGTGGCTGCGCTCGCCCGCCGCCGGCCGAGGCCGCTGGAGACGCCGCCGGATCCGGACCTTGCCCGGCTGCCGGGACGGCCTCGGGTTCCGGTGCGGGGCCGGGCACAGCGACGATCACCTGCGCGGGCCGCAGAGTGGAGGCTCCCAGACGGAATCCGGTGACCCTCTCCCTCAGGACAGTGGCGTCCGGCCACGAGGGATGTGATTCCGTTCCGACAACGCGCATCTCCACCGGATCGACGGCTCTGCCCACCGTGTCCATCGGACTGACGTCGTGCCGGGCGAACTCGCCGCGCAGCATCAGGTGTGCCGCGTCGATCTGCTCGCTCAGGGCGACGACGGCCGAGGTCGCCTCGCGGGCGGACCGAGCCTCGTGCAGGGTGCCGGCCCGGCGGCGCGTGTCGGCGAGCAGGTCGTCCAGTGGCAGCAGGGAGCTGAGCAGGGCGTGCAGCCGGGCGTCGGCCTCGGCGCGTTTGCGGGACAGGGCCTCGACCCGGCGGCGAAGTCTGTCGAGTTCGGACGGCGGGCCGGTGGCGACGGCCGGGGCGGGATCGGTCACGGAAGATCCTCGGTGTCGTGGCGGGGCTGGGGGAGGGGCGGGGTGAGCATGTCGGCGACGAGGGCGGTGACGGCGCTCCGGGAGGCTTGGTCGGCCCGGCGGACGAGCTCCTGCCTGACCGGATCCTGTCGGGCCGCGCTGCGGGCGCGCGCCGCTTGCGCGCGGAGGGCGGGGAGCCGGGTACCGGGTGCGAGTCCGGGAACGAGTTCATGGAGCGTGGGACCGAACCAGGGCAGCGGGGGCTGTTCGCTGTCCCTGCTGCCCTGCACGGGTGCGTCGGTGGTCAAAAGAGGGATTCCTGTCCGGAGTCGTCGTCACGGCGTGGCTGTCTGCGACCGGGAGCGGGGCCGAACAACAGCCCCTGGTCCGGCAGTCCGGCACCGATCCGTTCCGCGTACGCGCGGTCGCGTCGCGCCCCGCCGACATCGCCCTCCTTCTCGCGTGCCTCGGCACGGCGCAGATAGGCGGACTCCACGGTCTGGTCGAAGCGTGCGCTGACACCGGTCCGCATCCGGCCCCGCAGGAAAAGCTCGATGACGTCCGACGGGGACGCGGTGGCTTCCAGGTGCTCGGCGAGACGGAGAAGCTCCGTGTCGAGCCGGTCCATGAGGTGACGGCGAGGCACGTCCGTGCTCGCCACGACTGTGCTCAGAACGTCGACGTTGTGCTCCAGGGCGGCGCGTGTGCTCTCGGCCGTGGCGGACCGGGTGGTGCGGGCCAGGAGGTTGGCGACCCCTCGGTCGACGCGTTCCTCGTCATACAGGCCTGCGGCGTCTGCGTACTGGAGCATTTCGCGTACGGCGGCCGGCGTCGTGGATCGATGACCGTCGTTCGCAGCGGTCTCCGCCTGCGCGGCGTAGTGCTCCTCCAGCCACTTCCGTGCGGGTGCACAGTCCGGATCGCGCCGCAGCAGATCCTCCACGGCGTGCGCGTGGAGCTTCTCCCGGGGCTGTGCTCCGTCGAGCGCCTGGGCGAGGTCCGCTCGCAAAAGCTCGTCGAGGCCGCTCTGCGCGTCCTCGTGATCAGGAGAGACGGCCAGGGCCCGCGCAAAGCGGATCCTGCTCTGCCCGGGGTCGCTGCGGAGTACCTTCCGGCCCTGCCGGACCAGCTCGGTGGCGAGTTCGGCGGCCAGTTCGGCGGCCGGCGGACCGTCCTGGGGCAGCAGCCGGTGGGCCAGCTCCAGGCCGTGGATCCGTGTGATGGAGGAGTAGCCCTGCCCGTTGCGACCCCGCCCGACGTTCCTTCCGGCGCGGAGTACGGCTGCCAGGTCGGCGGTGCCGAGGGTGAGCCCGAGCCGCGCGGCCCTGCTGAAGTCAGCGAGGGCCTCGCCCCATTCCCCGGCCCCCACCCGGTCCTGGCCCCGTGCGGCGAGGGCCAGGGCCAGCGGGCCGGCACAAGCGCGGTGGTCGGGCGAGTCGGCGGTCCATCTGCCGGGGTCCGGGTGGCGTGCGGTGTAGGCGTCGAGGAGGGCGGGGCGGAGGTCGTGGTCCAGGAGATGCCAGGCGGCCTCCGAAACCGGGATCAGACTGTCGGGCTCGGCGTCGGACGGGACGACCCCGGGGTCGACACGCTCGGCCTCCCAGGCCGTCTCCCAGGCGGCCAGGGCGTCCCGGCCCGCGCGGACGTCCTGCGCGCGCAGCAGGTCGGTGACGCGCCGGGCCAGGTGGCCACGGGCCTGCTCCCAGAGATCGTCGGGCACGGGGGTACCGCGTCGCCCGGTGAGCAGTCCGCGGAAGTCGCCGGGGTCCTCCTCGTCCAGGAGGTACGCCCACAGCGCGATCACGAGCGCGGCGGTTCCGGCCTCGGTGTGCCGCGCTTCCTCGGCGAGCCTGCGGAGGGCGGTCACCGCGAGGGCGTGTACGACCCCTGTCGGCGCGGTGCCCAGGTCGTCGGTGTCGGGGCACCACCTGACCGCCTCCGGCCAGTTTCCGGCCCGTGCTGCAAGAGCGCCGCGGAGTACGGCGTACCGGACCGCGGTGTCGTCGGCATCGGGTGTCCCGAACTCGTTCTCGAACCGACGCAGAAGCGGCCGCACGGCGCCGAACTCGGCGCGCAGAAAGGCCTGCTCGGCGGAGTCGAGCAGGCGGTCCGCCGTGACGGTCCGGTCGGGTTCGCCGGTGTCGTCCACGCGCACGATCTGCAGCCCCTCTGGTCCCCCGACGTAACAAGAGCCACCGTAGGGAAGTGTGTTGGCGGCGTCAACGCATGATCGGATCGGGTGGCTGGTTCTCGCACGATACGCCGACGACTTGTCTCATTCACGGCTCGGAGCGGTCAGTTCGGCCCGTACGGTCTTGCCGCTGGGCGGGTAGGGAAGGGTCTCCCAGCGGTCGGCGAGCGCGGCGACGAGTGAGAGGCCGCGACCGCCGGCGGGGAGCGTCTCGGGTGCGCCGCTCGCCGGCCGCGTCACCGGCCATCGGTCCCCACGGGCATCGGTGACATCGACACGGAGGCGCCCGGCCGAGGCGTCGAACGCGAGCGTCAGCCGAAAGCTGCGCCCGGGCAGGAATCCGTGGAGGACGGCATTGGCGGCGAGCTCCGCTACGACACACTCGGCACGCTCCGTGAGGTCCTGCGGAGCACCCCAGGACCGCAGCTGGGTCACGCTGAGCAGCCGGGCGAGCCGGGCGCCGCGCCGCGTGGACGACAGCAGCTGCGTGAAGCTGTGCTGTGGCGGGGCCAGTTGGGGGAGTTGTCGGTTCATGGTGTCAGCGTGGCGGCCGGATGGGGCCGCATGCGAGCGGCGCACCCCGTACGCGGAGTCAGCGTACGGGCACGTGGTGTGGACAGTACGCGGGCCGTGCCGTCACGCTGAGTGGTGGACGTGAGCGTGAACGCGGGCGGCGGCGAGAAGCTGTCGCGGGTGCGGTACGGAGAGAGGGGCGACGGATGGACATCGTCGAAGAGGCGGCGGCCGGGGGCGTCGGCGCCCGGGTGGTTCCGGCGGCGGAGTGGGAACGGGAGCCTCACCCGTCGGACAGTCTGCGCACGTTCGGCGCGGTCGTCCAGGCCCTGCGCGAGCACGCGGGCCTCAGCCGGGCCGAGTTCGCCGCCCGCGTCCGGTTCTCCAAGCACACCGTGGAGTCGGTGGAGCTGGGCCGCCGGATGCCGGACGAGGCCTTCGTCGAGCCTGCGGAGGAGGCCACCGGCAACACCGGGGCCCTGAGGAAGGCCGCCCGTCACCTGAGCCGGGGCGAGGTCGGCCTCGCTGCCTGGTTCCGCCGCTGGGCGCGGCTGGAGCGGGAGGCGGTGAGCCTGTGCACGTACGAGTGCCGGCTGGTGCCGGGGCTGTTGCAGTCGGAGGCGTACGCGCGGGCGGTGTTCGAGGGCACGATCCCGCTACGGACCGACGAGGAGCTGGAGGCGCAGCTCACCGCGCGGATGGATCGGCAGCGGATGATGCGCGAGCAGCCCACCGTTCCGTTCAGCTTCATCGTGGAGGAGCACGTGTTCCGGCGGCGGTTCGGAGACGCGGAGGCGATGCGGGAGCTGCTGGACCACGTGCTGGAACGCAGCGCGCCGCGCAATGTGACGCTTCAGGTGGTGCCGCTGGGGTCGGGGTTGCATGCGTGCCTGGATGGGCCGGTGCAGGTTCTGGAGACCCCGGAGGGGCGGCGGCTCGGCTACTCCGAGGGTCAGGAGAACGGGCGGCTGATCTCCGACCCGAAACAGGTGAGTGTGCTCTGCCACCGCTATGAAACACTGCGCTCGCAGGCCCTGAACCCCAAGGATTCCCGGGACCTGCTGGAGCGACTGCGAGGAGAGCTATGAGCAGCGGAACGACGGAACTCGCCTGGTTCAAGTCCAGCTACAGCGGTAGCCAGGGGGACAGCTGCGTGGAGATCGCGCTCGCCGAACAGGCCGTCCACGTACGGGATTCCAAGGACCTGGCCCGCCCGGCGTTCGCCGTGGGGCGCGAGGAGTGGGCGCCCTTCGTGCGGTTCGTGGCGGCAAGCTGACTGACGGAACGACCGGTGTGCCGCTGTCGTAGCGGCACACCGGTTTTTGCTCAGGTGAGCGTGTTGCGCAGGTGCGGGCCGAGGTAGCCCATGTAGACCTTCCCGGACCGGGGGCCGTCCTCGTAGAAGTGGAGGCGCGGGGCGACCGTGTTGCCGCCGCCGATCTTCAGATGGGCCTGCATGAAGACCCGGCCGCCGTCGTCGACCGCCCTCGGGACGGACAGCATCCGCTCGCCGCGCAG
This sequence comes from Streptomyces sp. NPDC016459, assembly GCF_040632845.1. Classification (NCBI taxonomy): domain Bacteria; kingdom Bacillati; phylum Actinomycetota; class Actinomycetes; order Kitasatosporales; family Streptomycetaceae; genus Streptomyces; species Streptomyces sp. NPDC016459. The sequence continues at coordinate 304,413 of NZ_JBEYCR010000005.1, forward strand.
CTTGCCGTTCTTGGCGACGGTGTCGGACTCCCGCATGGCCACCTTGGCCGCCGGGAACGGGAAGTCGCCGGACGCCTCGGACTTGCACCAGCTCAGGAAGTCGCCGGAGGCTTTGCCGAGAGCCGAGGCCTCGGCGAAGTGGTTGAGCGCCAGGAGGCCGTCCCAGGCCACGTTCAGCCAGTTGTCCACCGACTGGCTGTCGAGCTTCTGGGTGGTCTTGTGGTGGCCCGTGAAGACGAGGAAGGGAAGCTCCTCCAGCCGGTCGAGAAGGTCGGCGAAGGTCTCCGGGTAGGCGATGGCCGGAATGTCGGCCGCGCCGTAGGCCGTGGCGAAGTCGCCTGCCGCTTCCAGGCGTTCTCGCAGGAAGCGGATGTGGCGCTGGGACTCCTGGAACTTGTCGTACAGCTCCTCGTTCTCACCGCGCAGATCATCGCTTCCCCGCTCGGTCTTGGCGAGCTCCGCGTAGAGGTCGTTGATCTCGTTGACTCGGATCGCCTCCGCCTGCTCCGCCTCGTCGAGGAGGGAGGTCAGGGCGAGGTTGTCCTTGCGGAGCTGGACGATGTCCGCACCGTCCGAGCTCGGCCGCAGCCGCACCCGCTGCTGCGGAACGCTCAGCAGGGCCGCGGGAAGCGCGTGGCGGGAGGCGAGCCGCTGCGGGAGCGCGGCGAGGATGGCGGCGGCGCGACGGACGTTGGCTTCGATGGTCTTGCGGGACATCACAGGATGCCGCTGGGCGTCCGGCTTCCAGGCCGGGTCGAGCCCCGGTACGTAGGTGCGGACGCCGCCGCCGAACACCGGGTGGTACTCCAGCGCGGTGTTGAACTTGGCCTGCGCCGCCGGCATGAGGATGTACAGCACCGCCAGCCCGTGCAGGTTCCGGAACAACGGCTCCACGACCGTACGCGACCACTCGTCGGGATCTTTCCCGTACGGCACGGTGGCGATGACCACGGGCATGCGGCGGTTGGCGTCGCACAGCTCTTCGAGCAGGTCGTCGACGTCGGCGTCGTCCTCGATGAAGGACGGTGAGGTGGTGAGGTCGGCCTGGCCGTCCCGAGCCTCCAGGGTGTCGAGGAGGGACCGGGCGATGTTCGGGGTGTTGGCGGGCTTCGGGAACTCGTCGGCCTTGGCCGGCTGGTGCTCGATGTCGACCTGCACCCACGTGCGGCCCTTGTCCTCGGGGAGCCCGGAGCGCACGACGAGCGTCGACTGCCAGGTGCCCGACGTGATGGAGGGCGTCTCGCGCATGCGCCACCGGCTGTACGCGCCGTTCATGCCGGACTCGGAGTCGCGGTCGAGGGTCGCGTGGGCGGCGACCTCGGTCCGCCCCTCGGCGAGCCCGGACGTGTCGTACTGCTTGGAGTCGAGCCATGTGATCAACTCCCGCTCCGCTATGGCGCAGGTGTCGACGTAGTCCGACTCGGTCGACACCACCATGCGGTAGCCGCGTGGTTCCATAAAGGTCTCCTTCAAAGGCTCGGTACGTGAGGCGATGTTGAAGAACTGGTCGGTTTCAGGGGCCGACCGTGAAGGAAGCGCCCTGGCGAGCGCGAAGAACTCAATACCGTGGGGCCCGCCACTGGGCGTGCTCCTTACGGGGCGTCGTCCTCGGCGTCCTCGTCCGGGTCGGCCGACAGGGCGGCCGGCAGCGGCAGCCCGTACTTGTCGCACAGGAAACGGGTCTGGCAGTACTTCTGGGCCTCGGAGGCCACGCGGCCGAGGACCGCGGAGTTCAGCCCGGCGCTGACGATGACGCCGACGAACGGCACGACCTTGGCGACGCTCTTGACCGACACCTTGGAGCCCGCCGGGCTCAGGTGCTGGAGCAACTTCTCCAGGGCAGCGGCGAGTTGGTGGTCGCTGCGGAGCTTGGCCGACCAGTTCACGCGCCCGTGGAGCGCCTGCGCCGCCTGGGCGGTCTTGTGCAGCGGTTCGACCTTGGTCGCCTGCGCCATGAACGACCGGCGCACCAGACGCTGGATGAAGAGCTGCTCGTCGGGGTCCTTGGCGTCGTACCCGTAGGAGTACGCGATGCGCGTGGCTATCGACGCGCTCAGGACCTGGATGACGAGGATGTCCGCCGTCATCGCGGCGGGGATGCCGGCGACGGGGACCATCGCCAGCGCCCCCATGGCTCCCCCTTCGAGCGCGCCGGTGGCCCGCCACTTCATGGTGTTGCGGGTCAGCAGCCGGTCACAGACCTTGAGGTCCTGCTCCCGTAGTTCGGCGAAGTTGTCGATTTCGAGCCCCTTCTTGCGGGCGATCTTTTCGACGGTCTTCGGGTCGTTGAGTTCCAGAGCCGCGTCGTTGACCAGTTCGAGCAGCGCCACCGCGCCCGCGACCGCCGGTCGCAGGGCCGCGTCGGCGAGCGCGCCGCCCGCGCGCCGCATCGGCTCCTTGACCCCTTCCGGCACGGCGTCCTTGACCCGGCGTCCGGCGTTCCCCGCGACCTCCCCGGTGCGGCTGAGGGCGTTGTTCGCCCAATTCGGCAGACCGCGGCGGTTGTTGCGGCGCTCCCAGTACTCGTTGAGTGCCTTCCAGACGTGCTCCTCGTACGGGCTCATGGAGGGCGGGACATCGAGCGGTGCCGTGTGGGTGCTCAAAAAACTTCTCCGTTTCGGCTGCGGTTGCCGGGCTCAAGGGCCTGTCTGCGGGCAGGGGAGGGTGAGGCCGTGGCGAGCGGAACACTCCGGGGCGGAGGTGGTCAGTTGTGGCGGGGGCCCTGGCCGGGGGGTGGTGTGAGGGTGGAGCGGTAGCTGCCGGACTCGCCCTCGGTGAGCGGGGTCTCCATGGTCAGGCCGGCGGCGGCCATCCGGTCGTACTCGGCGAGGATGAGGTTCTTGGTGCGGTACTCGCCGTGGGCCTTGATGTCGTTGTCGCGGGTGACGTTGAAGGTGTCGAGGATGTAGGAGGTGTCGTCGCGGGTGATGCCGTAGAGGTGGAAGAAGAGGGCGTCCAGCTCGGCGCGGATGACGGCACGGCGGTCGGAGTCCCAGCGGAAGGGGGCGCCGGTGTCACCGAGGTCGCGGGCGAACGGAGTCATGTCCGCGGAACTGTAGGTCAGTTCGAGGATGCGGGGATTGATGAACGCTGCGTGTGGTGTGACCTGTGCAGGAGCAATGACCGGGAGCTGACGGACGGTAAAGAACTTGAGGTGAGTTCCTCCGACCTTCTGGCGTGTGGCGAAGTCCAGGACGAAGGAAGACAGGCAGGCCACGAGGGCAGCCAATGGACCTTCCTGGGGCAGCACGAGGAGGGTGCCGTCAGGTGCCCCAACGCGAGGGAAAGCGAAATTGATCATCGTACGCTCGTCGCTCGCCCGGCAGATGTCCCGCCACCCCAGCAGCCACTGCCGGTGCCACCCCTTGGTCGCCAGACGGCTGTCTACGCCCGGCACGATGACAGGCTTGCCATTTTTGTCGACTTCGCCGGTCGGGACATTCCGTTCCGGAACCCAATAGCGAGGCAGCGGCGTAGCGGAGGCGTCCTGGTGCTGTTCTACGCTGAAGCGGGGAAGAGTGCCCTTGTTGAGCTGCTTCTCCGTGGCGTTTTCGTACGTGGAGAAGCGGTGGTCATAGTGGTGGAGCATCTTTGCCTCGTACAGCGGGAGCAGGCGCTCCTCGCCACGGACGAGCACATTGCCGTCGAGGACCCACCCTGCTCTCAGGAGATCGTCGAACGTCTCGCCGTTCTGGGCGGCGGGACGGAACAGGTGGGAGTCGTTCGACATGTGGAACATTGCCATGAACGAGATGCCCCAGCGGTTTCCGGCCGCCTGTTTCGTCTCGTCGATGAGGACCGGTACCCGGCGGTACACGCCCAGGGTGATGTCTGCGTCCCGCCTGCTGCTGAACACGGGGCACGTTCCGGTGTTCGGGTTCATTGTCAGGATGTCCTCGCCCGAGAGCAGGTAACTCCGGTCGACGATCTGCTCAGGCTGTCTCACCTTGAACACCATCCGGATCGGTTCACGAAGGCTGCCCGAGCCACGCAGCATGAACAGGCAGAAGCGCAGCTGGTTGTGAACCTGGGGGAAGACCTTGTCCTCGTTCTCGAAGTCGTAAAGGGCGGCAAGCTGCCCCTTCGTGACGATGTCCTTGAAGAAGAACTGCGTCGTCGCGTCCGTCGCGATCCCCGTCGGCACAATCACGCCCGTCCGCCCCCGCGGCCCCGTCAGCGTGCGGTCCGTCTCCGTGAACACGGCGTACGTGTTGATGTCACCCCGCCCCGTCAGCGGGAACCGCGCGCTGGCGCGCAGGAAGTGGCTCTCGCCCTCCGCGCGCCGCTTGGCGGCCTCGAACTCGGCGTACAGGTGCGCACCGTCGCGGTCGTCACGCAGTTCGGCGATGAGTCGCTTCCGCGCGGCGGCGTTCGTGGCCCCCGCGATGCGCGGGTCGCGCTGGGCGAAGAACTCCTGCTCCTGGAGCTTGACCCGCTCCCACGGCGGATTCCCCACCACCGCGTCGAACCCGCCGGCCCACCCAGTCCCCGGCTGCACACCCACCCCCGACTCCGGAACGGAGAACACCTCCGGAAACTCCAGGTGCCAGTGGAAGAACCGGTACTCGTCCCGCAGCCGCAGGATCAACTCATGCGTCGCGTCCGGCACCGCCGACTGGTCACGGCCGCGCAGCGCCCGGAACACCTGGTCCGTCGGCGCATCCGGCGCCCCCGCCTGCTTCGGCCACACGAACGCGGCGCACCACGCGTCGGCCGCGTGGAGGTCGTGGACGTAGGCAGACGACTCCGTGTAGGCGCGGTAGGCGGACTCCTGGGCGCGTACCTGCTCCAGCGAATCGGCGGGGGCCATGGTGATCCGGGCGAGCTCGGCGGCGTACCGCTCGTTCCCCGGCAGGGTCTCCGTATCGAACAGGAGCTCGTCCTGGCCGCCCCGCTGGGCCTTGTTGCGCTTGACGAGCGCGGACGCGTACTTTCGGTCGTCGCCCTCGATCGGCTTGAACGCGTCGTCGGGGACGCCTTCCCCCAGCAGCTTCGGCGTCGTGCCGATCAGACCGTTTCCGCGCTTGACGTGGGCGTCGAGGAAACCGAGCGGCTTGCCCGGCTCCATCGCCTCCAGCCACAGCGACACCTTCGCCAGTTCCACAGCCATCGGGTTGAGGTCGACGCCGTAGATGCAGCGCGCGACGACCTCGTGCAAGGCATGCCGCATGGAGTCGACCGTCGGCTCCGGGTTGCGCTCCCGTACCGACGCGACACGCTTGGCGATGCGGCGGGCCGAAGCCACGAGGAAGTGGCCGGAACCGCACGCCGGGTCGCAGACCGTCAGGGAGAGCAGCTCGGCGACGATGTCGTCGGCCGGGTCGGGGCGGCCGGCCTCGGTGGCCCGCTGCTCGCCCCGCCTGACGGCGTCGTCTATCACCGGGTCGAGCGTCGTGTCGAGCAGGCACTCGATGAGCGACGACGGGGTGTAGTAACTACCCGTTGTCTTGCGGGTGTTGCCCGCGACCTCGACCAACTCGAAGGACCGGTCCGTCGCGGAGTGCTTGGGCTCCAGCTCCAACAGGGACTCGTAGACCGAGCCGAGTTCCTCGGCGTCCAGGTGGCGGTAGTCGACGGAGCGCCAGCGGCGGGCGCCCGGGTCGCGGACCTGGGCGAGGTGGCGGACGGCGGCGAGCAGCGACTCGTTGGAGAGCTTCAGGCCGGTCAGCGGGGCGTCGGTCTCGGTGGGGGAGAAGAGGCCGCCGAGGCCGGGCAGGGCGATCTCCGGCCGGCCTCCCTCCGTACCCAGGGCGTCGAGGACGATGCGCAGGGCCTCGTACTGGTCACCGTGGGCGGTGCCCTGGCGGCGCCGGGCGCGTTCGCGGAGACGGGCGGAGGAGAAGTACCGCTCGTACGTCTCCTGCTGCCGCTTGTCGGCGTCCGGGTCGAGCAGGGCCTCGCGGTCCTCGGCGACGAAGACGAACAGCAGGCGGTAGACCAGGCGCAGCAGGGCGTCCCGGAGGGCCTTCGGGTCGGTGTCCTCACGCAGGCGGGCGTTGTCCGGGTGGCGCAGGAAGCCGGTGCCGAGGACGGTCAGGGCGTTCTGGACGCCCAGGCGCAGCTGGTCCAGGGCGCGGGCGCCGGAGGTGACGGCCTCGGCGCGCCACTTCTCCAGCCAGCACCCGGAAGCGGCCGTGCCGTCCGCCACCGTGAAGCGGGAGGCGTGCAGCAGGGCGTAGAGCAGCACGAACTCGCTGAACAGTTCGCCGTCGAAGAGGGCTTCCAGGTCGAACTCGACGTAGGCGGCCGTGGAGAAGGACGACGAGTCGCGCAGCAGGCGCAGACGCCGGCCGTTGGTGAGGACCGCCCACAGGTGGGCCTCGGTGCGGTTGAGGCAGTCCTGGAGCATGGACTGCGGAGGGACCTGGCCGGCTGACGGGCGCTTGTCGAGCTCCTGGTTCCAGGGGATCTGGTGGATGAGGGCCGGGCCGTGGCGGTGGGACACCGTGAAGCGCTTGTCGGGGTCGGAGTCGGCCGGGATGCCCGCCGCGCCGACCTCCGTCAGCGCCCCGAAGTCCAGCTTGCGGAAGAGCTGGGCGAGCCAGTCGGTGCCGGCCCGGCCGGTCGGGTCGGCTGCGGGCGCGCCGGTCTTCGGGTCCGACGGCAGGGCGGTGCGCAGGTCGCGCCAGAGCGGCTTGAGGTACTCCCAGGCGCGCTCGGCCTCGTCGCGTACGGGCACGGAGGCGGGCAGGCCGTAGTCGGCGGGCTTGGTGCCCGGCAGGTTCCGTGCCTCGGCGATGCGCAGCAGGATGTCGGCGGGGAGGAGCCCGCCGACCGTGGTGACGGAGGTGAAGGCCAGGGCGTTGCGGGTGGCGGCGGACATCAGGCTTCGGCTCCGGACACGGTAGAGGCGGACGCGGCGGGGGCTACGGACGCGGCGGCGCCGGGCTGCTGCGGCAGGTAGACGTACACGCCGAGAACGTCGGCGGGCTCCTGCGGGACGACCTTGAGGCCGCGGACGATCTCCTCGTTGGCCTTGCGGACCCGGCGGTGCGAGGCATCGAGTTCGGCGGCGAGGCGCGTGCCGTACTCGGTGAGGTGCCCGGCCAGGTCCGGCAGACCGTCCAGGTCCCTGGCGATCTGGTTGCGGACCAGCTGCTCGTGGGTGTTGGCGGTGGCGCGGGCCGCGAGGAGGGCGGCGGTCGCGTCGTCGTCCAGCCAGCGGGCGCGCGACGGCATCCCCTCGTAGGTGAGCAGACGGGCGTCCTCGGCGACCAGCTGCCGCTCGCCCGTGCGGGAGGGCAGGGTGAGGTGGAAGCGGTAGCGGACGAGCAGGAGCGTGGTGCGGAGGGTGACCGCGTCCGTGGTGACGACACCGCAGCGGCGGGCCGGCCGGGGGCCGGGGGTGTTCGCGTCGAGTGCCGAGTCCAGGACGTACGAGGCGATGGCGCCGATCGCAGGGTCGGTGCGGACCAGGGCGGCCTCGCCGCGGCCGATCGCGGGCGTCGTGCGGAAGGGGATCGCGCGGTCCTCCTCGACGAGCCGTCCGCCGAGGGTGGCGGCGAGCGCGTCCCGCAGGCCGGCCGGGGTGCCACCGGCCTGGGCAGTGAAGTCGCCGCTCCCGTCGCGGGGGTCGCGGACCAGTGCGTCCAGGTCGCGGAGTGCCTCCAGGGCGAATCCGCGGACCTCGTCGGCGCCGCCGAGGGCGGCCCGTACGGCGGCGACCTCGCGCGCCACCTCCTCCGGGTGGATCGCACGCTGGGCGTACTTGGAGCGGGACGTCTTCTCCTGCTCGGCGGCCGAGTTCCACTCGCGCTCGATACGGTCGAACGACTCCTGGTGGCTGTCCAGGTCGAACAGGCTCTCCTGGCTGCCCTGCCGTCCGTGCAGCAGCAGCCATTCCACGACGGCGTCGGTGACACCGGAGGCGGTCTCGTCAGGGACGGAGACGGAGATGCCCAGGTCCTTCATGATCTGCCGGTGCTTCATGAACAGCACCTCCAGGACCTTGCCGTCGATGCCGTTGTCCTCGCCGAACATGGTGATGACCCGGACCTGGTCGCGCTTCTGCCCGTAGCGGTCGACACGGCCCTCGCGCTGGTCGTGGCGGGTGGGGTTCCAGGCCAGGTCGTAGTGGACGACGGCGTCGAAGTGGTGCTGGAGGTTGACGCCCTCGGAGAGGCAGTCGGTGGCGATCAGCACGCGGCGGACGGCCGGGTCATCGGCCTCCTCCGCGGCTTCGGCGGCGAGTTGCTCGATGCGCTCCAGGCGCTGCTGCGGGGAGAGGGTGCCGGTCACCGCGGCGATCTTCGTCTTCTTGCCGAGCTTGCCTTCGAGCTGAGTCGCGAGATATTCGGCGGTGGGGATGTACCGGCAGAAGACGATCGGGTGATAGCCGTCGGCGATCAGGCCCTTCAGGTGCCGGGTGAGCGCCTTCAGCTTCGCGTCCTCGGTCGGGCCGACGAGCTTGGCGGCCCGCTTCGACAGTTCGAGCAGCCGGGCACCCGCCTCCTCCGACTCGGCGGCGCCCGGCGCGACGTCCATGCCTTCGAGGCGATCGTTCTCGGCGGAATCGGAGGCCACCGGGGAGCCCAGCGCGTCCGCCTCCTGCGCGGTGCGGGCGGTGGCGGACTCGGAGCGGGTCTTCAGGGTCTGCGCGGCTGCCGCGGGCGAGGACACCATCGAGCGCAGCAGTGCGATCACCGACCACCAGGCGATCCGTGCCTCCCGCCTGCCCTGCTCCCCGGCCGCCGTGACGCGGTCCCGGGCATAGGCGATGGCGTCGTCGAGCAGCGCCCGGTAGGCGGGCGCCAGCTTGTACGGCTCGTCCTTCGTCCAGCGGTCGGACGGGAAGGCGGTCCGCTCGGCCAGGGAGTCGTCGGCGAGACCGTCCTCCTTGGTGAGGTACTCGCGGACGTCGGCGCGCTTGCGGGCCACGAAATGCTCGGCGAGCTTCGCCCGTCCCGCAGGGGATTCCAGGTCCACTGTCGCGAGTTCGGGCCGCACGAGGCCGAGCAGGTTGCGGAACGCGGACTCCTTGCCGGAGTGCGGGGTCGCGGTGAGCAGCAGCAGATGCCGGTCCGCGTCGGCGGACACCTTGCGGAGCAGTTCGTAGCGGAGCTGGTTCGAGCTGGACGTGGCGCCCTGCCCGGCGTCGTCGGCGGCCACGCAGGAGTGGGCCTCGTCGACGATCACCAGGTCGGGGCAGCGCCGTACGAAGTCCTCGCGGTGCCGGGTCGACTTGATGAAGTCCGTCGAGATGATCGTGTACGGGTGCTTGTCGAACAGGGACTGTCCCAGCTCCAGGCCGCGCTCCAGGCGTGACACCGTGGAGGCCAGGACCAGTTCGGCGTCGATGCCGAACTTCTCGCGCAGCTCGGACTGCCACTGCTCGGCCAGGGCAGGGGAGCACAGGACCGCGAGCCGGGTCGCCTCGCCCTGCGCGAGGAGTTCCTTGGCGATCAGACCGGCCTCGACCGTCTTGCCGATGCCGACGTCGTCCGAGATCAGCAGCCGTACGGTCCGCTGCCGCAGCGCCATGAGCAGCGGGACCAGCTGGTAGGCCCTGGGCTCCACGGCGATCGACGCCAGCGAGCGGAACGGGCCCGCGCCCGAACGGAAACCGATACGGAGCGCCGTACGCAGCAGACCGGCGGACCGCTGGTCGCCCAGGTCGGCCGGGCTCGGCGCCGCGAACTCGGCCGGACGCACCTCCTCGAAGGCGGGGAAGACGGCCGCGATGTCGTCCTCGCTCCCACCCAGCGGGCGCAGCACCAGCATGTCGGGGCCGCTCTCGGGCAGCACCACCCATTCCCGGCCACGGGCGGCGACCAGGGAGCCGGCTGTGTACGTGAGGCTCATGAGATGTCTCAGTTCCTTGGGATCGAGAACGGTGATGCGATCAGCGCAGGTGGAAGTAGGCGGCGTTGTGCTCGGTGATGGCGTCCCAGTCCGCGTCCGTCGGGAAGCGCACGACGTCCCAGCCGGCGTCCTCCAGGCGGTAGCCGGCCTCGGTGTCCCGCGTCGAGTCGGTCGCGTGGCCGGGACCGTCGACGAACACGGCGAGGTTGGCACCGTCCAGGCGGAACACGAGATCGGGGCAGGCCCCCGCTTCCGGGACGAGGACCTTGACCTCGTCCGGCAGCCGAAAGCCCTTCGCCCGGAGCCAGCCGAGCAGGTCGCCGCTCGCGACGAGGGCCCCCAGATCCGCCTCCAGCGGGGTCGGCGTGGCTGCCCCGGTCCTCACGGGCGCGTCGACGGCGCCGTCGCGGGAGCCGGTGCCGGAGCCGTCGCCCGAGCCGAGGGCCGCCGGGGCCAGCCTGCGGAAGCGTTCGCTGCGGGACTCGCCGCGGTCCTCCCGTACCGTGTGGGCGCCGGCCAGCCGCAGGAGCAGGGGGCGCGCGCTGTGCCGACTCAGCCTGCGGTGGTGCGTCTGGTTGGCGTAGGTCAGCAGGCAGGCGTAGCAGCCACGGGCGCACTCCTCGCCGTCCGCCGGCCCACCCTCGTCCTCGCCCGTCTCCGGGTCGAAGTGGCAGATCTCCAGGGCGGTCCGGGCGGCCTTGGCGAGCGCGCCCTTGTCGTGCTGGATGCGTCGCAGCACACCGGCGCCGCCCTCGGCCGCCTCCGTGAACAGGATGTGACGCCGCGGGCCGTCGTCCGGAGGCAGCAGCTCCGCGGTCAGCTCGGAGTCCTCCAGCTCGAACGCCGCCTCGATGCCCCGTTCCAGTGCGTACAGGAAGGAAAGGGCCACCGGCTCGGGCTGCGGCTCGTCCAAGGTCACCACGAGGATGTTGCGGCGGTCCTCCACATAGGGCAGGACGCGCTTCTTGCGACGCTTCTCGTTGCCGTCGTCGTCGACCACCGGCATGCCGGTGCCCTCGATGGCGTCGGCGGCGGCCCGGTCGTTGAGCCAGCGGCCGTCGCCGAGGTCGAGCCAGTAGCCGTCCGGCTCGCCCTCCTTGTCGCGGACCCGGCCGAGGTTGGTGATGCGGACGGTCGCGGAGTCGCCGTAGTCCAGGTCGAGGACCGGCGCGCCCTCCGTGTCGGTGACATGCGAGGTGAGACGTCCCTTGCGGGCACCGTGGTCCTGGAACGCGTACGAGGTCTCCAGACGGAAACCGGCCCGGCGGCGCTCCTCCTCGTCGGAGGAGATCCGCTCGCGCGGGGTGGTGTACACGGTGTGCAGGTGGAGCAGGCCCGTGCGCTTGTTCCTCAGCTCCTCGCCGCACATGGTGCACTTGTCCGCGCCGGGCTTGACGGCGTAGTGGTAACCGCAGCCGTCGCAGCGCCGCGCCTCCGCCGTCGCCAGGTCGCCCGAGGCGTCCGGCGGCAGCTGCACCCGGGTGACCTGGTAGCGGGCCCCCTCGTGGTAGATGAGCGCGCCGGGGCCGAACTCCCGGATCGCGAGGAAGCGGGGACGCTGCAGGTAGTCGCCGTCGGCGTTGCGGCGGTTGCCGGAACGCGGGATGTACGCGGCCAGGGGAAGCCGGGGGAAGCTGTAGCCGGGCAGGAACCCCTCGGACGCCAGATAGCGGTACGGGTTGAAGTCGCTCATCACCGACTTGCTGTCGGACGAGCGGTTCAGCAGCAGGTTCGTCTGCGTCTCGGCCTCGCGGCGCCGGGTGCGTGCCCGGCCCTGCTCTCCCTGCGAGAGGGTGTGGTCGACGACGCGCTTGTTCTGCTCGTACTGGTCGACGACGGCCGCCCGGAACAGCTGGCGCCACCGGTCGAAGGAGTCGTCGAACCTCTGCGGGGCCCGCTCGATCCGGTCCTCGATCCACTCGTCGTACCACCAGGTGGTGGCCGCGAAGTCGCCGATCAGCGGAGCGAGGACGGTACGGGCGGCGGCGACCGCACGCCGGCGGGCACCCTCGTCCAGGGACAGGTCGCGGATGTGGGGGAGGAGCGGCAGCACCATCTGCGGATCGGGGCGGTCGCTGCCGTCGGGGTCGTAGGCCACGTCGACGATGTCCGGGATCGCGATGCCCAGCTTCATCCCGGTCTCCGCCAGCCAGATTCCCTGCAGGTGGGAGCGGACCAGATCCTCGTTGGCGAGGTCCAGGCGAGGGGGCGCCACCTGCCCGGCCACCATGTCCTGGGAACGGCGGAAGTAGTACTGGTCGTGGCTGTTGCCGGTGGCGCAGTACGTGGTCACCAGCGCGGGCTGACCGGAACGGCCCGCTCGGCCAGAGCGCTGGGCGTAGTTGGCCGGGGTCGGCGGCACATTGCGCATCAGTACGGCGTTGAGCGAGGAGATGTCGACACCCAGCTCCATCGTGGGCGAGCAGTACAGCAGGGGCAGCTCGGCGGTACGGAACTGCCGCTCACGCTCCAGCCGGTCCTCCGGAACGACCTGCGCGGTGTGCTCCCGTGCGTACAGGCCGGCCAGCTCGGCCGACGCAGTCCGGTACAGGTCACGGAAGAACGGATTGACGCGCGGGCCCTCCCCCCTGTTGTAGGTGCGCGCCAGGGGGTCGATGGCACCTCGATCACCGTTCCCGGCCCGCCAGACGAGGGCAGCGGCCGACACCCGGTAGCCGGTGCGCTTCTGGGCGGCCCGGCGGCGGTAGGCAGGGCCGGAGTGCTCGGGGGCCGCCTCCACCTCGCGCACCAGCTCAGCGTCGAGCAACACCTTCAGCAGGTCCTCGATGACGCACTGGACGTCGTCCTGCGGAAGGTCACGCAGCTCGGACATGTTCCGCCGAAGGTACTTGCCGAACTTGCCGCGGGCCGACAGGAACAACGCGGAGCGCTCCATGCCCGGCTTCGACCCGTACGGATAGGCGGTGCCGACGGCGGGCCGGTCGCTCTCGCTCAGAACCCACGGACCGGTCAGACGCTCCTCGCTGGCCCGCTGCAGCGTGTCGAAGTCGTCGCGGAAGTACTGCACGTCGATTGCGAGGGCACGCCGCATGAAGTCGAGCAGCGTCCGGGCGACCTCCTCGCGCAGCGCGGGGTCGGCGTCGCGCAGCACGGCGTGCGTGGACTGCCAGCGGTCCGGCCGGGCGGCGATCCAGCTCAGGTCCTCGTAGTCGATCCGCAGCAGCCCCGTCTGTTCGAGGTTGGGCATCGTGATGCGCCAACCGCGCTCCAGGTCCCGGTAGAGCCGGTATCCGACGACGTCCCGGAAGGCTTTCGTCGCGCGACGCTCCATGGAGGGAGCCAGGGCCGCGCCCTCCGCGTACTCGCGCGGCGAAAGACCCATCACCTCGGTCACCGCTTCGGCGAGCCCGTCGTGGTGGAGTCCTTCCTCGCCGGCCCGTACGGCGGCCTGGTAGAGCGCGCCGCGCAACTGGGTGACCTGCGCGAAGTCGTTGAAGTGGCCGGCCTGGAGCGAGGCGTCCTGTCGGTTGTCGACGAAGGTGAGGAGCTTGCGTGCCTCCTTGCCCAGGCTCTCCTCCGGTACCGCCCGCAAGGACTTCACGATCGACGCGGAGATCAGAGAGGTGGCCGAGGAACGTCCCTCCTGGTCCAGGGTGGCCAGCTTGGCGAAGTCCCGGCCGCGGGTCTGCTCGTAGGAGACCTGGCAGTGCACACAGAACAGGAACGGCGCCGGGACGAACGCCGCCGCCAGCCCCTCGCCCGACTCGTTCCCGAACCCGTCCACGACGACACGCTTGGGCACCCGCGGTCGGTAGGACTTCTTGACGACGGTCACGCCCTGCGCGTCCGCCTCGAGCCACGACTCCGGCAACCGCCTGTCGTCCACCGCCTTCTGCGGATCGGCCGGCCACTCGTAGTCCTCCCCGGGCACGCCGAGGTACAGGTAGCCTTCGCCGTCGCGGCCCCCGGAGGCCGAGGTGTCCCGGCGCGGCTCGTACCGGAACGCGCCGCTCTCCTCCGTGCGCCAGACAGTCAGGTACTCCTGGCCGCACTCACGGCAGAACGCCAGCGGGAACAGCGGCTTGCCGTCGCTGCCCGGCTGCTCCAGCTGGTAGGTGCGGGTGAGCGGTCGGCTGAGCGGATCCTCGAGCGTCGTGTAGACGGTGTCGCCCTTGGAGAGGAACTGGTGAAGCCGGAAGGCGAACAGCGGTCGCTCCGTCATCGGATTCTTCGCCTGCGAACCCGCCTCCAGCGTGGTGCGGATCGCCTCGCGCACGCTCTCCTCGGCCACCCCGCTCTGCCTGGCCAGCTCGGCTGCCGCGTCCTCGACGGTGCCCGGGGCGCAGCGGCGGAACCGCCCCGTGTCCTCCTCGCGCTCCAGGCCGAAGCGTGACTCCAGCCAACGCGCCAGCGAGTCCTTCGTCAGCGCTTCGTAGGAACGGGGAGCCGCCGGCACCCGCAGGCGCTCGGCGGGCACCGTCACCGGCGCCTCCTCGGTCGCCCGGATGAGGGTCTCGCCGATGACGCGCTTCGGCAGCACCGTCGTACCGAACAGTCTGCCGGCGACCTTGGCGACCTCGCGCTGCTGGTCCTCCCAGGAGCCCTCGGTGGACATGGTCGCCGAGGTGCCGATGCACTGCAGGGTCGTCGAGGCCCGGCAGGCCTCGCGGACCCGGCGGATCAGGAAAGCCACGTCCGCGCCCTGCCGGCCCCGATAGGTGTGCAACTCGTCGAAGACGAGGAACTGCAGTCCCTCGGCCATACGGATGAGGCTCGACCGGTCGTCCGGCCGGGTCAGCATGAGCTCCAGCATCACGTAGTTCGTCAGAAGGATGTCCGGAGGGTTCTTGCGGAGCTCCCGACGCTGCTCTTCGGACTCCTGGCCGGTGTAGCGGGCGAAGGTCACCGGCTCGTGACCGGTCCCGAAACCGTGGCGCAGGTACTTCTCCAGCTCCATCAGCTGAGAGTTGGCCAGAGCGTTCATCGGATACACGACGATCGCACGCACCCGGCCTCCGGCGTTCTGCCCCGCTGCCTGGCGCTCCTTCAGGACGTGGTTGACGATCGGGACGATGTACGACAGGGACTTGCCGGAACCCGTGCCGGTGGTCAGCACGTAGGAATCGCCCGCCTGCGCGGCCTCGATCGCCTGCCGCTGGTGGAGATGGAAGGTCAGTGGCCGCCCGTCCGGGCGCCGCGAGTTCTCCTTCTTCCCCGCCTGGAAGATCTCTGCGCACTTCGCGTGCAGCACGCCGTCCCGTACGAGGTCGGTGACCTTGCCCCCGTCGGCGAAGAACGGGTTCAGCGACAGCCACGGGTCGGGCCACTGCGACTTCGCCGCCAGGTCGTCCTCGACGTAGCCGGCGATCCGGGCGTCCCGGACCACTGTCGCGCTCCTGGTGAAACTCTCGTACTCGCTGATCAGGTCGGCATGGATGCCGAAGACGTCCATGGTCTCGGGGAGGCGCGGTTCCCTGCGGGGCACGGGTGCGGGCGCTGCCGGGGTGCGCTCCGGGAGCAGGGCGCGCAGCCGTGCCACCGGGTCCATGACCTGCCAGTGCGGTGCCAGCAGGGCGGCGGTGTCGTCCGGCGCGAGCGCGAGTGGAACCAGTACGTCACGGAGCAGGGCGGCGTTCTCGGGCCGCAGTTCGGCGTCCTTCTCCAGCAGACGGTCCACGAGGCGGACCAGTTCGGCGGGCAGGTCCGGGCGTACCAGGGTCAGCAGTGGCGGCCGCGCGTGCTGGTGCTGCTCGGAGAGCTCGTACGGGGTCCTGGCAGAGAACGGCGGTTGTCCGATCAGCAGTTCGTACAGGATGCAGCCGAGTGCGTAGAGGTCGGCGAGGGCGGAGACGCGTTCCGCTCGGAACTGCTCGGGTGCCATGTAACGGGCTGTGCCGACGCTGACGCCCGTGCTGGTCAGCCGTGTCTGGTCGGGATCGTCGACGATCGAGCCCATGCCGAAGTCGAGGATCTTGACGGTGCCGTCGCGGGTCAGCATCACATTGGCCGGCTTCAGGTCGCGGTGGACGACCCCGGCCGCGTGCGCGGCGGTGAGACCTGCGGCGATCTGCGCTCCGATGGCGGCGACCCAGGAGACCGGGAGCTGGGGTTCCTCGTCGATGAGGTCCGCGAGCGGATGACCGTCCAGCAGTTCCATGGCGAGGTAGGGCAGACCGCCGCCGCCCGGAGTCCCGTCGACGCCGCCGTCGATCAGCCGGGTGAGGTTCGGGTGGCCCTGGGAGAGCATGCGCATGATCCGCACTTCGCGGCGGAAACGGTCGATCTCCTTGTTGGATCTCGAGGTGTCGACGGCGATCCCGGTCCGGCCGCGCAGCACGGTCTTGATCGCGACCTCCGTGTGCGGGGAGTCCGGGGAGGCCTGAAGGTCCTCGGCCCGGTGTACCTCCCCCATGTTGCCGCGCCCCACGATCCCCGCGATCCGGAAGCGTCCGCCGACCGTCTCCAGGCCCACTGGCCCTCCCCGTTTCACCCGTCGCTAGCAAGGTGGGTACGTTCCCGCAGGGAGCGTATACCTTCACCCGTTGACCAGGGTTACACAGATCTGTTGACGTCGTCAACGCGCCCAACTCGTGACGCGCGCACAGGCCGCGCTTGAGGCGGGGGTGGGATGCCTTCGCGCCAGGGCGAGTGGCGTCAGCGGTGCACGACTGTGTCAAGTCAGTCGAGTCGGGTGCGGCTTGGGCGATGTCCGCGGTTGCCCGGCCGTGCGGGCAGGAGCGCGGGTGGCGAGCGGAGGAAGCTCGAAGTCCCAGAGAAGTCCCACAGATGCTGCCGCACTCCACCCATCTCTGCATCAGTGCAGTTCAGGTGGGGTCGGTGGATCCTTTTCGGCGTGATGTCAGATGTCCCGGAAAAGACTCGGCAGCCCGATGAGCTGCACAGACTTGCGGCATGAGGCGGTTGACCGGGGAAGACGACCTTTCCCTTCTTTCGCCGTCGTGCCACTTGATGCCGCCGAAAGTCCCAGGAAAGTCCCAGAGGAATCCCACGCGGGTGATCCACGCAGCCACAGGAATGACGCCGCTCGGCGGGAGGTATGGAGTGCCGCCGACCGGGACGAAGACCGACGTCGCTCCGTCGTTGCCCGCAAGGGAGACCGCCGGGCACCTGTCGGTGCGCGGCGGTGTGGTCCGGTCGGGTCGTCAGCCGACCGATCCGGTGAGGGCGGTCACCCCGCCCACGGGTCGAGCCCCTGCTCCAACAGGCGCTCCTCCTCGCTCTCGCTCAGGAAGAGCGCGGGGTGCCTGCCCCACAGGGAGAGGTCACTCAGGGGGTTGGCGGGGAACTCCGCCCGCAGGACGCGGACGAGGAACTCGACCATTCCGCAGTCGTGGCGCCGCCAGACGCCCTTGCTCCGGTGGTAAATGAGCACCGGCCACGCGGACGGGTCGTCGCCGGAGGCGTCCCAGCAGATGATGTCCGCCGCCGCGTCGGAACCCCAGGCGATGAGCCGCGGCTGCGCCCCCTCGAGCTCGGGCTCCTTCCCGAAGGTCGCCCAGGCGTCCTCGGCGGTGAGGGTCTCCACCAGCATGCCGCCGTAGGGCGACGTCAGCCCCTCCGCCTTCGGTTCGGGCACCTGGACCTGGAAGAAGTTGTCGATCGCCCCAGGTCCCCACACCTCCATGAACGCGCGTTAGTTCGGCGGGAACTCCGTGCCCCACGACTCGCCCATGCGGGCCCAGTCGACGGACTATCGGGTGCCACCTTCGGCGGCATGAACTGCCGCAGCGTCTCCAGATCAGTCATCGCGGTGTCTCCTTCCCCTTCCGGTCGGCGTCATCCCATCGATCCCGTCGGTACCTGCCGGCCGGTGGCCGGGTCGTTGGACATGCCGAGGTTGCCGCCGGCCAGGGTGTTGGAAATGAAGGTGTTGATGGATGTTCCGGCACTCGAATCTCTTCCTCGCCTGGTCTGGCGGCCGCCGGGCGCTGTCCTTCGAGGTGAAGGACTGGCAGGTGGCCCCGTTCACCTCGAGAGATAGGGCGGCATGATGTAGGGCGCCTGAGGCTTCGGCGCCGAGCGATGACGGTGGAACGGAGCGCGGCCCCCGGCGAGGAATGGATCTCGCCGGGGGCCACGCTGGGGCTGCTGAGGTCAGCTCAGGTCCTGGAACGAGCTCCAGCCGCCGGTACCGACGACTGTGCCCGCGCCCAGGGCGTTCGGATAGAAGTACAGCCTGCCGTCGCCGCTGGTCGACCAGATGTCCGAGGTCCCGTCACCGTTGGCGTCGGGGACGGCGGTGAACAGTGGACGGTTGGTCGTGGTCCAGGCTGTGCCGATGACAGTGGACGTGTTTCCGTTCCCGAGACCGGTTCCGTTCGGGGTGCCAGGGTAGAAGCGGAGTTCGCCGTTGGAGCTGTCCCGGGCGATCAGGTCGACGTCACCGTCCTTGTCGCGGTCACCCGCGGCGGCGAGGGAGAAGCCGCTCCAGCCGCCGGTACCGACGAGCACCGGGTCCTTGTTGCTGTCGAGGCGATGGTCGGCCGACCCGAAGTAGAGCCACAGCCTGCCGCCCTCCTTGACCAGGAGGTCGGGGTGGCCAGGGACGTCGACGACACCGTCGCTGTTCGTGTCCAGCGGGCCGTCCACGTCACCGATCGCGAGGATCTCGGTTGCGTTGGCCCAGCGGTTGTTGACGGGGTTGAACACGGAGAGCCGGATTTCGTCGTACTGGCAGGCCTTCGACACACCATCGGCCTGCTCGTTGCGTGCGGAGCACGCGTAGCCGAATCCGTTGTTGGGGTGGACCGTCAGCGTCTTCCCGCCGGTTCCGGCGTTGAGAGCGACGAGATCCTCGTAACCGTCCTGCGTCCAGTCACCGCGGCGGGTGATGGCGGCGCCGGTGAAGTTCTGGGTCGAGGCCAGCGTGGACGGTGCCACGTACCCGTTGCCGTGACCGCTGTAGAACCACAGATCGCCGTCGGTGCGCACGCCGTAGAAGTCGGCGATCCCGTCTCCGTTGAGATCGCCGGGCTTGTCCTGTTTCCCCGTTCCATTGGCGTAGAACCAATAGCGGGTGGTGTCGGAGATGTTGCCACCCAGGTCGATGCTACGAACGCTGAGGGAGTGCCTGCCGACGCTGGGAGGAGTCAGTTTGATATCGGCGATGCTGCCGCCCATGAAGCCGAGGTCATCCCTGCGGACGGTCGGATCCCAGTCGGTCCAGTACTCGAAAGCGGCTGCGGGGTTCGTATCCTTGTTCTGCAGTTGGAACGTTCCCTCACTACGGGCCATGCCGGTGGTTTCAGGCCAGCCCTCGGATCCATCGGGGAACTGCGTGGAGGTGACGCTGGGCGGGAAGCTCGGCCTGGTGGCGTCGAAAGCGAAGGTGCAGACGGGGCTCCAGGGTCCGACGAGTTCGCCGTCCTCCGCGCGCGCGCGCCAGGAAAGGTTGCCGCTTCCGCCCTTTCCGGCGTCGGTCAGGAGGTCCTTCAGTTTCGTCTTGAGAATGGGGAGCTTCGCGCCCCGCCCGGAAGGTACGTCGACGACCTGGTTGACCTCGTTGGTGGGACCGCCGTGGCCTTGAGGCCACAGGACGAAGCGCGCCTTGACCGTGCCGCCGTCGGGGTCAGTGAAGGTTCCCGACAGGGAGATGTCGGTGTTGCCGATCGTCTTGTAGAGGTAGGGACCGGCCAGGCAGGCGTCGGTATACGTGTCCGGAGTGGTGTCGAGGCTGGAAGGCCCCATGGGATAGGTGTTGTAGTCGGTGGACAGAGTCGCGGTCCCTGCGTCGAACTTCTTCCACGCGTACACGTCGTTCTCGTTCGTGGCGCGGAGGCCGAGCGTGATGTTGTTCAGCTTCCTCGTCACCGCCTCGTTGGCCGCCGAGGTGACGTCGAAGGCGAGGTTGCCGGCGGGGCAGCTCCCGCCCCAGCCGCGGGAGGTATCGGAGTGGCTCAGCTTTCGCGCCCACATGGTGGAGTTGTCCTGGCTGGCCCAGGTCGTGGAGGTCGAGATGCCCCCGGTGAACCAGAGTTCGGTCCGTCGGTCCTCACAGGACCAGGACCAGGTGTTCTCGATCCTGAAGGTCGACTTCTTGATCAGCTTCTTGGTGTTCCAGAGGTTGTTGGAATCCATCCGGAAAAACGAGCGGGCGAGGCCGTCGGTGACGTTCTCGTAGCCCACGCGCGCGGTGTTGGTTCCGACGCTGCCGTCGGCGTTGTGCCAGCCGGCGCCGTTGAAGTAGGCGGTATTCGGTGTGCGCTTGTATGCGATGGCCCAGGCCTCGCGAGTTCCCGGAACGGCGAACGTGGGGTCGATGTACACCGGGTACGCGGTGTCGTCGCCGGTGAGCAGCGGCTGGTGCGGCGTGAGCGTCATGGAGCTCTTGCCGACGGACAGGCCCAGATCGGCTTCCTTGGCGCCGTGTCCGGGTTCGAACTTGTCGGCGGGAGGTGCCGGAGTGTCTGAGGCGAGGAGCGCCCTGCCGAGGCCGGTCGAGGTGGAGCTGTCCCACATTCGGGGTGTCGGCGCGGTGAACACCTCCTGGCCGGCCGCGTCGACGGCGGTCAGGTTGCCGTAGGAGTCGGCCGAGACCGCCACGCCGTCCGTGGTCATGGAGAGCCGGATCGTCTTGAGAGCCGGGTTGGTGGCGGCCTCGGGCGTCTTGACGACGAGAAGCTGGCCGAATCCGACATTACCCGCGCGCAGCGTCAGGTCGACTCCGGGAAGCACCTCGGCGTAGGTCGCGGTGTCACCGTCGGTCGTGGGCTTCGGCAGCGGGGCCGGCCAGCTGAGCGACAGTTTCCGACCGTCGTGGATGATGCTGACGGCAGGGCCCGTGCCGCCGCCGGAGAACGAGAGGCCGGCCATGGTGGCCTTCGGGCTGATCCGTCCGTCGCCGGTCGGCGCGAGGACCGTGTCGATCGGGACGAGTCTGTTGTCCTTCCGCGTCCAGCGCGGTAGCACGTACTGGTCTTCGGTGTAGCCGCCCGACGGATTGGCGAAGAGCTGGGACGTCTCGGTGCGGCGGGCCAGGACCTCGACGCGCTTGCCGGTCTCCTTTGCCTGCTTGCTCGCGGTCTCCTCCGGCGTCGGCGGTGGCGAGGCGGTGAGCGCGGCGGCCGGCGCGGCCTCGGCCGTCGGCTGGGGTACGACTGCGGTGCCGAGGATGGCTGTAGCGGTGGCGGCGACGACGGCGACGACGGGTCTTCTCGATCTTCTTCGGATGGTCCGATTCCTCATGATTTCCCCTCCCAGGATTCGGTCGCCCCGCACAATAGATCGTTTTTGCCTGGGAGGTGGACTCGCGTTCGAAACTATGTCAGTTGGCTTGTTGTCGCCCCCGAGGCCCGGCGTTTTCCTGGCAAAGCATCTTTAGTGCCCGATTTCATCCGTACTACTTGACGGACTGACCGCTCAATTCTTTCCACTCTGACTGATAGTGAACGAACCTGCCGTTACCTTCTGTCGGTTAGCGATGCATCTGTGATGCATGTGTCCGAAGGGGTGGGGAGAAGTGCACGTGAGTGGGCTCGACAAGAGCAGAACTCTCTTGGGGAGAAGACGGATTCGGACAGTCGCCGCCTTGACCGCGGGATTCCTTTCCGTGGGTCTGCTGGGGGGGCCGGTGGCGGCGGCCGTGACCGAATGGCCGGACAAGCCTCGGGAGACCGATCCCGTACAAGTGGAGCCGGTGG
This sequence comes from Streptomyces sp. NPDC016459, assembly GCF_040632845.1. Taxonomy (NCBI): domain Bacteria; kingdom Bacillati; phylum Actinomycetota; class Actinomycetes; order Kitasatosporales; family Streptomycetaceae; genus Streptomyces; species Streptomyces sp. NPDC016459. The sequence goes on from NZ_JBEYCR010000005.1 coordinate 325,835, forward strand.
CTCCCTATCAGCAGAGTGCCCGTCAGAAGGCGTCCGCCGTAACGACGTGGCGGTCGCCTCAAGTGGCCTGGCCCGCACAGGCGTCGGGAGATCAGAACCTCGGCAAGGCGCCCGTAGCGATCTCGAACGCGAAGGCGGGCGCCCAGGTGTCGCCGATCGTCGATCCGACGGTCTCCGGCGTCCGGGTGTGGAAGCAGGACGCGAAGGCGGCAGAGAGAGTACGCGTGAACGTGCTCGGTCGCGACGCCGCCCGTCGGCTCGGGGTGGAAGGGGTCGTGCTCTCCGTCCAGCCCCTCCAGAAGGAGACCGGCGACGTACGAGTCGGGCTGGACTACGACGCCTTCCGCGGTGCCTACGGCGGCGACTGGGCCTCCCGGCTCCGTCTGCGGGAGCTTCCCGCCTGTGCGCTGAGCACGCCCGAGGCCGAGGACTGCGCCGTCGGCGCGGAGCTGCCGACGGTCAACGACATGGAGGCCGGGACGCTCACCGCGCCGGTGACGCTGTCCGCGGCGGCGGGAGAGGCCACCGTCCTCGTGGCCACCGCGGCGGCGTCCGGTTCGTCCGGCGACTTCAAGGCGACGTCGCTCGCCCCATCCGCGTCCTGGTCGGCCGGCGGCGCCAACGGCGGCTTCTCCTGGAACTACGACATCGACGTCCCTGACGTTCCGGGCGATGTCAGCCCCCAGCTCAAGCTGGGATACGGCTCTCAGGCCATCGACGGCCGGACGGCCGCCACCAACAACCAGCCGGGCGGCATCGGCGACGGCTGGTCCATGGAGCCCGGCTACATCGAGCGCCAGTACGTCTCCTGCACGGACGACAAGGCGAACAGCAACAACACCACCGCCAAGGTCGGCGACCTGTGCTGGAAGAAGGACAACGCGGTCCTCAACCTCGGCGGCCGCACCAACCAGCTGATCTGGGACACCGATTCCAAGACGTGGCACCTGGAAGCCGACGACGGCACCGAGATCGTCAAGGGCACCAGCGTGGCAGCCGACAACTTCGGTGATAACAACGGTGACGACAACGGCGAGTACTGGAAGGTGACGACACCGGACGGCACCGAGTACTACTTCGGTGCCAACCGGATGGACGGCTGGGCCACTGGCAAAACCGAGACCCGCTCCACCTGGACGGTCCCTGTCTTCGGCAACCACGTGGGTGATCCCTGCTACGACGCCGCGTTCAAGGACGCCTGGTGCCAGCAGGCCTGGCGCTGGAATCTGGACGCCGTCGTCGACCCGCACGGTGACGCCATGACGTACTACTGGGGCGAAGAGGTCAACTACTACGGCCTTAACGTCGACCCGAACACGGGGGCCTCCACCGCGACCGCGTACGACCGCAGCGGTTACCTGAAGCGCATCGAGTACGGCCTGCGCGACACCAACTACTATGGTCAGCCGTCCGCCAAGGTCGAGTTCACCAACACCGAGCGCTGCCTGTCCGGTTGCACGGTCTTCGACACGACCAACGCGAAGAACTGGCCGGACGTGCCCTTCGACCAGTACTGCGCCTCCGGGACCGCGTGCAAGGACCGCTACTCGCCGTCCTTCTGGACCCGGATGAAGCTGTCCACCATCGCCACGCACGTGTGGAACGCCGGCACGTGGAAGCCGGTCGACAGCTGGGCCCTGGACCACGACTTCCCGGTGACGGGCGACAGCACCGGCTCCAAGCCGCTCTGGCTCAAGTCGATCACCCGCAGCGGCCACACCGGCACCGGCACGGTCAAGCTGCTCCCGGTAACGTTCGACAGCGTCGCCATGCCCAACCGCGTCGAGGGCGCGACCACGGGCGGCGCCCCCGACCCGGTCCCGGCCATGTGGCGCCTCCGGGTCTCCGCGGTCAACAGCGAGTCGGGCGGCACCATCGGCGTAGGCTACACACCACAGGACTGCTCGGCCGCGAGCGTCCCGTCACCGACCTCGAACACCCGGCGCTGCTACCCGGTCAAGTGGTCGCCGCCGGACGCACCGGCCGCGAACTACGAGCCCTACCTCGACTGGTTCCACGCCTACGCCGTCAACTTGATCACCGAGAACGACAACACTGGTGGGGCGCCCGCCAAGCGGACCGAGTACACCTACCCCGACGGCATGGCCTGGGCCAAGGCCAAGGATGACGAGTTCACCAAGGCCGCGCACCTCACCTACGGCGACCGCAAGGGCTTCGGACGGGTCCAGGTACGCACCGGCGCGTACCCCTTCCAGCGCACGCTCAAGGAGTACCGCTACTTCCGCGGTATTCCCGGTGCCTCGGTCAAGGACAGCGAACAGATCTCCGTCACCGACCACGAGTCGTTCGCCGGAATGATGCGTGAGGAAGCCACGTACAACGGCGAGAACGGCCGGCTCGAGTCGACCACAAGCTTCACGCCGTGGGTCTCGGCCGCGACCGCTACGGAGACCAGGGCGGAGGGGCTTCCCGCCCGCCACGCCTACGTCACCGGAGGGGCGGAGGAGAAGTCCCGCACCGCCGTCGGCCAGGACTGGCGCACCACCGAGACCCACCGGACGTTCGACGCGAACGGTCATGTCCTCACCGAGTCCCGCCGCGGCGACACGGCCAAGTCCGGCGACGAGGAGTGCACCACGACGACCTACGCCTCCGGCGCCCTCCTCGGGCTGCCCTCCGAGGTCAGGACCGTGGCCAAGCCCTGCGGCACCGCGCCCAGCCTGCCCGACGACCTGATCTCCGTCGAGCGGCGCTACTACGACGGAGCCACCGCCCTCGCCACGGCGCCGGTCAAGGGTGACGTCACCCGCATCGACGAGCAGGACGCGGCGGGTACCGGCTACCTCACGACGGCGAAGCACACCTACGACCAGCACGGGCGCGAGCTCACCGACACCGACGCGCTCGGCCAGACCACCACGACCGGGTACACGCCGACCACGGGCATCCCCACGTCGATGACGCAGACCAACGCCCTCGGCCACGCCGCGGTGACGACCTACGACCCGGTACGCGGTGTCGTGGTCGCTGCCGTCGATGCCAACGGGAAGCGCACGGACGCGGTCCACGACGGCCTCGGCCGTGTACTCAAGGTGTGGCAGCCCGGCTGGACCAAGGCCGACCACGGCACGCAGCCGTCCGCCGAGTACATCTACAAGATCTCGACGACCCAGGCCAACGCGGTCACCACGAAGACCCTCAAGCAGGACGGCACCTACCAGACCACGTACACCCTGTACGACGGTCTGCTGCGCGAGCGGCAGTCCCAGGGGTCGGCCGTCGGCACGCAGCACGCGCTCATGACGGAGACCCGTTACGACTCCCGGGGCTGGGTCTGGAAGAGCTTCGCCCCGTACTACGCCGACGCCGCCCCGTCCGCGACGCTGTACACGGCGAAGGACGCCCACCAGGTCGACAACGTCACGGAGAACCTCTACGACGGCATGGGCCGGGTCACCGACGCCCTGTCGCTCTTCCGCGGCGACGAGAAGTGGCGGACGACCACGGTCTACGGCGGTGACCGCGTCACCGTGACCCCGCCGAAGGGCGGAACCGCCAGCACCACCGTCACCGACACCAACGGGCGCACCACGGAGCTGATCCAGTACGCGGGTGCGGGACAGACCCAGCCCCAGTCGACGACCTACACCTACGGGAAGTTCGACGAGCCCACCTCGGTCAAGGACCCGGCGGGCAACACCTGGACGTACACCTACGACAACCGCGGTCAGAAAACCACGGTCGACGACCCCGACAAGGGCACGAGCGTCCTCACCTACGACGCCAACGGACAGGTCGTCACCGGCAAGGACGCCCGGAACGTCACGCTGACGACCGTCTACGACAAGCTCGGTCGCAAGACCGAGGTCAAGAACGGCGCCACGACGCTCTCCAAGTGGACCTACGACACCCTCGCCAAGGGGCAGCTCACCAGCAGCAGCCGGTTCGTCGGCGGGACCGAGTACAAGACGGCGATCGACGCAGTCAACGACCGCTACCAGCCGACGTCGACCACGCTCACCGTTCCGACGGCGGCGGGCGGACTCGCCGGCACCTACAACTGGACGTACGGATACAGCCCGGAGACCGGCGCCCTGCAGTGGACGCTCAACCCGGCGATCGGGAACATCTCCTCCGAACGGGTCGTCACCGAGTACAACAGCGATGACCAGCCGTACCGCACCACCCGGGCGAGTGTCGTGCTCGTCGCCAACGTCCAGTACGACGTCTACGGCCGCCCCGTGGGCACCGAGTTCGGTCACGACCTCGACAAGAAGGTCTTCCGGACCCAGGCGTACGACGAGCACACCGGTCGGCTCCTTGAGCGGACCACCGACCGATTCCTGGCTCCGCGCAGGGTCGACCGCTCGCTGTACGCCTACGACCCGGCGGGCAACGTCACCGGCATCACCAGCACCACCGGTCAGGACGCCACCGCGTCCACCGACCGCCAGTGCTTCACCAACGACGCCCTCGGGCGGCTGACCGAGGCGTGGACGGCGAAGACCGACTGCGTCACGGCGCCAACCGCGACCAGCGTCGGCGGACCGGACGCCTACTGGCTCACCTACGGCTACGACAAGCTCGGTAACCGCACCGGACAGAGCGACAAGCTGGCCGGCGCCACGACCGACTTCACCCACCCGGCGGCCCGGGCCGACCGGCCGCACGCCGTCCAGCAGGCCACCGTCGCCGGCGGTCCGGACAACGGCCGGGTCAGCACCTTCCAGTACGACGCCACCGGCAACACCACCAACCGCACCATCGGCACCAAGGTGCAGGACCTGACTTGGGACGCCGAGGGCCACCTCGCCACCCTGGTCGAGGCCGCCAAGACCACCAGCTACGTCTACGACGCCGACGGCGACCGGCTCGTCACCAAGAACGCAGACGGCAGCAGCGTGCTGACCCTGCCCAACGGCGATGAACTGAAGGTCGCAGCGAACGGCACCAAGACCGCCACCCGCTACTACACCCATGACGGCGAGACCGTCGCGGTCCGTACGGGCGGGACCATCTCCTACCTGGTCGGCGACCACCAGGGCACGGCCATGACGGCCATCGACGTCAGCACACTGGGCGTCACCCACCGCAAGCAGCTCCCCTTCGGCGAACTGCGCACGGCCCAGTCGGGAACCTTCGGCACCCGCGGCTTCGTCGGCGGCACGAACGACCCGACCGGCCTGACACACCTGGGAGCCCGAGAGTACGACCAGACCACGGGCCGCTTCCTCTCGGTCGACCCGGTCATCGACTTCGACGACCCGGCCCAGATGAACGCCTACGCCTACGGCCACAACAACCCGCTGACCAAGGCGGACCCGACGGGCCTCCGCCCCGACGGCCCGGCCGGCGGAGCCTCGTACAACGACACCCGCTGGGGCAACGACCGCGGCATGTCGGTGGGCTACACGTACAAGAGCGGCCAGTGGATCTGGCACCAGAGTCCTCGCAAGGACTCGGAGTCGCAGCGACGGTACAAGTCGTACCGGTCGAATCCGTCAAACTACAAGGTCTACCACTATGACGCGAAGGCGGTGGCTGCGGCTAAGGCGCAGGCAGCGAAGCGAGCTGAGGCTCGCGCCGTCCAGCTGCGTCTGATGCAGCACGTCTGGGACAGGACCAAGGGGGGTCTTCTCAGAGCAGTCGTGGGCCAGGTCGACAGTACGATCAATAGGACTGAGGCCGTAGGAAACTGGATCTATGAGAATCGAGGTCTTGTAGCGAGTGTCGGAGCCACTGTCGGCTGCTTTGTACCGGCGGTCGGCTGGGCTGCGTGTGCAGGCATGCAAGCAGCCGCGTACGGCGTCCGAGCTGAGCAGCGGGCGGCTGAAGGTGGCGGTTGGAAGAAGACATGGCGGGCGAATGCCTTCGACGGTGTTCTCACCGCAGGGTCCTTCGGCATAGGCAGCGCACTTCGGTATGCGAAGTTCGGCCAATTCTCCGGGCTCGTCGAGAGGGCTCGGGTCCCGAGCTTCTACCAGCGAGAGGCTTGGCGGGGCGGAGAGGCCTATCATCCCCTTTATACGGTCGCCGTATCGATGCCGAACATCGTCAACGCGACAGCCGCGTTCTTGAGGTGAGCCATCGGCACGACTGGATTTCCTCAACCGTCTTGCTGTTCCTGAAGCTCGAGAGATTTCTGAGAGGTAGAGCGATGCTCGTGGGAACCTGGCAATGGGTCTCCTTCCTGCTAGGGTTGGTGACGCTGTCCATCGGAATGTCAACCCTGGCCTTTGGGGATTTCGGAGGAAATGAGTTCACCGTTGTATCGACTCTGTCCCTGGGGGGCTGGGTATCGGTTACTGCTCCCTTCGCAGGGGCTCGGGTGGACGACGTAGGTATCCGCTACCGCGGAATCTTCAAGAGGGCCGTGCTGCCCTGGAGCGAGATTCAGTCGATTTCCGTCGACTACGTAGGAGGGAACGGCCTCTTGGAGGCGGAGATGCCTGTGGTCAACAAGGCAGACGGCAAGGAACTGCCGATTCTGATTCTGGCCGGATACACATCAGGGCAGCCACGCGTCAACAACAGGGTGCGACGGCAGGCGACGGCGATGCAGGAGGCACTGGCTCGCGCCGGCAGCCATTGATCGTCCCTCTGCCCAGCCCCCGCCGGTGCACGGCGGGGGCTGTCCCCGCGTTGTCTAGATGTCCCGGAAGATCTCGATCTGTGCGCCGATCGAGTTCAGTCGCTCCGCCAGGTCCTCGTAACCCCGGTTGATGACGTACACGTTCCGCAGGACCGACGTGCCCTCCGCCGCCATCATTGCGAGCAGGACGACCACCGCGGGGCGCAGGGCCGGGGGGCACATCATTTCGGCGGCGCGCCAGCGGGTGGGGCCCTCCACCAGGACGCGGTGGGGGTCGAGGAGCTGGAGGCGGCCGCCGAGGCGGTTGAGGTCCGTGAGGTAGATCGCGCGGTTGTCGTAGACCCAGTCGTGGATCAGCGTCTTGCCCTGGGCCGTCGCCGCGATCGCCGCGAAGAACGGGACGTTGTCGATGTTCAGGCCCGGGAACGGCATCGGGTGGATCTTGTCGATCGGCGCTTCGAGTTTCGAGGGGCGGACCGTCAGGTCGACCAGGCGCGTGCGGCCGTTGTCCGCCGCGTACTCGGCCGAGCGGTCGTGGTCGAGGCCCATCTCCTCCAGGACCGCGAGCTCGATCTCCATGAACTCGATGGGGACCCTGCGGATCGTCAGCTCCGACTCGGTGACGACCGCGGCGGCGAGCAGGCTCATCGCCTCGACCGGGTCCTCGGAGGGGGAGTAGTCGACGTCCACGTCGATCTGGGGCACGCCGTGCACGGTCAGGGTGGTCGTGCCGATGCCGTCGACCCGTACACCGAGCGCCTCCAGGAAGAAGCACAGGTCCTGGACCATGTAGTTGGAGGAGGCGTTGCGGATGACGGTCACGCCGTCGTGCCGTGCGGCGGCGAGCAGCGCGTTCTCGGTGACGGTGTCCCCGCGCTCGGTCAGCACGATCGGGCGGCCGGGGGAGACCGAGCGCTCGACCTGGGCGTGGTAGATGCCCTCGGTGGCCGTGACGTCGAGACCGAAGCGGCGCAGCGCGATCATGTGCGGCTCGATGGTGCGCGTACCGAGGTCGCAGCCTCCGGCGTACGGCAGCTTGAAGCGGTCCATGCGGTGCAGCAGCGGGCCGAGGAACATGATGATCGAGCGGGTGCGGATCGCGGCCTCGGCGTCGATCGAGTCCATGTCCAGCTCGGCCGGCGGCACGATCTCCAGGTCGACACCGTCGTTGATCCACCGGGTGCGGACCCCGATGGAGTTGAGCACCTCCAGGAGCCGGAAGACCTCCTCGATGCGCGCGACCCGGCGCAGGACCGTGCGGCCCTTGTTGAGGAGGGAGGCGCACAGCAGCGCGACACAGGCGTTCTTGCTGGTCTTGACGTCGATGGAGCCGGAGAGCCTGCGGCGGCCGACGACCCTGAGGTGCATCGGTCCCGCGTACCCCAGGGACACGATCTCGCTGTCGAGGGCTTCGCCGATCCGGGCGATCATCTCAAGGCTGATGTTCTGGTTGCCGCGCTCGATCCGGTTGACGGCGCTCTGGCTCGTGGCCAGCGCCTCGGCGAGCTGCGTCTGCGTCCAGCCGCGGTGCTGCCGGGCGTCACGGATGAGCTTGCCGATGCGTACGAGGTAGTCGTCTGCCATGGCGTCACGTTATCTCAGATATGAGATGACGCCGATCATTGGGGTGGGCCGTCAGGGTGACAGGCCGTGCGCGGTGGGGTGGCGCGGCTCGTACAGGGGGAGTTCGGTGCCGCTCGGCAGCCGGACGGCGGCGAGCATGCCCCAGCCCTGGTCGGTGATGGCGCGTGAGATCTCGGCGCCCCGGTCCTCCAGGGCCGTCAGGGTCCCCGTGAGGTCCTCGCACATGAGGTACACCTCGTGCTTCGGCTCCTCCGACGTGGGATGCACCGCGATCTCGGACGGCGGCAGCTTGAAGATAAGCCAGCCGCCCCCGGCGTCGACGTGCTCGAAGCCGAACACGTCCTTGAGGAAGGCGCGGTCGGCCTCCGCGTCCCGGGTGTACAGAATCACATGCGCGCCGCTGAACATGCTCCGATCCTGGGCCTCGGGTGCGGCGGCGGCAATCGTTCGGCGTCCGTACGAGGGCCGGGCCCTCCCTCCCCCGCCCGCTACGGCAGTTCCACCGAGACGTGGGCGGAGAGGGCGCGCAGGAAGTCGGCCGCGTCGAAAGCGGCCCCTGCCGAAGCGACCCCCACCGTCCTCGTCCGCCCCGACAGCACCCGGTCGACCGCCTCCACGGCGAGCGGCGCGCTGACGGCGTAGATGTCCTGGCCGCGTGCCACGGCGCGCCGCTCCTCGTCGCCGGAGCGCACGACCACGTCCACCAGGAAGGTCTGCGCGGACCGGCCGCGCTCGTCGACCGCCGTCGGCGCCGGGGTGTCGGAGGAGGCCAGATCCTTCGCCGCCCCGGCGGTCATGTAGGTGCGGACCTCGGGGACGTCCAGGTGGCTGGGGACGGTGACGACGTCGGCCATCGTGAAGTCACCGATCACGGAGCTGACCCCCAGCGGCTCGGAGAAGGCCCACTTCTGGACGGTGGAGGCCGCCTCGTCGCGGTACTCGAGCCGCCCCCGCGTGAACCGGACGTGCCGGCCCTCCCTGCGCTCCCGGGAGACCGCCCCCGCCGTACGGGTACCGGCCGTCGGGTGCCAACTGCTCAGCCCGTACGCGACGTGCACCTCGTCGGCCGACGACCAGTCGCCCATCGCCGCCGTGACCAGCAGGTCGCCGAGGCCGCCGAAGAAGGCCATCGCGGGGACCACGACGGTGCCGGCGGCGCGGGCGGGCTCCGCGAAGCGGGCGAAGGTGTCGACGTTGGCCTCGATCTCGGCCGCCACGTCCACGTACGGGATCCGGGCGCGCAGCGCCGCCTCGATCACCAGGGCGGCGGTCGACGCGAAGGGGCCGGCGCAGTTGATCACGGCGGCGACGCCGGCGAACGCGCGGTCCAGCGAGGCCGGGTCGTCGACCGTGGCCGGCCGGACATCGAGGCCGGCCGGCTCCGGGCGGGACGCCGCGAACTCCGCCAGCTTGCCTGCGTCGCGCCCGGACAGGACGGGGACGAACCCCCGGTCCAGCAGCTCCGCCACCACGAAACGCCCGGTGTGCCCGTAGGCACCGAACACCGCGACCGTCCGCCCCGAACCCATGACTTCCTTCATCGCCCTCTGCCCCCCGTTCCTTGTTCTCTGTCCTCTTCCGATACGAGGAGCCTGTCAGGGGCTGTCGGCCGCGACGAGTGTCCGGAACGACATGGCCCGTACAATTACGGACATGGAAACCGTCGCGCTCGCCGTCACCGACGGCATGCTGCACTTCGAACTCTCCGTGGCGCACGAGGTGTTCGACGACCCGGCGTACGATCTCGTCGTCTGCGGACCGGGCCCGGTGCGGTTCGGGAGGTTCCGGCTCGAACCGGACGCCGGGCTCGACCGGCTCCCGGGTGCCGACACGGTGATCGTCCCCGGCTGGGCCGACGTCGACGTGGCCCCGCCCGCCGAACTCGTCGACGCGGTGCGCGCGGCCCACGAGGCGGGCGCGCGGGTGGCCTCGCTGTGCACGGGCGCGTTCGTCCTGGCCGCCGCGGGACTGCTCGACGGCCGCCGCGCGACCACACACTGGGCGCACACCGACGTCCTGGCCGCCCGCCACCCCCGGGTCGAGGTCGACCCGGACGTCCTCTACGTCGACAACGGCACCGTGCTCACCTCCGCCGGCAAGGCCGCCGCGATGGACCTCTGCCTGCACCTGGTCCGCCTCGACCACGGTTCGGCGTACGCCAACACGATCGCCCGCCGTCTGGTCGTGCCCCCGCACCGGTCCGGAGGTCAGGCCCAGTTCGTCACCGCGCCGGTGCCCGCGCAGGAGGACCACCCGCTCACCGAGCTGTTCCCGTGGGCGATCGAGCGGCTCGACCAGCCGCTCAGCGTCGAGGACCTGGCCCGCCGCGCGAACATGAGCTCACGCCACCTCGGCCGCCACTTCAGGACGGTGACCGGCGCCACCCCGCTCCAATGGCTGCTGACCCAGCGCATCCGGCGCGCCCAGGAGCTCCTCGAATCCAGCGGCGACAGCGTCGACGCCATCGCGGCGGCCACCGGCATGGGCACGGCCACGACCCTGCGCCGCCACTTCAACCGCACCCTCGGCGTCCCCCCGGACGCCTACCGCCGCACCTTCCGCCGGTCCACGGCGACCACCGAGGAGCCGGGAACCCACCGCCCCACCGATGACCGTCCACGCCGGGTGACGTGAAGGCCCGGTGACCGCCGCCGGCCGTCGGGGTGACGTCCGGGCCCGGGGGTGCCCCGGGTGACCCGCCCACGCCCGGTGCCCGCCCACCCCCCATCCGATCGCTAACCTGTTCGCATGACGCCGACCGACGACCGTCGTTTCCCCCCGGGGCTCGCCGCCGCCATGGCGGTCCGCTTCGAGCACGAGGAGGGCTCCGGCGTCGACCTCGAGCCCTTCGAAGCCTTCCTGTCCGCCGAGGAGACCACGGACTGGTTCCGGGCCTGGACGGGCAACGGCGAGCTGACCGGCGACGACTTCCGCGTCTTCGGCCAGGACGGCACCGGCGGGTACGCGGCCTTCTGGATGGTCCGCCCTGGCCGCCCGGTCGTCGAGCAGCCCGTCGTCTTCCTCGGCTCCGAGGGCGAGACCGGCGTCGTCGCGCGCGACCTGGGCTCCTTCCTGTGGCTGCTCGCGGCCGGCTACGGCCCGTGGGAGGCGGCCACCTCGTACGAGCCCGACTGGGCCCCGCACCCCCACCCCGAGCTGACGGCGATCGCGGAGCGCTTCGCCCCGGCCCACCGCGCACCGGCGTCCCGCGTACGGGAGGAGGCGGCGACCGAGTTCCCCGCCTTCGACGACCACGTCATGGACCTCTGCCCCTGACCGGCCTCCCGGGATCTGTTCCTGACCGGCTCCCCTGGAGCCGGCCCGGGGGCTCGTTAGCCTCCGGGAAGATTCGCGTCGCCTACCCCGAGGGAAAGTTTCGCGCGGCCGGCTTCACCGGGGGCGTACGCCTGCCGACCCGCGCCGCCCCGATCCCCCCGGGGCGTCATGGCGGCGATCACAGGCATGCCGGGCATGACCGACTGGCGGGGATGCACTAGAGTTATCTCGACATCGAGATAACTGCTTACGGCGCACCGCGGCCGCCCACCCGGTAAGGGTTACCTAACTAAGTCTTACCTTAGCGGATCGGCGGGGAGTCGGGCGGCACCACGCGGCGGCAGCCGCATATTGTCGCTGCGCGGTAATCGCGCACACTGATGAAGGAGACTGTCGTGTCGGCGAACAGCTTCGACGCCCGCAGCACGCTGCGCGTGGGTGACGAGTCGTACGAGATCTTCAAGCTGGACAAGGTCGAGGGCTCCGCGCGCCTCCCTTACAGCCTGAAGGTCCTCCTGGAGAACCTGCTCCGCACCGAGGACGGCGCGAACATCACCGCCGACCACATCCGGGCCCTCGGCGGCTGGGACTCGCAGGCCCAGCCGAGCCAGGAGATCCAGTTCACGCCGGCCCGCGTGATCATGCAGGACTTCACCGGCGTTCCCTGTGTCGTCGACCTCGCCACCATGCGCGAGGCCGTCAAGGAGCTCGGCGGCGACCCGGCGAAGGTCAACCCGCTCTCCCCGGCCGAGCTGGTCATCGACCACTCGGTCATCGCCGACAAGTTCGGCACGAAGGAGGCCTTCGGCCAGAACGTCGAGCTGGAGTACGGCCGCAACAAGGAGCGCTACCAGTTCCTGCGCTGGGGCCAGACCGCCTTCGACGACTTCAAGGTCGTCCCCCCGGGCACCGGCATCGTCCACCAGGTGAACATCGAGCACCTGGCCCGTACGGTCATGGTCCGAAACGGCCAGGCGTACCCCGACACCCTCGTCGGCACCGACTCCCACACCACCATGGTCAACGGCCTCGGTGTGCTCGGCTGGGGCGTCGGCGGCATCGAGGCCGAGGCCGCGATGCTCGGCCAGCCGGTCTCCATGCTCATCCCGCGCGTCGTCGGCTTCAAGCTGACCGGCGAGCTCCCGGCCGGCACCACCGCCACCGACCTGGTCCTCACGATCACCGAGATGCTGCGCAAGCACGGCGTCGTCGGCAAGTTCGTCGAGTTCTACGGTGAGGGCGTCGCCGCGACCTCCCTCGCGAACCGCGCCACCATCGGCAACATGTCGCCGGAGTTCGGCTCCACCGCCGCGATCTTCCCGATCGACGGCGAGACCCTGAAGTACCTCAAGCTCACCGGCCGCTCCGAGCAGCAGGTCGCGCTCGTCGAGGCGTACGCCAAGGAGCAGGGCCTCTGGCTCGACCCGGCCGCCGAGCCCGACTTCTCCGAGAAGCTGGAGCTCGACCTCTCCACGGTCGTCCCCTCCATCGCCGGCCCGAAGCGCCCGCAGGACCGCATCGTCCTCGCGAACGCCGCCCAGCAGTTCGCCCAGGACGTCCGCAACTACGTGGACGACGTGGACGAGCAGGGCAAGGAGTCGTTCCCGGCCTCCGACGCCCCGGCGAACCACCCGAACGGCGCCCCGTCGAAGCCGGTCACCGTGACCGCCCCCGACGGCTCGACGTACGAGATCGACCACGGTGCGGTGACGGTCGCGGCCATCACCTCCTGCACCAACACCTCGAACCCGTACGTCATGGTCGCCGCCGCGCTCGTCGCGAAGAAGGCCGTGGAGAAGGGCCTGACCCGCAAGCCGTGGGTCAAGACCACCCTCGCCCCGGGCTCGAAGGTCGTCACCGACTACTTCGACAAGGCGGGTCTCACCCCGTACCTCGACAAGGTCGGCTTCAACCTCGTCGGCTACGGCTGCACCACCTGCATCGGCAACTCCGGCCCGCTGCCGGAGGAGGTCTCCAAGGCCGTCAACGACCACGACCTCGCGGTCACCTCGGTCCTCTCCGGCAACCGGAACTTCGAGGGCCGTATCAACCCCGACGTCAAGATGAACTACCTGGCCTCCCCGCCGCTGGTCGTCGCGTACGCCCTCGCGGGGTCCATGAAGGTGGACATCACCAAGGACGCCCTCGGCGTCGACCAGGACGGCAAGCCCGTCTACCTGGCCGACATCTGGCCGACGGAGGCCGAGGTCAACGACGTCGTCGCCAACGCCATCGGCGAGGACATGTTCAACAAGTCCTACCAGGACGTCTTCGCGGGTGACGCCCAGTGGCAGGCGCTGCCGATCCCGACCGGCAACACCTTCGAGTGGGACACCGAGTCCACCTACGTCCGCAAGCCCCCGTACTTCGAGGGCATGACGATGGAGACCACCCCGGTCACCGACATCGTCGGCGCCCGCGTCCTTGCCAAGCTGGGCGACTCGGTCACCACCGACCACATCTCCCCGGCCGGTGCCATCAAGGCCGACACCCCGGCCGGCAAGTACCTCACCGAGCACGGTGTGGAGCGTCGTGACTTCAACTCCTACGGCTCGCGCCGTGGCAACCACGAGGTCATGATCCGCGGCACCTTCGCCAACATCCGCCTGCGCAACCAGATCGCGCCGGGCACCGAGGGCGGCTACACCCGCGACTTCACCCAGCCGGACGGCCCGGTGTCGTTCATCTACGACGCCTCCCGCAACTACATCGAGCAGGGCACCCCGCTCGCGATCCTGGCGGGCAAGGAGTACGGCTCCGGCTCGTCCCGCGACTGGGCCGCCAAGGGCACCGCGCTGCTCGGCGTCAAGGCCGTCGTCGCCGAGTCGTACGAGCGCATCCACCGTTCGAACCTCATCGGCATGGGCGTCCTGCCGCTCCAGTTCCCCGAGGGCCAGACCGCCGCGACCCTGGGCCTGACCGGCGAGGAGACCTTCTCCTTCACCGGCGTCGAGGAGCTCAACAACGGCACGACCCCGCGGACGGTCAAGGTCAGCACCGACACCGGTGTCGAGTTCGACGCGGTCGTCCGCATCGACACCCCCGGCGAGGCGGACTACTACCGCAACGGCGGCATCATGCAGTACGTGCTCCGCAACCTGATCCGCGGCTGACACCCCCGGACCGGCTGAACGGCAAGGGCCCCGCTCCTCGGAAGAGGAGCGGGGCCCTTTCGTTGATCGCAGGCGATCGGAAGGATCAGAACATCAGACGGTAGGTGTTCCACCCACTGGTGCCGATCACGACGCGCTGCGCGAACGGCGCGGCCGCGTTGCCGGTACCCGAGTGACGGTAGAGCCGACCGGCGGTGTCCCGCGCGATCAGGTCGCTGCGCCCGTCCCAGTCGAGGTCGCCCACGCCCACGATGGCGTTGTAGGCGCCCCAGCCGCCACCGATCTTGGTGCGACCGGTGAACGGGGCCTTGTAGTCGCCCGTGCCCTTGTGCAGCCACAGGATGCCGGAACCGTCGCGGGCGACGATGTCGGCCTTGCCGTCACCGCTCAGGTCGCCGACACCGGCGATCTGGTTGTAGGCGCCCCAGCCACCGCCGACCTTGACGCGCGGAGCGACCTTGCCGTTGCCGTAGCCGAGGTACAGCCACAGGACCCCGGACGCGTCGCGGGCGACGATGTCCGTAGCCGCGCCGCCACCGAGCTGGCCCGGCGAGACGATCTTGTTGTATATGTTCCAGCCGCTACCGACGTTCGTGAACGACGAGTCGGTCGACTCGCCCGAGCCGTAGGCCATCGTGCCGGAGGTGTACCAGATCCAGGTGTCGTCGGCGATGCCGTCACCGTCGTTGTCCGCCTGCTGCGCGTTCTTGACACTGCCCCAGGTGTCGGTGGCCCATTCGCGGGCCTCGTAGCCACCGGAGCCGTTCGGCGCGTACCAGTAGAGGGTCGAGCCCGAGACGCCGCCGAGGAAGCGCAGCTCCGCGTCGGCCGCGGCCGCGGTGGTGCTCGCGGCGGAGGCGGCCGGAGCCGTGATGGCCGGCTTGGCGGCGACGGCGGAGCCGGGCTCCGGCGCGTCCGCCGCGACCGCGGCGGTCGTGGTGCCCACGAGGGCGGCCGTGATCGCGGCCACGGTGACACGGGACAGGACGCCCGTGCGGTTCAGGCCAGAAGAGTTGGCCACGTATTACTCCAGATGCGAGAGGTGAAAGGCAGGTTCCGCCGTTCGTCGCTGCGTGAGGACGGAGACGGTGGACCTCTATGATCCCGGATCGCCCTTACAGAACCTTCACCGGGCAGGGGGTCTGTGACACAACTGTTTCGATCCCGTTCTCATGTCCCCCTTGTCCGCGTCTGTCCGCGAGCCGCCCTCCGTGGCCCGACGGAACGGCCGCAGTACGGTGAGGCCTGATGTCGTGTCAAGGGTGCCGACGAACGGATGGTTGGACGAAACGCCGCAGATCCGCCGTGCTTATCCCCGAGGTCTCAACTCGGGAAAGATGGCTGCCGAAACCTGGTTTCGATCTTGCTCGGACGAAGGGAAGTGGACTATACCTGTCGGCGTCCAGCCAGTCGTATCCATCACACGACGGCCCGACGCCTGCACGACCCGGCTGCAAATGACCGCGGTGGCGGGGCCCTTCGCCTGTGGCGAGCGCGTACGGGCGACCGGTACACCGCCTGAGTCCTGAATGAAGGCGAGGACTTGAGCATGGGATCCACCTCCGCACACACCGATGAGGGCCTTGGCCGTCGCGATCTGATCAAGCGTTCTGCCGCTATCGGTCTGATCTCCGTACCGACGATGGGCTTCCTCTCCGCCTGTGCCAGCAGCGACAGCGGCGGCAACGGAAAGGTCGAGAAGGGCACGAAGTCCGAAAAGAACCCGCTCGCGGTGAACGAGTCGGCACCGCTCGATTTCGTCCTCTTCGACGGCGGATTCGGACAGCAGTACGCCAAGGACGCGGTCAAGGTCTACGAGACCAATTACCCCAAGGCGAAGGTCAAGTTCACCCCCACCCAGAAGATCACCACCACGCTCCAGCCGCGCTTCAACGGCGGCAACCCGCCGGACCTCATCGACAACTCCGGCGCCGAGCAGATGGACATGGGTGTCCTCGTCGGCCAGAAGCAGCTCGCGGACCTCACCCCGCTCCTGGACGCGCCCTCCATCGACGACCCGAGCAAGAAGGTCCGCGACACCCTGCGGCCCGGCATCGTCGAGATGGGCCAGTTCGACGGCGACCCGGTGTGGATCATGTACTACGCGTACACGATCTACGGCGTCTGGTACTCCCAGAAGCTCCTCGACTCGCTCGACGCGAAGTACCCGGAGACCTGGGACGAGATGCTGGCCGTCTGTGAGAAGGCCAAGAAGAAGGGCATCGCCGGCTGGACGTACGCGGGCAAGCACCCGTACTACGTCCCCTTCTCGCTCTACCCGATGATCGGCAAGGTCGGCGGCCGCGAGGTCCTGGACGCGATCGACAACCTGGAGCCGAAGGCCTGGGAGCACCCGGCGGTCAAGGCCTGCTTCGAGGCGTACTACGAGCTCGTCCGGAAGGGCTACATCCTCAAGGGCACGCCCGGTCTCGACCACATCCAGTCGCAGACCGCCTGGACCGAGGGCAAGGCGCTGTTCATCCCGAACGGCTCCTGGGTCGAGAACGAGGCCGCGAAGACCATGCCGGCCGACTTCGGCCTTGCCGTCTCCGCGCCGACCGGCATCGACGCCTCGGACAAGATGCCGTTCGGCACCATCTGGGCCTCCGGTGGTGAGCCCTTCATCGTCCCGGCGAAGGCGGCGAACCCCGAGGGCGGCATGGAGCAGCTGCGCATCATGCTCAGCGAGGCGTCGTCCAAGAACTTCACCCAGTCCGTGAAGTCCCTCACCGCGTTCAACGGCGGCACCGACGGCATCGAGCTGACCCCGGGCCTCAAGTCGGGCGTCGCGGCGCTGGAGAAGGCCGGTCAGAACGTCGTCAACCCGCGCCTCCAGGACTGGTACGTCGCCCTCCAGAAGGAGAAGATCGGTGTCGCGGCCATCGGCGAGATGATGGCGGGCCGCGCGACCCCGGCCGAGACGATCAAGAAGATCCAGAAGTACGCCGACGAAGCGGCCAAGGACTCCTCGATCAAGCACTACAAGCACCAGTGAGCTGTGCCGGGGCCCCTTCCCGCCGACCGGGAGCGGGCCCCGGGCCCTTCGCGCGCGGCACCAGCGGCGCGCCTCCGCGGGAAGATCGGGGTCGGTAGGAAATGCAACACGGCAAGCACCGTTTCATCGTGGGGTTCCTGGCGGCCCCCCTCGCGCTCTACGCGCTGTTCGTCATCTGGCCCTTCATCCAGTCCATCTACTACTCCTTCACGGACTGGACGGGACTGAGTCCCGAATTCGGGATGGTCGGGGTCGACAACTACAGCCGGATGCTGGACGACGAGATCTTCTGGAAATCGCTCCAGCACAGCCTGACCTTCGCGGTGGTGCTCCCGATCGTGACGGTCGGACTCGCGCTGTTCTTCGCCTTCATGCTCAATGTCGGCGGTCGGCGCCGTAGGGGCGCGGCCATCGCGGGTGTGCGCGGCTCGTCCTTCTACAAGATCGTCTATTTCTTCCCGCAGGTGCTGTCGATCGCGATCGTGGCGCTGCTCTTCCAGTTCGCGTACAACCCGAACAGCGGAGCCATCAATTCCGTTCTGAAGGGCGTCGGTCTCGACAACGTCCAGCCGGACTGGCTGGGAGACCCGGACCTCGCCCTCATCTGTGTGATGGTGGTCCTCGTCTGGTCCACGGTCGGATTCTTCGTCGTCCTCTTCTCGGCCGGCATGGCGTCCATTCCTCGGGACTTCTACGAGGCGGCCCTCCTCGACGGCGCGAACCGCTTCACCACGTTCTTCAAGATCACCCTGCCGCTGCTCTGGGACACCGTGCAGTCGGGCTGGATCTACATGGGCATCCTCGCGCTCGGCGCGGAGTCCTTCGCCGTCGTCCAGATCATGACCGTCGGCCCCAGCGGCGGCGGACCGGACTACTCGACCATCGTCCTTCCGTTGTACGTGTACCAGAAGGCGTTCCGGGACGGTCAGGCCGCCTACGCCACGACCATCGGTGTCGCGCTCCTCCTCGTCACGCTGGCCTTCGCGGCCGTCGTGATGAAGGTGGGCCGGCGCGAGCGGCTGGAGTTCTGATGAAGACGACCGACACTGCCCCCACCGGCGTCGAGAGCCCCGGCTCCCCGGGCGGACCGGGACCCGTGGTCACCAAGACGGTCACGCCCCCGCCCCGGAGGACCGCCAAGGCCGAGGGCGCGGCCCTCAACGTCTTCTCGCACGGCGTACTGATCATCTGGGCGATCATGGTGGTCACGCCGCTGCTCTGGGCGGTGATGACCTCCTTCAAGACCGACCGGGCGATCTTCACGTCCCCGTGGGCGCTCCCGGACCGGCTGCACTTCGAGAACTGGTCGCGGGCCTGGACCGAAGCCCATATGAGCGACTACTTCCTGAACACGCTCCTGGTGGTCGGCGGCTCGCTCCTCGGAACCCTGTTCCTCGGCTCGATGGCGGCCTACGTCCTGGCCCGCTTCGACTTCCCGGGCAACCGCTTCATCTACTTCCTCTTCATCGGAGGGATGAGCTTCCCGATCATCCTGGCGCTCGTGCCGCTGTTCTACGTGATGCAGAACATGGCCCTCCTGAACACGCTGCACGGCCTGATCCTCGTGTACATCGCGTACTCGCTGCCGTTCACCGTCTTCTTCCTGACCGCCTTCTTCCGCACCCTGCCGTCCTCGGTCGCGGAGGCGGCCTTCGTCGACGGCGCCTCGCACACCCGGACCTTCTTCCAGGTGATGCTGCCGATGGCCAAGCCCGGCCTCATCAGCGTCGGCATCTTCAACTTCCTCGGCCAGTGGAACCAGTACCTGCTGCCGACCGTGCTCAACACCGAGCCGGAGCGGAAGGTGCTCTCGCAGGGACTCGTCCAGCTCGCCGTCAGCCAGGGCTACAAGGGCGACTGGTCCGGGCTCTTCGCAGGCCTCGTCATGGCGATGCTCCCGGTCCTCGCCGCGTACATCATCTTCCAGCGGCAGGTGGTGGCCGGTCTGACGGCCGGCGCCGTGAAGTGATCCCGTAACCCCCCTTCCCGTACCCGCGGAGCCCCCGGCGAACCCCGTGCCGGGGGCTCCGCGCGTACCGCCGACACCGTGTGACTCGGACCGTCCGCCTCTCAAGGTCTTGACGGGGACCAAGGCGAAAGCGTCCCCTTAGAGTTCACATGTTGGAGAAAACGGTGGGAGTGAGTGAGTCGATGGAGACTCCGGGGTCGCAGACGTCTCTGCACAGGGCCAATCTCGAACGGGTCGTCCGGGCGGTGCGGATGGCCGGATCGCTGACCCAGGCGGAGATCGCCCGGGCGACGGGCCTGTCCGCCGCGACGGTCTCCAACATCGTCCGGGAGCTGAAGGACGGCGGCACCGTCGACGTCACACCGACCTCCGCGGGCGGCCGCCGCGCCCGCAGCGTCTCGCTCTCCGGCGACGCCGGCATCGTGATCGGCGTCGACTTCGGCCACACCCACCTCCGGGTCGCGGTCGGCAACCTCGCCCATCAGGTGCTCGCGGAGGAGGCCGAGCCGCTCGACGTGGACGCCTCCGCCGCCGAGGGCTTCGACCGGGCGGAACAGCTGGTCAAGCGGCTGATCCTGGCCACCGGGATCGGCCCGGACAAGGTGATCGGCGTCGGACTCGGCGTGCCGGGCCCGATCGACGTCTCCTCCGGAACCCTCGGGTCGACCTCGATCCTGCCGGGCTGGAGCGGGATCAACCCCGCGGAGGAACTGTCCGGCCGCCTGGGCGTCCCCGTGCACGTCGACAACGACGCCAACCTCGGCGCCCTCGGTGAGCTGGTCTGGGGCAGCGGGCGGGGCGTCAAGGACCTGGCGTACATCAAGGTGGCCAGCGGTGTCGGCGCCGGCCTGGTCATCGACGGGCGGGTCTACCGGGGGCCGGGCGGCACCGCGGGTGAGATCGGGCACATCACGCTCGACGAGTCGGGTCCGGTCTGCCGCTGCGGCAACCGCGGCTGCCTGGAGACCTTCACCGCCGCCCGGTACGTCCTGCCGCTGCTCCAGCCCGGCCACGGCCCCGACCTCACCATGGAACGGGTCGTCCAGCTGGCCCGGGAGGGCGACCCGGGCTGCCGGCGGGTGATCGCCGACGTGGGGCGGCACATCGGCAGCGGCATCGCCAACCTCTGCAACCTTCTCAATCCCAGCAGGGTGGTGCTCGGCGGCGACCTCGCCGAGGCCGGCGAGCTGGTCCTTGCGCCCATCAGGGACTCCGTCTCCCGGTACGCGATCCCCAGCGCCGCCCGGCAGCTCTCGCTGACCCAGGGGGCCCTCGGCGGCCGCGCGGAGGTGCTCGGCGCGCTCGCGCTCGTCCTGAGCGAAATGGGCGATTCAACCCTGTTGGAGAGTGCCCTCCCGACGGCCGCGCCGGCCTCCCGGCTTGCCTTCACTTAGATAACGAACACCACCGTTGTCATCTCGTTAAGAATTTACTTCTTGACGGCAACGTTGCGGCCGAGTTGACTTCGTGCCACCTCGGCCGCAACGTCGCGGCCTCGTCAGGGAGGCAAAACCCACATGAACGCAGTGACGCGTCGTGCCGCCATAGCCACGGCCGCGCTCTCGATGGCCCTCACGCTCGCCGCCTGCGGCCAGGCCGGCGGCGACGACAGCGCGGACAAGGGCAGCTCGACCAAGATCGGCCTGCTCCTTCCGGAGAACAAGACCGCTCGCTACGAGGCCCTCGACAAGCCCCAGTTCGAGAAGGCCGTCAAGGCCGCCTGCGGTGACTGCGAGGTCGTCTACAACAACGCGGTCTCCGACGTCGTCAAGCAGAAGCAGCAGTTCGACCAGCTGATCGCCGACGGCGTCAAGGTCATCGCGCTCGGCTCGGTCGACGCCACCAAGGCCGAGGGCTGGGTCACCGAGGCCAAGGCCAAGGGCGTCAAGGTCATCGCGTACGACCGTGCCGTCAAGGGCGCCGACGCCTACGTCAGCCACGACAACAACAAGGTCGGCGAGCTCCAGGGCCAGGCGCTCCTCGCCGCCCTCGGCGGCAAGGCCGCCACCGCCAACGTCGTGATGATCAACGGCGACGAGAAGGACCCGAACGCCGGGCTGTTCAAGAAGGGCGCCCACGCCGCCCTCGACGGCAAGGTCGGCAAGATCGCCTACGAGGCCTCCGGCGAGTGGGACCCGAAGGTCGCGGGCGAGAAGATGTCCGCCGCGATCTCCTCGCTCGGCAAGGACAAGATCACCGCGGTCTACTCCGCCAACGACGGCATGGCCGGCGGCATCATCACCTCCCTCGAGAACGCCGGCATCAAGAACATCCCGGTCGGTGGCCAGGACGCCGAGGTCGCGGGCATCCAGCGGATCATCGCCGGCACGCAGACCTTCACCATCTACAAGTCGCCGCTCCAGCTGGCCCCCGAGGCCGCCAAGTTCGCGGTCAACCTGCTCCAGGGCAAGGAGCTCGGCGCCCAGGGCGCGACCGACGGCGTGCCGTCCACGCTCTTCCCGCCGGTCGTGGTCGACAAGACCAACATCCAGACCACGGTCGTCAAGGACGGCATCTACAAGGCCGCCGACCTCTGCACCGCGGACCTCGCCGCCAAGTGCACCGAGCTGGGCGTCAAGTAAGCCCTCGCCCCACCCGCCGGGCCCCCCGAGGGCCCGGCACCACGGATCCCGCCGCCGGCCGCGTACGGCCCACCGGCCGCCCCTCGGACGGGGTGGCCGGCACGGGGCCGCCGCCACGGCCCGCGTACAGAGGGTGAACACTCCCTCCGGTCGGCGTGCGGTACTGGGATCCGTCCTCCCGCCCGTCCGGCCCCCGGCCGACCCAGACCCCGCTGTCGGCCCGGGGGCCGGACGAGCTCACCCCCCTCTCGAACTTTGGCGCTGCACCGGCGGCGCGACATGCCGCCGCCCGCGGGCGGCGAAGGAGTTGGTTCACGTGTCCCAGACGCCCGTGCTGGCGTTGCGCGGGATCTTCAAGCGGTTCGGAGCGGTTCAGGTCCTCTCCGGTGTCGATCTCGAAGTCCACGCAGGAGAAGTCGTCGCGCTCGTCGGCGACAACGGAGCGGGAAAGTCCACGCTGGTCAAGACGATCGCCGGCGTGCACCCGATCGACGAGGGCGTCATCGAGTGGGAGGGCGAGCAGGTCGAGATCCAGCGGCCGCAGGACTCCCAGAACCTCGGTGTCGCGACCGTCTACCAGGACCTCGCGCTCTGCGACAACCTCGATGTCGTCGCCAACCTGTTCCTCGGCCGCGAGATCAAGAAGGGCAGCGTCCTCGACGAGGTCGTCATGGAGAAGCGGGCCAAGGACCTGCTCTCCACGCTCTCCATCCGCATCCCCAGCGTCCGCATCCCCGTCGCCGCCCTCTCCGGCGGCCAGCGGCAGGTCGTCGCCATCGCGCGCGCCCTCGTCGGCAACCCCAAGATCGTGATCCTGGACGAGCCGACCGCCGCCCTCGGCGTCGAGCAGACCGCCCAGGTCCTCGACCTGGTCGAGCGCCTGCGCGAGCAGGGCCTCGGCGTCATCCTCATCAGCCACAACATGGCCGATGTGAAGGCCGTCGCCGACACCGTCGCGGTGCTGCGCCTGGGCCGCAACAACGGCACCTTCCCGGTGGCCACCACCACACACGAAGAGATCATCGCCGCGATCACCGGTGCCACGGACAACGCCGTGACCCGCCGCCAGGCCCGCAACGCGGAGGTAGCGAAGTGAGCAACACCCCTCCCGCCGCGAGCGAGGAAGCAGCGGTCCCCGAACCCCGCACCCCGGACGCGCAGGCCCCCGGCGAGCAGACCCCGGTGACCGAGACCCCGGCCGCCGCCGCGGTCCCCGCCGTCGACCCCCGCCTCCTCGTGCGCGAGCAGGGCTTCAAGGGCTACGTCGACGAGTTCAAGCGCAAGATCCGCTCCGGTGAGATCGGCTCGCTGCCCGTCGTGGTCGGCCTCGTCGTCATCGGCATCGTCTTCCAGGCCCTCACCGGCAACTTCATCACCTCGTACAACCTCGACCAGATCACGCTGTACGCGGTCGGCCCCGGCATCATGGCCGTCGGCATCGTGTTCGTGCTGCTGCTCGGCGAGATCGACCTCGCCGTCGGCTCCGTCGCGGGCCTGGCCGGCGCGGTATGGGGCGTCCTCGGCACCGACATGCCGGACGGCCTCGCCATCCTCCTCGGCATCCTCTCCGGCACCCTGCTCGGCGCCTTCCACGGCCTGGTCTTCGCCAAGATCGGCGTGCCCGCCTTCGTCGTCACCCTCGCCGGCTTCCTCGGCTGGGCCGGTCTCCAGACCTGGGTCATGGGCGAGCGGTCCACCATCCCGACCCCGATCGGCAGCTTCGTCGGCGACCTCACCAAGTACTACTTCTCCGACGTCGCCGCCGCCTACGGCCTCGCCGTGGCCGTCGTCGCCGCCTTCTACCTCGCCCAGCTGCGCGACGCCCGCCGTCGCAAGGCCGCCGAGCTGCCGTACCGCCCGCAGAGCGAGATGATCCTGCGCACCGCCGTCCTCGCGGTCCTGGTCCTCGTCGCCGCCTACGGCTTCAACCAGGAGCAGGGCCTCCCGCTGTCGCTGGTGATCTTCCTGGTGATCCTGCTCGTCACCGACTTCGTGCTGCGCCGCACCACCTACGGCCGTCAGGTCTTCGCCGTCGGCGGCGGCATCGAGGCCGCCCGCCGCGCCGGCATCAACGTGGCGTGGATCCGGATCTCGGTGTTCATGATCTCCGGCACGATGGGTGCGATCGGCGGACTGTTCCTCGCCTCCGCGACCGGTGGCGCCGACCGCTCCCTCGGCGGCGGCAACCAGCTGATGATGTGCATCGCCGCCGCGGTCATCGGCGGTACGTCCCTGTTCGGCGGACGCGGCAAGGTCTGGTCGGCGCTCCTCGGCATCCTGGTCATCCAGTCGATCGTCCAGGGCCTCAACCAGATGAACCTGTCCTCGAACGCGATCCAGTACATGATCACCGGCGCGGTCCTGCTCATCGCCGTGATCATCGACTCGGTCTCCCGCAAGACGCAGAAGACGGCGGGACGCGCCTAGGGACCCCGTCCCGCGCGCGTGACGGACCCCGTCCCGCGCGCGTAACGCTCGCCACACCGCCCGGCGCCGCGAAACCGGCGCCGGGCACTGCTGCGTCCGGAGCAGTGCACCGCCCGGCACGGGGCCGTACAGATCAGCGGCGTGTAGGCCGTGAGGGTGACGCCTCATCCACCGGCCCGATGCCCACGATCCAAGACGGAACATTAGACTCGACAAATCGGCAAGCTCGACCAGCTCAAACGCAAGGAGGCACGGGTGGCATTGCTGACCCGTATCAGGGGACCGCGAGATCTGGACCGGCTCTCCCCGGAACAGCTGGACCAGCTGGCCGACGAGATCAGGACGTTCCTCGTGGACGCCGTCTCCAAGACCGGCGGGCACCTCGGGCCCAACCTCGGCGTGGTCGAGCTGACCATCGCCCTGCACCGCGTGTTCGACTCCCCGAAGGACAAGGTCCTCTGGGACACCGGCCACCAGAGCTATGTCCACAAGCTGCTCACCGGCCGCCAGGACTTCTCGAAGCTCAAGATGAAGGGCGGCCTCTCCGGCTACCCCTCGCAGGCCGAGTCCGAGCACGACGTCATCGAGAACTCGCACGCCTCCACGGTCCTCGGCTGGGCCGACGGCCTCGCCAAGGCCAACGAGGTCCTGAAGAAGGACGACCACGTCGTCGCCGTCATCGGCGACGGGGCCCTCACCGGCGGCATGGCCTGGGAGGCGCTCAACAACATCGCCGCCGCCAAGGACCGCCCGCTCGTCATCGTCGTCAACGACAACGAGCGCTCCTACGCGCCGACCATCGGCGGCCTCGCCAACCACCTGGCGACCCTGCGCACCACCGACGGCTACGAGCGCTTCCTCGCCCGCGGCAAGGACATCCTGGAGCGCACCCCCGTCGTCGGGAGGCCGCTCTACGAGACCCTGCACGGCGCGAAGAAGGGCCTCAAGGACTTCATCGCCCCCCAGGGCATGTTCGAGGACCTCGGCCTCAAGTACGTCGGCCCGATCGACGGCCACGACATGGAGGCCCTGGAGTCCGCCCTGACGCGCGCCAAGCGCTTCGGCGGCCCCGTGATCGTCCACTGCCTCACCGAGAAGGGCCGCGGCTACCAGCCGGCCCTCCAGGACGAGGCCGACCGCTTCCACGCCGTCGGCAAGATCCACCCCGACACGGGGCTGCCCATCTCCTCCTCCGGCGCCGACTGGACCGGAGTCTTCGCCGAGGAGATGGTCGCGCTCGGCAAGGAGCGCGAGGACATCGTCGCGATCACCGCGGCCATGCTCCAGCCCGTCGGTCTCGACAAGTTCGCCAAGGCCTTCCCCGAGCGGGTCTTCGACGTCGGCATCGCCGAGCAGCACGCCGCGGTCTCCGCGGCCGGCCTCGCCACCGGCGGACTGCACCCCGTCTTCGCGGTGTACGCGACCTTCCTCAACCGCGCCTTCGACCAGGTCCTGATGGACGTGGC
This sequence comes from Streptomyces sp. NPDC016459, assembly GCF_040632845.1. NCBI lineage: Bacteria > Bacillati > Actinomycetota > Actinomycetes > Kitasatosporales > Streptomycetaceae > Streptomyces > Streptomyces sp. NPDC016459. Next base: position 351,800 of record NZ_JBEYCR010000005.1, read on the forward strand.
CCTGCACAGGTGCGGTGTCACCTTCGTCCTGGACCGGGCCGGCGTCACCGGCACCGACGGCGCCTCCCACAACGGCATGTGGGACATGTCGATCCTCCAGGTCGTCCCCGGCCTGCGGCTCGCCGCCCCGCGCGACGCCGACCAGGTCCGCGCCCAGCTGCGCGAGGCCGTCGAGGTGACCGACGCCCCGACCGTGGTCCGCTTCTCCAAGGGCGCGGTCGGCCCGGCCGTCCCCGCCCTGCGCAGGGTCGGCGGCATGGACGTGCTCCGGGAGCCCGGCACCGACAGGCCGGACGTCCTCCTGGTCTCCGTCGGCGCGCTCGCCCCGATGTGCCTGGAGATCGCGAACCTCCTCGACAACCAGGGCATCACCACCACCGTCGTCGACCCCCGTTGGGTCAAGCCGGTCGACGAGGCCCTCGCCCCGATGGCCGAGCGTCACCGGGTCGTCGTCACGGTCGAGGACAACAGCCGTGTCGGCGGTGTCGGCTCGGCCGTCGCGCAGGCGCTGCGCGACGCCGGGGTGGACGTACCGCTGCGTGACTTCGGGATCCCGCCGCGCTTCCTCGACCACGCCTCGCGCGCCGAGGTGATGGCCGAGATCGGGCTGACCGCCCCGGACATCGCCCGTCAGGTCACCGGTCTGGTCTCACGGCTCGACGGCCGGTTCGAGAGCAGCGCGCAGGCCGTGGAGCCCGCCCGCGACTGACGGATCCCGTCACCCGACGTCACCCTTGGGCCGGTCGGCTCACTCTTCGGAGTGCCGACCGGCCCATTGCCGTGCATTCTGACCCCAGGGCGGACAGCCGGCAGGGAGGTACGAAGGTGAGTACGGACCAGCAGCCACGGGCGAACTCCGGAATGTTCCGGACCAAGTCGGTCGAACAGTCGATCCGGGACACGGAGGAACCGGAGCACGCGCTACGGAAATCACTCTCCGCGTGGGATCTGACGGTGTTCGGCGTCGGTGTCATCATCGGCACCGGCATCTTCGTCCTGACCGGAAAGGTCGCCAAGGAGAACGCGGGCCCGGCCACCGCCCTCGCGTTCGTCGCGGCGGGCATCGTCTGTGCCCTCGCCGCCCTCTGCTACGCCGAGTTCGCCTCGACGGTGCCGGTGGCCGGATCGGCGTACACCTTCGCGTACGCCTCGATCGGCGAGTTGCCGGCCTGGATCATCGGCTGGGACCTTGTCCTGGAGTTCGCGCTCGGTACGGCGGTGGTCGCCGTCGGCTGGTCGGGGTACGTCCGTTCGCTCATGGACAACATCGGCTGGAACCTACCGGCCTGGCTGGAGGGCCCGGACGCCGCGGGCGGCACCTTCGACATCCTGGCCTTCATCCTCGTCCTGGTCCTGACCGTGGTCCTCGTCCTCGGCATGAAGCTCTCCGCGCGGATCACCGCCGTCGTCGTGGCGATCAAGGTGACCGTGGTCATGATCGTGATCATCGCGGGCCTGTTCTTCATCGTCGGTGACAACTACAAGCCCTTCATCCCGCCGGCGATCACCCCCGAGGGCGGCGGCTCCAACTGGGACTCGCCGCTCGTCCAGCTGCTCTTCGGGTACGAGCCGACCAACTTCGGCGTCATGGGCATCTTCACCGCCGCCTCGGTCGTCTTCTTCGCCTTCATCGGCTTCGACGTGGTGGCCACCGCCGCCGAGGAGACCAAGCTGCCGCAGCGGGACATGCCCCGGGGCATCCTGGGCTCGCTCCTCATCTGCACGGTCCTGTACGTGGCCGTGGCCCTGGTCGTCACCGGCATGCAGCACTACACGGAGCTGTCCGTGAGCGCCCCGCTCGCCGACGCCTTCAAGGCCGCCGGGCATCCCTTCTACGCGGGCGTCATCAGCTTCGGCGCCGCCGTCGGCCTCACCACGGTCTGTCTGATCCTGCTCCTCGGCCAGACCCGCGTGTTCTTCGCGATGAGCCGTGACGGCCTGCTGCCGCGCTTCTTCTCCGTCACGCACCCCAAGTACAAGACCCCGTACCGGCCGACGATCCTGCTCGGTGTGATCATCGCGATCGTCGCCGGCTTCACCAGCATCAACGAGCTGGCGACCCTGGTGAACATCGGCACCCTCTTCGCCTTCGTCCTCGTCGCGTTCGGCGTCATCGTGCTCCGCCGCACCCGCCCGGACCTGCCCCGCGCCTTCCGCACCCCCTGGGTGCCCGCGCTGCCGATCCTCTCCATCGCCGCCTCGCTCTGGCTGATGCTCAACCTGCCCGGCGAGACCTGGTTCCGCTTCGCCGTCTGGATGGCGATCGGCATCGTCGTGTACTACCTGTACGGACGCGGTCACAGCCGGCTCGGTCGGGAGGGCCCGAACGCCCGGTACTGAGGCGAGTGGTGCGGTGGCCGCGGAAGGGGCCGTTCGGCAGGACGACTACAGTCGGTTCGTACCCGAACTCCTCACGACGACCGGAGTGCTGGATCCCCCCATGGCGAATCGATCCCAGGTCCCCGCTGCCCGCTCTCACACCTCGACCACCGCCCCTGTACTCCAGGGACCTTGGCTGACCAGAGGGGAGGAGGGCCGGTTCAGCGCCTACCTGCCCCGGGACGGAGAGGTGGTGCGCTGGACCGAGGGGCCCGACGGAGCCTGGAGCGGGCCGGTGTCGCTCGGCGGCGGCGGGCTGACCCCCCTCCTCGCCGTCGGCCAGGGCGCCGACCGCTACGTCCACCTCGTCGGACTGCGCCCCACCGGCGGCGACGAAGGACACGTCGAGGTGGTCCACACGGTCCAGTTCCAGACGGGCCGCCCCGCCCTGGAATGGCGCGCGATCGGGCACTCCAACGTCAAGGGGCCGTGGACCGGCAACCCCGCCGTCGCCGTGGACGCCCAGGGCCGCGCGTACGTCTTCATGCGCAACGGCGGCGGCGGCCTGAGCGTGCGGGCGCAGAAGGACGCCGGCGGCTGGCACCCCTGGTGGGACCTGCACGGCTCCCGGACCGACCCCTCGCCGGTCGCCGTCACCAACGGCTCGGGCCTCGTCGAGCTGTACAGCGCGCACGCCGAAGGCCTCGCCCGGTACGTCCAGCGCGAGCCCGGCGCCAAGCCGATCCGCGAGGAGGTCGTGCCGGCCTCGGTCACCATGGGCACCCTGGCGGCGACGACCGGCCCGTCCGGGCACGTCACCCTCTACTACCTCGACGAGGACGGCCGGGTCTGCGCCTGGTCGCCGGAGCGCTCGCTGGAGCCCACGCCCCTCGGTGAGGCGGTCGGCACCGGCCGGATCGCCGTCACCCGCTGTCTCATCGACGGCTTCGACTGCACGGTCCTGGCCCAGCAGTCCGCCGACGGCCGACTCGCCCTCGCCGCCTACCCGAGCGAGCAGGAGGCCGAGGGCATCCGCTGGTCGGAGACCGGGGAGGCGCAGGGCGACCTCGCCCCCGTCCTCACCCGGGGGCTCGACGGGCGTCTCGTCGTGATGGCCCACGTCGGTGGGACCTCGCTGCTCACCACCCGTCAGAAGGCGGCGGCGGACGGTCTCCTGCTCGAAGGCTGGCGCTCCCTGGCGTGACCACGGCCCCTGACGGCACGGGAACGGCCCCGGCACCTGGAGAAGGTGCCGGGGCCGTTCCCGTGTACGGGGAGGCGTTACGCGGGGACGCTCGCCACGCCCTGCGCGAGGAACCGCTTGCCGTTGACGCGCTCGGAGACGCCCTCACGGTCCAGGTACGGCGTGATGCCGCCCAGGTGGAAGGGCCAGCCCGCGCCCGTGATGAGGCAGAGGTCGATGTCCTGGGCCTCGGCGACGACACCCTCCTCCAGCATCAGGCCGATCTCCTGCGCGACCGCGTCCAGGACACGGTCGCGGACCTGCTCCTCGGTCAGGACGGAGTCGCCCTGGACGAGGAGGGCGGCGACCTCCGGGTCGAGCTCCGGCTTGAAGCCGTTCTCGGCGTTGTAGACGTAGAAGCCGCGCTTGCCGGCCTCGACCACCCGCTTGAGGTTCGGCGAGACGGTGAAGCGGTCCGGGAAGGAGCGGTTCAGGGTCTCGGAGACGTGCAGACCGATCGCCGGGCCGACGAGCTCCAGGAGCACCAGCGGCGACATCGGCAGACCGAGCGGCTCGATGGCCTTCTCGGCCGTCTCGACGGGAGTGCCCTCGTCGATGACGTTCTGGATCTCGCCCATGAAGCGGGTGAGGATGCGGTTCACGACGAACGCCGGGGCGTCCTTGGTGAGGACCGCGGTCTTCTTCAGCTTCTTCGCCACGCCGAAGGCGGTGGCGAGGGAGGCGTCGTCCGTCTTCTCGCCGCGGACGATCTCCAGGAGCGGGAGGATCGCGACCGGGTTGAAGAAGTGGAAGCCGACCACGCGCTCCGGGTGCTGGAGCTTGGAGGCCATCTCCGAGACGGACAGCGAGGAGGTGTTGGTGGCGAGGATCGCGTGCGCCGGGGCGACCGCCTCGACCTCCGCGAACACCTTCTGCTTGACGGACATCTCCTCGAACACGGCCTCGATGATGAAGTCCGCGTCCGCGAAGCCCTCGGCCTTGTCCAGGACGCCGGAGACCAGGCCCTTGAGACGGTTGGCCTTGTCCTGGTTGATCCGGCCCTTGCCGAGCAGCTTCTCGATCTCGGCGTGGACGTAGCCCACGCCCTTGTCGACGCGCTCCTGGTCGATGTCGGTCAGGACGACCGGCACCTCCAGGCGGCGCAGGAAGAGCAGGGCCAGCTGGGAGGCCATCAGACCGGCGCCGACGACACCGACCTTGGTGACCGGGCGGGCGAGGGACTTGTCCGGGGCGCCGGCGGGGCGCTTGCCGCGCTTCTGCACCAGGTTGAAGGCGTAGATGCCGGCGCGCAGCTCGCCGCCCATGATCAGGTCCGCGAGGGCCTGGTCCTCGGCGTCGAACCCCTTCTGCAGGTCGCCGTCCTTGGCGGCCTCGATGATGTCGAGGGCCCGGTAGGCGGCCGGGGCGGCGCCGTGCACCTTGGAGTCGGCGATGGCGCGGCCCTTGGCGACGGCCTGGTCCCAGCCCTCGCCGCGGTCGATCTCGGGGCGTTCGACGGTGACGGAGCCGTTCAGGACGGAGGCCGTCCAGATCAGCGACTGCTCCAGGAAGTCGGCGCCCTCGAACAGGGCGTCGGCGATGCCGAGCTCGAAGACCTGCTTGCCCTTGAGCTGGCGGTTCTGGTTCAGCGAGTTCTCGATGATGACCGAGACGGCCTTCTCCGCGCCGATCAGGTTCGGCAGGATCGCGCAGCCGCCCCAGCCGGGCACCAGACCGAGGAAGACCTCGGGCAGCGAGAAGGCGGGCAGGGCCTTCGACACGGTCCGGTAGGAGCAGTGCAGACCGACCTCGACGCCACCGCCCATGGCCGCGCCGTTGTAGTACGCGAAGGTCGGCACGGCGAGCGCGGACAGACGCTTGAAGACGTCGTGGCCGCCCTTGCCGATGGCGAGCGCCTCGTCGTGCTTCTTCAGCAGCTCGACGCCCTTGAGGTCGGCGCCGACGGCGAAGATGAACGGCTTGCCGGTGAGACCGACGCCGACGATCTCACCGTTGGCGGCCTCCGCCTCGACCTGGTCGATCGCCGTGTTCAGGTTGGCGAGGGACTGCGGGCCGAAGGTGGTCGGCTTGGTGTGGTCGAAGCCGTTGTCGAGGGTGATCAGCGCGAACCGGCCGGCACCGGCGGGCAGGTCGAAGTGGCGGACGTGGGCGCTCGTGACGACCTCGTCCGGGAAGAGCTCCGCGGCGCCCTTCAGAAGCTCGGCGGTGGTGCTCACTTGCCCTCCCAGTGGGGGTTTTCCCAGATGACCGTGGCGCCCATGCCGAAGCCGACGCACATCGTGTTGAGGCCGTAGCGGACCTGCGGGTTCTCCTCGAACTGGCGGGCCAGCTGCGTCATGAGACGGACGCCGGAGGAGGCGAGCGGGTGACCGTAGGCGATGGCGCCGCCGTACTGGTTGACGCGGGCGTCGTCGTCGGCGATGCCGTAGTGCTCCAGGAAGGCGAGGACCTGGACCGCGAAGGCCTCGTTGACCTCGAAGAGGTCGATGTCCTCGATGGAGAGACCGGCCTTGGCCAGCGCCTTCTCCGTCGCGGGGATCGGGCCGTAGCCCATGACCTCGGGCTCGACGCCGGCGAAGGCGTACGAGACGAGGCGCATCTTGACGGGGAGGTCGTTCTCCCGCGCGAAGTCCTCGGAGGCGATGATCGAGGCGGTGGCGCCGTCGTTGAGACCGGCCGCGTTGCCCGCGGTCACGTTGCCGTGGACGCGGAACGGCGTCTTCAGGCCGGCCAGCGACTCCAGGGTGGTGCCCGGACGCATCGGCTCGTCCGCGGTGACCAGTCCCCAGCCGGTCTCACCGGTGGAGGCGTCGGTGCGGCGCACCGAGATCGGCACCAGGTCCTGCTGGATCTTGCCGTCGGCGTACGCCTTGGCGGCCTTCTCCTGCGAGCGCACGGCGTACTCGTCGGCGCGCCGCTTGGTGATGCTCGGGTAGCGGTCGTGCAGGTTCTCGGCGGTCATGCCCATGAACAGGGCGGACTCGTCGACCAGCTTCTCGCTCACGAACCGAGGGTTCGGGTCGACGCCCTCGCCCATGGGGTGGCGGCCCATGTGCTCGACGCCACCGGCGATGACGGCGTCGTAGGCACCGAAGGCGATGGAGCCGGCGACGCTCGTCACGGCGGTCAGCGCACCGGCGCACATGCGGTCGATGGAGTAGCCCGGCACCGACTGCGGCAGCCCGGCGAGGATGCCCGCCGTACGGCCGAGGGTCAGGCCCTGGTCACCGATCTGCGTGGTCGCGGCGATGGCGACCTCGTCGATCCGCGCCGGGTCGAGGCCCGGGTTGCGGCGCAGCAGCTCCCGGATGGCCTTGACGACGAGGTCGTCGGCGCGGGTCTCGTGGTAGATGCCCTTCGGGCCCGCCTTGCCGAACGGGGTGCGGACGCCGTCGACGAAGACGACGTCCCTGACGGTACGAGGCACGATGGCTCTCCTCCAGGGTGCGGGATGGCACTGCTGCGAGCACACGCCTAAGCGTGCGCTTGCTTCCCCCATGCTACTTGTGGGTAACCAGGCTGCCCAGCCCCTGGGGGCCAAGCGGCGAAGGTCACACCCCGAACTCTGCCGGATACGGCCGGATACGACGAAGCCCCCGGCGCCGTTCGGGGCGTCGGGGGCTGTCCGGGCGGCGCTACGCCGTCGCCGCCAGCGCCTCCACGAGGAGCGGGGTGACCAGCTCGACCTGCCACTGCCGGGCGCCGTAGTTCGTCAGGGCCTCGGACACGCCTTCGGGGCCCGACGGTGACGGCGGCTCCCAGCAGACCCGGCGCACGGTGTCCGGGGTGATCAGGTTCTCCTGCGGGAGGTTCAGCTTCTCCGCGAGCGCCGAGACCGCCGCGCGCGCCGCCGAGAGGCGGGCCGCCGCGGCCGGGTCCTTGTCCGCCCAGGCACGCGGCGGGGGCGGGCCCGCGATCTGCTGACCGGGCTGCGGCAGCTCGCTCTCCGGCAGCGCCCTGGCCCGGTCCACGGCGGCCTGCCACTGCTCCAGCTGACGGCGGCCCGTCCGGTGGCCGAAACCGGGCAGTGCCGAGAGCGCGGCCAGGTTCACCGGCACCGCGAGCGCAGCCTCCACGATCGCCGCGTCGCTCAGCACCTTGCCGGGGGAGACGTCCCGCCGCTGGGCGACCGCGTCACGGGCCGTCCACAGCTCCCGTACGACCGCCATCTGACGCCGGCGGCGCACCTTGTGCATGCCGGAGGTCCGCCGCCACGGGTCCTTGCGGGGCGGGGCGGGCGGGGCCGCGGCGATGGCGTCGAACTCCTGGTGCGCCCAGTCCAGCTTGCCCTGCCGGTCGAGCTCTTTCTCCAGCGCGTCCCGCAGGTCGACGAGGAGTTCCACGTCGAGCGCCGCGTACCGCAGCCAGGGCTCGGGCAGCGGACGGGTGGACCAGTCCACGGCGGAGTGGCCCTTCTCCAGGGCGTAGCCGAGGACGGACTCGACCATCGCGCCGAGGCCGACGCGGGGGAAGCCGGCGAGCCGCCCGGCCAGCTCGGTGTCGAACAGCGAGGTCGGCTGCATGCCTATGTCGCGCAGGCAGGGGAGGTCTTGGGTCGCCGCGTGCAGGATCCACTCGGACCCGGCGAGCGCGTCGCCGAGGCCCGACAGGTCGGGGCAGCCCACGGGGTCGATGAGCGCGGTGCCCGCGCCGTCGCGGCGGAGCTGGACGAGGTAGGCGCGCTGGCCGTACCGGTAGCCGGAGGCGCGCTCGGCGTCCACGGCGACGGGGCCGCGGCCGGCCGCGAAGGCGGCGATCACCTCGGCGAGGGCGTCCTCGGTCTCGACGACGGGCGGAACTCCCTCACGGGGCTCCAGCAACGGGATCGGAAGCCCATTCGCAGGGACATCGTCGTCCGGGGGGCCGCCCCCGGTGGTGCGCAGTGCTGTGTCTGCTGCGGTCTCTTGGGCGTCGGTCACCTGTCAAGGGTATCGGTGAACGGCAAGCGCCCGCCGACGGAACGTTCCGTCGGCGGGCGCGGGCCCGATGTCCACCGTTCTGTCAGTGGATGATCCCCGTTCGCAGGGCCACCGCGACCATGCCGGCGCGGTCGCCGGTGCCCAGCTTGCGGGCGATGCGGGCGAGGTGGCTCTTCACGGTGAGGGCCGAGAGGCCCATGGAGACGCCGATCGCCTTGTTCGACTGGCCCTCCGCGACGAGCCGGAGCACCTCGACCTCCCGGCCGGAGAGCTCGCGGTAGCCGCCCGGGTGGCTCGGGGTACCCGGGGGGCGGCGGTGGCCGAGACGGGCGGCCGCGGCGCCGATGGGGGCGGCGCCGGGCCGGGTGGGGTGCCCGATGTTGTTCCGGGTCCCGGTGACGACATAGCCCTTCACGCCGCCCGCCAGGGCGTTGCGCACGGCGCCGATGTCATCGGCGGCCGAGAGGGCGAGGCCGTTGGGCCAGCCCGCGGCGCGGGTCTCGGACAGCAGGGTCAGGCCGCTGCCGTCGGGCAGATGGACGTCGGCAACGCAGATGTCGCGCGGGTTGCCGACGCGGGGACGTGCCTCCGCGATGGACGAAGCCTCGATCACGTCACGTACTCCGAGGGCCCACAGGTGGCGGGTCACGGTGGAACGGACGCGCGGATCGGCTACGACGACCATGGCCGTCGGCTTGTTCGGGCGGTAGGCGACCAGGCTTGCGGGCTGCTCGAGGAGAACGGACACCAGGCCTCCTGGGGGGAAGGATGCGGGACGGGGGCCGGCTCGGGGAAGAAGCCGGGGGCGAACCCGTGCTGTGAAGGGGTCTCTCACTCCTTCGGCAGCCGAGCCGCCCGCCTTTAGGGAAAGATCACGATTTGGTGAGTAACAATTAGGGCAATTCGGACGCGTGATCGATCATCCTACGAGCGGACCCCGCCCCGTCACTCACAGGAGGGAGTACCGGGACGCCGTCGCTCACACCCTCAGGGCTGCTGCGGCCCCCGCCGCTGTGGCAACGAGACGATCCCCGCGCCCGACACCGTCCCCGCCGCTCCGGGCTCCGGCTCCGCCGGCGCCGGGGGGAGCCCCGCGATCTGGCAGAGCAGATCGCACCAGGCCGCCAGGTGCGCTCCCGTGTCCGGCCCCCCGCCCGAACCCTCGTGCGGCGTCCAGGACGCCCGGATCTCGATCTGGGTCGCCGGCCTGCGCTCCGCGAGCCCGCCGAAGTAGTGCGAGCCCGCCATCGTGACGGTCCCGCTCGCCTCCCCGTACGCCAGGCCCCGGGCGTCCATCGCCCCGGTCAGCCAGGACCAGCACACCTCCGGCAGCAGCGGATCCGCGGCCATCTCCGGCTCCAGCTCCGCCCGGACGAGCGTCACCAGGCGGAACGTTCCCTTCCAGGCCTCGTGCCCGGCCGGATCGTGCAGCAGGACGAGACGCCCGTCCGCCAGATCCTCCTCGCCGTCCACCACGGCCGCCTCCACCGCGTACGCGTGCGGCGCGAGGCGCTGCGGCGGCCTCGTCGGATCGACCTCGACCTCCGGCCGCAGCCGCGCCGAGCGCAAGGCCTCCACCGCCCGCCGGAACGCCGGTGGCACTGCGTTCGCCTCCGTACTGTCCGCCGTTTCGCCCGTCCCTCGATCGCCGTCGGAATGATCGGAAAAATGTCCCTGCGCCGCAGCCATGCCGGGAAGAGTAGGCGGAACGGGGCCTCCGTGCAGGGAGGGACACCCGGCCCGGACGAGCGGCTTCCCGCCACATGCGAAGATTCTGGGCGTGAGTGCCAACGACAGCCCGCAGGGCCAGCAGACGAAGCAGCAGTCGCGGACGCACGACTCCGCGTTCCTCAAGGCATGCCGGCGTGAACCCGTGCCGCACACCCCCGTCTGGTTCATGCGGCAGGCCGGGCGCTCGCTCCCCGAGTACCTGAAGGTCCGCGAGGGCATCCCCATGCTCGAGTCGTGCATGCGGCCCGAGCTGGTCACCGAGATCACCCTCCAGCCGGTCCGCCGCCACAAGGTCGACGCCGCCATCTACTTCAGCGACATCGTCGTCCCCCTCAAGGCCATCGGCATCGACCTCGACATCAAGCCCGGCGTGGGCCCCGTCGTCGCCGACCCGATCCGCACCCGCGCCGACCTCGCCCGGCTGCGCGACCTGACCCCCGAGGACGTCCACTACGTCACCGAGGCCATCGGGATGCTCACCGAGGAGCTCGGCGAGACCCCGCTCATCGGCTTCGCCGGCGCGCCCTTCACCCTCGCGAGCTACCTCGTCGAGGGCGGCCCCTCGCGCAACCACGAGCACACCAAGGCGCTCATGTACGGCGACCCGCAGCTCTGGGCCGACCTCCTCGACCGACTCGCCGAGATCACCTCGGCCTTCCTCAAGGTCCAGATCGAGGCCGGCGCCTCCGCCGTCCAGCTCTTCGACTCCTGGGTCGGCGCCCTCGCCCCGGCCGACTACCGCCGCTCCGTGATGCCGGCCTCCGTGAAGGTCTTCGACGCGGTCGCCGGATACGGCGTCCCCCGCATCCACTTCGGCGTCGGTACGGGCGAACTGCTCGGCCTCATGGGCGAGGCCGGCGCGGACGTCGTCGGCGTCGACTGGCGCGTCCCGCTCGACGAGGCCGCCCGCCGCGTCGGCCCCGGCAAGGCGCTCCAGGGCAACCTGGACCCCGCCGTGCTCTTCGCCTCCCGCGAGGTCGTGGAGGCCAAGACCGACGAGGTCCTCGCCGCCGCGAAGGACCTGGAAGGCCATGTCTTCAACCTGGGCCACGGCGTCATGCCGTCCATGGACCCCGACGCGCTGAGCCGCCTCGTCGAGTACGTCCACACCCGGACCGCCGTCTGACGGTCACCCCCGCACGGCCGGCGCCTCCGCCCCACCGGGCGGAGGCGTCGTCGTCTCAGCCCGCCGCGCGGACCGCCGCCGCGGCCTTGCGGGCCGCGACCAGGACCGGGTCCCACACCGGTGAGAACGGCGGCGCGTACCCCAGGTCCAAGGCCGTCATCGCCTCCACCGTCATCCGCGCCGTCAGCGCGACGGCCGCGATGTCCACCCGCTTCGCCGCGCCCTCCCGGCCCACGATCTGCACGCCGAGCAGCCGCCCCGTACGCCGCTCCGCCAGCATCTTCACCGTCATCGGCGCGGCCCCCGGGTAGTACCCCGCCCGGCTCGTCGACTCCACCGTCACCGACACGTACCGCAGCCCCAGCGCACGGGCGTCCTTCTCCCGCAGGCCCGTCCGGCCGATCTCCAGGTCGCACACCTTCGACACCGCCGTGCCGACGACGCCGGGGAAGGTCGCGTAGTCGCCGCCCACGTTCGCACCGATGACCTGACCGTGCTTGTTCGCGTGCGTCCCGAGCGGCACGTACCGCTCCCGGCCCGAGACCAGGTCGAGGACCTCCACGCAGTCACCGCCCGCCCAGATGTTCTCCTGCCCCCGCACCCGCATCGCCGGATCGGTGAGGAGCCCGCCGTGCGACCCGAGCGGCAGCCCCGCCGCCCGCGCCAGGGACGTCTCCGGCTCCACCCCCATCCCGAGGACCACCACGTCCGCCGGATACTCGGCCTCGTCCGTCGCCACCGCCCGGACCCGGCAGTCCTCACCCGTCAGGATCTTCGTGACCTCCGCCGAAGCGACCGTCGTGATTCCCAGACCGTCCATCGCCCGGTGCACCAGACGGCCCATGTCCGGATCCAGGGTCGCCATCGGCTGCTCGCCCCGGTTCAGGACCGTCACCTCGTAGCCCCGGCCGAGCAGCGCCTCCGCCATCTCCACGCCGATGTACCCCGCGCCGACCACGACCGCCCGCCGCCCGGGCGCCCGCTCCAGCGAGTCGAGCAACGCCTGCCCGTCGCCCAGGGTCTGCACCCCGTGCACCCCCGGCGCGTCGATCCCCGGCAGCCGCGGCCGCTTCGGCCGGGCCCCCGTCGCGATCACCAGCTTGTCGAAACCCGTCCACGCCTCCGTACCCGCTTCGAGATCGCGGGTACGGACCCGCTGACCGGCCACGTCGACCTCCGTGACCTCCGTCCGCATCCGCAGGTCGATGGCGCGCTCCCGGTGCTCCTCGGGAGAGCGCGCGATCAACTCGTCGCGGGTGGCGACGTCACCCCCCACCCAGTAGGGGATGCCACAGGCCGAGTACGAGGAGAAACGACCGCGCTCGAAGGCGACGATCTCCAACTCCCCGGCCCCCTTGAGCCTGCGCGCCTGCGACGCGGCGGACATCCCCGCCGCGTCCCCACCGATGACAACCAAACGTTCGCTCATGAGAGGAAACTACTTCTCGGGGGTCCCCGCGGGCTCGGGAGCCGTCGGTGCCCCCGCCGCGTTACGCGGCACCTCCCGCTCCGTGGGGGAGTCCTGGGGCTTCCGGGCCGTGCGGCGGGGGCGGATCAGGCGGTGCCACAGGGCGAAGGCGATCAGGCCGACCGCGAGCCACGGGGCCAAGGCCGCCAGGACGAGGCCGATCCAGGTCGCCGCGCCGACCAGGGCGCTCCAGCCGCCGCCGAGGGCGTCCCCGAAGCCCGGGCGGCCCTCGTCGGGCGCCGCCGGCGCCGGCTTCTCCTCCTCCGTCAGCTGGAGGGAGATCGTCGCCAGGGACGTGCGGTCCTTCAGCGAGGACTGCTGGGCCAGCAGCGACTCCAGGTCCGCCTGGCGGCGGCTCAGCTCGCCCTCCAGGGTCACCACGTCCGCGAGCCTCTCCGCGCGCTGCATCAGCGCCCGTACCCGCGCCACGCTCGCGCGCTGGGTGGCGATCCGGCTCTCCACGTCCACCACCTGCTCGGTGACGTCCTTGGCGTCCGCCTTGCGGCTGAGGAGCTTCCCGGTGCCCGCGAGCTCGGTGAGCACCGCGTCGTACCGCTCCTGCGGCACCCGCAGCACGATGTGCGAGGTGACGTGGGTGTCGTCGACGCGTTCCGTCGACTCGTTCTCGACCCGGCCGCCCGCCGCGGCCGCCACCCGGCGGGCCGTGGCCACCGCCTTCGTGGCGTCCGCGACCTGCACCGAGAGCGAGGCGGTACGGATGACGTGCTGCCGGGCGGCGGCCTTCGACGGCGCCGCCGCCTGTCCGCTGCCCGAGGCGGCGTCGGCGGCCCCCCGGCCGGAGGCGTCGGCCGCACTGCCCTCGGCCCCGTCGGCGGGCTGCGCCGCGCCCAGCTCCCGCTTGGCGTCCGAGCTCATCCCGGTGTCGTCGGCTCCGCAGCCGGTCACGACCAGTGCGGCCGTCAGCAGGGCGGCGGCCGCCGCCACCCGTGTTCCCGCCGTCGTACGTGCGCTTCGCATCGTGTCCCCCCAGGATGTGGTGAAGTGCTTCCACTTCGACGCCTCTTCGACGTACGAGCCCCCGGAGCGGGTTGCCCTTCCGCGGTAGCGATGCGGTCACGGTCCGGCCTCGGAACGGGAGCGGCGGGCGATTTGAGAGAGTGGTCCCATGAACGCGGACACCACGGGACCCCATGTCGTCGTCGCCGGAGGCGGTATCGCCGGGCTCGCGGCCGCCCACCGGCTGGCCGTCGCCGGCCACCGGGTGACGCTTCTCGAAGCGGGGCCCCGGCTCGGTGGCAAGCTCCTCGCCGGGGAGATCGCGGGAGCGCCCGTGGACCTCGGCGCCGAGTCGCTGCTCGCCCGCCGCCCCGAGGCCGTCGCCCTCGCCAGGGCGGTCGGCCTCGGTGACCGGCTCCAGGCCCCCGCCACCACCACCGCGTCCGTCTGGTCGCGGGGCGCGCTCGTCCCCATGCCCAAGGGCCACGTCATGGGCGTCCCCGGCGACGCCCGCGCGGTCGACGGGCTCCTCTCCGAGGAGGGCGTGCGCCGGATCGGCCGTGACGCCGAGCTGCCCCCGGCCGAGATCGGCGAGGACATCGCCATCGGCGCGTACGTCGCCGACCGCATGGGCCACGAGGTCGTCGACCGGCTCGTGGAACCCCTCCTCGGCGGGGTGTACGCCGGTGACGCCTACCGCATCTCGATGCGGGCCGCCGTCCCCGCCCTCTTCGACGCCGCCCGTGCCCACCCCACCCTCACCGCCGCCGTCCGCGCCGTCCAGCGGGCCGGAGCCGCCGCCCCCGCCGACACGGCCGGCGCCGCCGCCGGCCTCGGCGGCTCCGTCTTCCTCGGTGTCGACGGGGGTGTCGGCACCCTGCCCGGCGCGGTCGCCGCCGCGATCCGCGCCGCGGGCGGCGAGATCCTCACCGACGCCCCCGTGACCGGACTGCGCCGCACCGGCACCACCGGCTGGGAGGTCGTGACCGGCGACCGGGTCCTCGCCGCGGACGCCGTCGTCCTCGCCACCCCCGCCGGGCCGGCCGCCGCGCTCCTCGCCCCCCACGCCCCCGCGGCGGTCGCCGAACTCGACGCCGTCGCGTACGCCTCCATGGCCCTGGTCACCCTCGCCTTCCGCCGCACCGACATGCCCGCCCTGGCCGGCTCCGGTTTCCTCGTGCCGCCCGTCGACGGCCACACCATCAAGGCCTCCACCTTCTCCTCGCAGAAGTGGCGCTGGGTCACCGACGGCGCCCCCGACCTGTTCGTGCTGCGCACCTCCGTCGGCCGGTACGGCGAGGAGGAGCAGGTCCACCGCGAGGACGCCGACCTCGTCGCCGCTTCCCTGAAGGACCTCGCCGCCGCCACCGGGCTCGCCGCCCGCCCCGTCGCCACCACGGTCACCCGTTGGCCCGGCGGCCTGCCCCAGTACCCGGTCGGCCACCTCGCCCGCGTCGCCCGGGTCCGCGAGGCCGTCGCCGCGCTCCCCGGGCTGCGGGTCGCGGGCGCCGCGTACGACGGTGTCGGCATCCCCGCCTGCGTCGCCTCGGCCCACCGCGCCGCCGACGAGATCGCGGACGAGATCATCGCCACGTCGAAAAGGACCGACCCCGGTGCGGGGCACTCCCGGTGACGGGCGAGAATAGGCGTATGAGTGCGCCCGAAAAGATCCCGAACGCCGGTAAGAAGGCGAAGGACCTCAACAAGGTCATCCGCTACACCCTGTGGTCCGTCTTCAAGCTGCGCGACGTCCTGCCCGAGGACCGCGGCGGTTACGCCGACGAGGTCCAGGAGCTGTTCGACCAGCTCGCGGCCAAGGACATCACCGTCCGCGGCACGTACGACCTGTCCGGTCTGCGCGCCGACGCCGACGTCATGATCTGGTGGCACGCCGAGACGAGCGACGAGCTCCAGGAGGCGTACAACCTCTTCCGCCGCACCCGCCTGGGCCGCGCCCTCGACCCGGTCTGGTCGAACATGGCGCTGCACCGCCCCGCCGAGTTCAACAAGTCGCACATCCCGGCCTTCCTGGCCGACGAGAACCCCCGCGACTACGTCTCGGTCTACCCCTTCGTGCGCTCCTACGACTGGTACCTGCTGCCGGACGAGGACCGCCGCCGGATGCTCGCCGACCACGGCAAGATGGCCCGTGGCTTCCCGGACGTCCGCGCCAACACCGTCGCCTCCTTCTCGCTCGGCGACTACGAGTGGCTCCTCGCCTTCGAGGCCGACGAGCTGCACCGCATCGTGGACCTCATGCGTCACCTGCGTGCCTCCGAGGCGCGGATGCACGTCCGCGAGGAGGTCCCGTTCTACACCGGTCGCCGCAAGAGCGTCGCCGATCTGGTGGCGGGCCTGGCCTGACGGCCGTACGAACATGGTGGCGGCCCGGCTCCCGGCCGGGTGCGTCACCCCTCGACCCGGAAGATCAGACGGCAGGCGGGAACCTCGCCTGCGGGTCCAGCGACACCGGGTCCGGCACCGGGTGCGGCGCGCGTCACGCGCGCCGCACCGGCGTCATCTCATGAGCTGCTGGAACTGGAGCACGAGCTTCCGCTGGAACTCGAGCTGGAGCACGAACTCCCGCTGGAACTGGAGCCGGAGCACGAGCTGCCGCCGCCTCCGCCGCCCCCGCAGCCGGAGCCCCCTCCGGAACAGGAACCCGAGGAACACGACCCGGAGCCACCGGAGCCACCGGATCCGCCTCCGCCTCCGCCGCAGGAGCTGTTCCCCGCGCACCACAGGGCCACCGCTCCGGAGGCGTCCGCCGCACCCCAGTCCGCGACGAACTGCGGCGAAGGACGCCTGCCGCGCCTGACCGGTCCGTAGAACCGGGCGGCGGCCAGGATCTGCTCCCGCAGCACCGGGTCCGGCAGGGCCCGCAGCCCGTGCAGGGCCACGAGATGCCCGGCGTCCGTGAGGTGCCCGTACGCCCGCCCGTACGCGAAGAGCGCGTTCCTGCCCGCCGATGTGACCTGCCGACCGGACACCGCCCCGCAGACGAGGGCCGTGAGCCCGCAGGCCAGCAGCGCCGGCAGGACCGTGAAGACGAACGGCACCGACAATCCCGGCGTCACCGCGAAGCCCACCGCTGTCAGGACGACCGACACCGGGACCAGCACGAAGACCGACAGACCGAGCCCGGCACACCACCAGGCCGTGGTACGCCGGGTCGCCGGAGGGACGACGAGCCCGCGCGCCGCGAGTGCGTCGCCGATCTCCTGCACCGCAGGGTGCCGCATCACGGCGAGCCGCAGGTGGTGCAGCGCGCCGTGCGGGGCGGCGGCGTGCGCCTGGAACACGGCACGCTCCACCGGGTCGTGCGCGACGGGCCGGACGACGGCCACGATCCCCGGGCCGCCGACCGCCAGCCTGCCGTCCGCCTGGAGCGCGGCGAGCGCCGTGTCGACGACCCTGGCCGGGCCGCCGTTGAGGAAGGCGACCTCGTACCGGTCGTGGACGGGCCCGCCGGGACCGCGCCGCGTCCGGACGACCCGGGTGACGACCAGGGTGATGCCGACGGCGCCGAGGAGGTAGTAGAGGGCGGTCAGGACGTTCATGGGCACTTCACCTTCCGACCAGTGCGTGACGGGCGGCCCGTACGAGCCGGGTGGCGCGGCCCGGCGGGCGGCTGCCGGAACGGTCCTCCCACCACCGGGTCAGCCTCTGCCGCGCCGCCGGATCCTCCGGCCGGCCGGCCACCAGCAGGTGTGCGGCGAAGTCCAGCGCGTCCCGGCGGTAGCCGCCGGTCATGGGGCGGGACCTGGCATAGCCGAGGAACGCCGGCCGGAAGTCCGCCCCCAGGATCTCCGGCAGCTCCGGCGCGACCTTCGCGACCACCCCGGCCCGCTTCGCCGCGAGCGCCCGGCTCTGCACGCCGAGCCGCCGACTGTCGAACCCCTCGGGCACGGGCGTGCCCGCGACCAGCGCGGAGAGGAGGGAGGCCTGGGCGAGGCCGAGCCGCTGGCGCGCGCCGTCGCCCTCGCGCGAGGCGGGTGCGCCCGGCATCGCACCTCCCGAGACCCGGGCCCCGGCACCGATGAGGAGCGCCGTACCGGCTGTGGGCACCCGTTCCGCAGGGGCGGAACGGGTGGGCACGGCCCGGCCGCGCGGGGCCCCTCCGCCGGAAGCCGCACCCCGTCGCGGGGCCGCACCCGTCAGCGTCTCCCGTATCGCGTCCAGTTCCCCCGCCAGTTCCGCCGCGGGCGGGAAGTCGTCGTCCCGTTCGAGCAGGATCCCCGGCGGCGACACCCGGGACGCGAGGTCCGCGAGGACGCCGAGCACCGCCTCCGGTACGGGATGCGCGTGGGTGTCGTGCCAGACGCCGTCCCGCTCGACACCCCCCGCCACGTGCACGTACGCGATCGCCTCGACCGGCAGTTCCGACAGGGCCCGCCCCGGGTCCTCGCCCCGGTTGACGTGGTTGGTGTGCAGGTTGGCGACGTCGACGAGGAGCCGTACCCCCGTGCGCTCCACCAGCTCCGCCAGGAACCGTCCCTCCGACATCTCCTCGCCCGGCCAGGCGAGGAGCGCCGCGATGTTCTCCAGGGCGAGCGGCACGGGCAGCGCGTCCTGGGCGATCCGCACGTTCTCGACGAGCACGTCGAGGGCGTCCCGGGTCCGGGGCACCGGTAGCAGGTGGCCCGCTTCGAGCCGCGGCGTCGCCGTGAGCGGCCCCCCGGCCCGGACGAACGCGATGTGTTCCGTGACGAGCGGCGCCCCGAGCGCCACCGCCTTCTCCCCGAGCGCCGCGAGCCGCGCCGGGTCGGGCCGGTCCGCGCCCCCGAGCCCCAGCGACACGCCGTGCGGCACGACCGTCACACCGCGCTCGCGCAGCCGCGTCAGGGATGCGGGCAGATGGTCGGCGCAGATGTTCTCCGCGACGACCTCCACCCAGTCGACGCCGGACAGTCCCTCCACCGCCTCAGCGATCTCGGGACGCCAGCCGGTGCCGATGCCGAGTTCCGTCATGTCCCCCTCCTTCGGTCCCCAGTCACCCACGTGATGGCCCTCGCGGGAACGTTCGAACCCCAGGAGGGGGACGTTCAGAGCTTCATTTGAGGTTGCGACGCACCCGGGGGAACGCCGACACCACCGTGCACGAGCCCGGAGCGATCTCCGTGAACCCCGCGTCCCGCACCACCGGCAGTCCGCTCGTCGTCAGACCGGCCCAGTCCCCGGCCGCCGCCGTCCGGACCGCGAGCGGGAACCCCGCCGCCCGCCAGGCCTCGCGCTCGTCCTCCGCCATCGCCCACCACAGCAGCTGCGCCCCGTGTCCGGCCTGCGCCATCGCCTTGCCCGCCGACATCCCGAGGCCGGGGTTGAACCACAGCACCGCCGCCCCCTCCGGTACGGGACCGGGCGCTGCCGGGTCGTCGAGTTCGGTGCCCGAGACCTGCAGCCTGGCCAGCTCCTTGGGCCAGCCGTCGAGCGGGACCGGCGGGAAGACCCGTACCTCCGCCTCCTCGCCCGTGACCGTGATCCCCGGCAGCGCGTCCGCGCGCCGCCACTCCGCGCCGCGCGCCCGGCGCACCACCTTGCGGATCCTGGCGTCCTGCCAGTCGGTCATGGCCGGGGCCCACTCCCCGTCACCGAGGGAACGGGCGTCGGTGAGGATCTCCATGACGGCGCGCGCGGCGGTCTCCAGGGCGTCGGTACGGGCCGGGGGCGCGTCACGCTCCATCCGGACGACCAGGGGGAGGACGAACTGGGGCTTCTCATCGCGGAGATCGGTGTCGTTGCTGCTCACCGGGCAAGTCTGCCATCGCGGTGACGAGCCGTTCTTGTGGGAGTCGTCCCTTCCGGGCCAGGATGCCTCCATGAAGAGCGATCTTTTTGCCGGTGAGCACCTCGCCGAGGCCGCCGGCTTCCCGGGCATGACCCTGCAGAACGCCAAATCCGTCAAGTACACGGTCCACGGCGAGATGCACGCCCGTCAGGGTTCGATGATCGCCTTCCGCGGCGACCTCCAGTTCGAGCGCAAGGGGCAGGGCATCGGAGGTCTGCTCAAGCGTGCCGTCACCGGCGAGGGCCTGGCGCTGATGGCCGTGCGCGGCCAGGGGGAGGCCTGGTTCGCGCACGAGGCGCAGAACTGCTTCATCGTCGAGATCGAGCAGGGCGACGCGTTCTCGGTCAACGGCCGCAACGTGCTCTGCTTCGACGCGACCCTCCGCTACGAGATCAAGACGGTGAAGGGCGCCGGCATGACCGGCGGCGGCCTCTTCAACTCCGTCTTCACCGGTCACGGCAAGGTCGCCCTGATCTGCGAGGGCACCCCCATCGTCATCCCCGTCACCCCGCAGGCCCCCGTCTTCGTCGACACGGACGCCGTCGTCGGCTGGAGCGAGCAGCTGAGCACCTCGCTGCACCGCTCGCAGTCGCTGGGCTCGATGATGCGCGGCGGCTCGGGCGAGGCGGTGCAGCTGAAGCTGGAGGGACAGGGTTTCGTGGTCGTCCGTCCCAGCGAGGCCACCCCGCAGAAGAACTCGGCCGGTTGAGGCTGGACGGGGTCGGGCGCCGGCACGGCCTCCGGGGGCCGTGGGTCCTGCGTGACGTCGGTCTCGACCTGCCCGCGGCGACGCTCGTGCGGGTCGTCGGCACCAACGGCACCGGCAAGTCCACCCTGCTCCGGCTCGTCGCCGGCGTCGACGCGCCGAGCGAGGGCCGGGTCACGGGCCGCCCGGCCCGTACCGCGTACGTCCCCGAACGCTTCCCGGTCGCCCTGCCGTTCACGGCCGTCGACTACCTGGTCCACCTGGGTCGCATCCAGGGCCTCGGCCGGGCGGCGGCGCGGGCCGGGGCGGGGGAGTGGCTGGAACGCCTCGGGGCCGCCGAGCACGCCCGTACGGACATGGCGCGGCTGTCCAAGGGCGGCAGCCAGAAGGTCGCCGTGGCGCAGGCGTTCCTCGCCGACCCGGACCTGCTCGTCCTCGACGAGGCCTGGACGGGCCTCGACACGGGCGCGCGTGCGGAGCTGGACGCGGCCGTCCGCGAGCGCCGGGCGGCGGGCGCGACGGTCGTCTTCGTCGACCACGACCCCCGACGACTCGCGGACGAGGCGGACGCGGTGTACGAGGTGGGGGCGGGGCGGGTACGCGAGCAGACCGCCGCGCCCGGACGTGAGACGGTCGCGCCCGGCCTCGAAGCAGCCGCGCCGGGGTACGGGACGACGGCCCCCGCCGACCCCGACTCGCCCGACCCCGACCCCGACCCCGACCGCGACCCGGACCGGCCCGGCCTCGACTTCGACCGAGACTCGCTCGACCCCGACCCCGACCCGCCCGCGCCCGCTTCCCTCGTCACGATCGCCGTCTCCGGTGGGCGGGACCCGTTGCCCGCGTGGCTGCCCGGCGATCCCGTCGTCGTCGCTCCGGGGCCCGGCGGCATCACCACCGTCCTGACCGTGGACGCCGCCCACTCCGACGCCCTGCTGGGGGCGCTCCTCGCGGCGTCCTGGCACGTCCATCACCTCACCACCGAGGGCGTACGGGTATGACGGCGCTCCTGCGCTACCAGACGGGCCTGCTGCTCCGCTCGCAGCGCTGGCTCGCGCCGCTCCTCCTGTACGCGGCCTTCGTCGGGGTCGGCGTCAACCCGGGCGAGCCGGTGCTCGGGGCCCTCGGCTTCGCGGCGGCGGCTCTCCTTCCGGTGACCGCCTGGTCCGTACGGATCTGTCTGACACAGGAGCCGCCCGCCGCGAGGAGCGTCGTCGCGGCGGCGGCCGGCCGGGACCGCGCCCATCTGGCGGCGCTCGTGACCGGGACCGCCCTGCCCGTGCTCGTCGGCGCGGTCGCCGTGCTCGCGGTGACGGCGCTCTGCGACCGGCGCGGCGTCACGGCGCTCGCCGCCGCGACCGCCGGCCTCCTCGCGGCCGTGGCCTGCGCCCTGACGGGCGCCGCCGTCGGCGCGCTGACCTCCAGGCCCTTCCTCGGCGCCGCCGGCTGGTCGCTCGCGGCCCTGGTCCTGGGCTCGCTGCTGGGCCTGGTCACCACCGGGTCGCCGGCGAAGCACGCGGTGACGGCCCTGATCACCGGCTCCCGCACGGCGACGGCGGAGCCTCCGTGGCTCGGCTGCGTCGGTGCACTGCTCCTGGCCGTCGCGGCGGCGGCCTTCGCCTGCCGGGCCACGGCACGTCTGGAGTGAGTACGCTCGAAGACATGAGCGAGTCCACGTCGTACTGCGCGCCCGAGCCCGGCCCGACCCCCGAGCGGGCGACCGAGGGACCGTTCGCCGCGTGCGTGCAGTGTCAGGAGCCGACCGAGTACCCGGAGTCGACGAAGGGCATCACGCTGTGCCCGGTGTGTGAATGGCGGGAGGCCGAGCGCACGGCCTGCTCCGGCTGAGGCCCGTCAGCGGCTCATGAGCTCGGAGACCTTCACGAAGCGGTAGCCGCGGGCCCGCAGCTCCGGGACGATCCGGCGGATCGCCCGCTCGGTGACGGGGGCGGCGCTGCGCGTGCAGTGCATGACGACCAGGGAGCCGGGCTTCACCCCGTCGAGGACCTGTTCGGCGACGGCGTCCGCGTCCTTCGCGAAGGCGTCGCCGCTGACCACGTCCCACTGGACCGCCGTCACCCCGGCGGGCGCGAGGGCGCGCAGGGCCGCGTCGTCGTAGCAGCCGCCGGGGAAGCGGAAGTACGGGACGACGTTGACGGCTCCGGCGTCACGGAAGGCGTCGAAGGCCCGCTGGACGTCGGCCGTCATGTCCGGGCGCGAGACGGTCGGGAGGCCGTAGCAGGGGGACGCGAAGGCGTAGTGGCTGTAGGAGTGGTTGGCGATCTCGAAGCGCGGATCGCCGCCGATGGACCTGGCCTGATCGGGGTACTCCTCCGCCCAGCGGCCGGTCATGAACACCGTCGCGTCCACCCCGAGCCGGCGCAGGGTCGCGATGAGCTCCGGGTTGTCGAAGCGCTCGCCCCGCGCGGCCCGGGGCCCCTGGTCGGCCGTCATGTCGGCGTCGAAGGTGAGCGCGACGACCTTCTCGGCGCCCTTCGTCCGGCGCTCGTACACGGGGGTGAGACCGCCGGGTCCCGGTGCCATGGTCGGCGGGACGGCGGGGACGCGGGCGGGCTTCGGGCCGCCGACCGCCGCGCCGGCCGACGGCGCGGCGGGTCTCTTCGACAGGGGGGTCTCGGCGGCGCCCCCGCCGCAGCCGACGAGAACGACACCCGACAGACCGAGCATCGCCATTTTTCGTACAAAAGTATTCACGATCGGAAGTTATCCGATCATCGGTGCTCCAGCTCGCGACGCGGCAGCGGCACCCGGGTCATGTCGCCAGGAGCCGCCGCCTGCACTCCTCCACGTCGAAGTCACCCGGCGGGTACGCCGGGTCCAAGGCTTCGAGGTGTTCGAGGAGCAGCCCGCTGATCGCCCAGTTGCGGTACCACTTGCGGTCCGCCGGGACCAGGTACCAGGGAGCCTCGTCCGTCGAGCAGCGCCCGAGCGCGACCTCGTAGGCCTCGCGGTACGCCGGCCACAGCGCGCGTTCCTCGATGTCGCCCACGGTGAACTTCCAGTGCTTCTCCGGGTTGTCCAGACGTTCGAGGAGCCGCTTGCGCTGCTCCTCGTACGAGAGGTGGAGGAAGACCTTGACGACCGTCACGCCGTCCTCCGCGAGGGACTTCTCGAAGCGGTTGATCTGCTGGTAGCGGCGGTCGATCCGGTCGCGGGCGGCCAGCTCCCGCACGCGCGCGATGAGGACGTCCTCATAGTGCGAGCGGTCGAAGATGCCGATCTCGCCCGGCGCGGGGAGCGCCTTCATGATCCGCCAGAGGAACGGGTGGTTCCGTTCCTCCTGCGTCGGGGCCTTGAAGGCGTGGATCCGGCAGCCCGACGGGTTGAACTGGCCGATCACGTGCTTGACCGTGCCGCCCTTCCCACTGGTGTCCATGCCCTGGAGCACCAGGAGGACGCGTCGGCGGTCACCGGCCGTGCTCGCCGCGTACAGACGTTCCTGGAGGTCCGCGAGGCGCGGCGCGAGGGCGGCCGTCGCGGCCAGCCCCGCCGCCTTGTCGCCGGGGCCGACCGGGATCGCCGAGGGGTCGTACGCGGTGAGGTCGACGCGCTTGCCTCCCGGGACGCGCAGAACCTCACGGAGGGACGGATCGGGCGCCGGTGCCGACGCCGAGCGCGGTCCGTGCTTCCCCGCCCCTGCCTTCTCCGGCCCGGTCTTCCGCGCCCCGGCCTTGCCCGCCCCGGTCTTCCCCGTCCCCTTCATGTCCGTCCCGGGCTTCCCCTGTCCGTCCTTCTTCGGCATCCCGTTCCCCTTCCGCCGCGTCGCCGCCCGTCTTCCCCCGATCCTGCGACGGAACCCGGCCGCCCGCGAATGCGGACGGCCGGGCCGGAACGGATCAGGACCTCAACAGGTCAGGTCGGAAACAGGTCAGGTCAGCACCACGGGCCAGTCACCGCGAACGTCGTCCCCGGCGTGTAGCAGTTCACGTACATCGTCTGCCGGTCGGGCGAGAAGGTCACGCCCGCGAACTCGCCCCACTCCGGGGCCTCGGGGGTGCCGATGTTCCGCGCGCCCCGGGCGAGCGCGTACACCTCGCCCTTCCTGCTCACCCCGTAGACGTGCTGCGCCCCGTCGCCGTCCTCGCAGACCATCAGTCCCCCGCTCGGCGCCAGACAGATGTTGTCCGGTGACTCGCCGGGGAGCTGGATGTCGGTGCTCGGGCCGAAGACGACGACGAGGGTGAGCCGGCGCCGGTGCGGCTCGTACTTCCACACCTGCCCGAAGTGCGTCGCGCCCGAGCCGTCCCTGACCCGCGCGAAGGAGGACACGAAGTACACGGCGTTCCCGCCCCAGTAGCAGCCCTCCAGCTTCTGGGCGTGCGTGATGCCCTTCGGGCCGAAGTCCTGGAGCCTGATGGGGGTCTCCACGGCCTGCGGATCCGGTACGGGGACCCACTCGACGCCCTCGAAGCGGGCGCCGGTCTCCTGGATCACGGAGAGGTCCGGTACGCCCGGCACCCGCATGGCTTCCAGGGCGCCGCCCGCGCGCAGCGAGCCGGTGCCGCCGAGCGGCTTGTGGGGGAGGAAGCGGTAGAAGAGGCCGAAGGGCTGCTGGAAGGCGTCCTCCGTCTCGTACACGATCCCGCTGGCCGGATCGATCGCGACCGCCTCGTGCTGGAAGCGGCCCATCGCGGTGAGCGGGACGGCCCCGGTGCGGTGCGGGTCGGCGCCGTCGACCTCGAAGACGAAGCCGTGGTCCTTGGCGTAGCCGTTGGTGCCCGCCTTGTCCTCGGTCTCCTCGCAGGTCAGCCAGGTACGCCAGGGTGTGGGCCCGCCCGCGCAGTTGACGGCGGTTCCGGCGATGGCGACCCGCTCGCCGAGGACGTCGTTCCGGCCGTCGAGTTCGAGGGCCGTGCAGCCGCCCTTGGCGGCCGGGTCGTACGTCAGGCCGGGGACGGTGGGGACGCCGGCGGCCGCGGTGATCCGGTTCTCGTGGTTGCGGACGAGGTGCACGCGCCCGCGGCGGCCGGCGAAGGCGCCCATCCCGTCGGGGTTGCCGGGGACGTGGCCCTCGCCGGAGCGGAGCGGTTCGCCCTGCCGGGAGAGGACCTTGTAGCGGAAGCCGGCCGGGAGGTCGAGGAGGCCGGCCGGGTCGGGCACGAGGGGGCCGTAGCCGTCCCGGCGGCCGGCGGCGGCCGCGCTGCCGGCGAAGAGTTCGGAGAAGGCGCCGGTGAAGGCGATCCCGACGGCGGACGCGCCGGTGCGGGAGAGGATCTGACGTCGTGTCGCGGACATGAGGCAACCACTTTTCCTGTTGGCGGACAGGGTGTGTGCGATGACGTGTGACCCGCATGTGTGTATCACGCACTCTGGTGACACGTGAACATGCGGGTCACAACTGCCTCATGTGGCTTCTGCTGCGATCCGGGCTCGGAATCAGGCCAGTTCGGCGGTGAGGGTGATCGTCGTGCCCGTCAGGGCCTGGCTGACCGGGCAGTTCTTCTTCGCGTCCTCCGCGAGCTGCTGGAACTGGTCCGCGTCCAGGCCCGGGACCTCGCCCCGCGTGGTCAGGTGGACGCCGGTGATGCCCTCGCCCGGCTGGAAGGTGACGTCGGCCTTGGTCTCCAGGCGGGTCGGCGCGTTCCCGGCCTTGGCCAGGATGTTGGAGAAGGCCATCGAGAAGCAGGAGGAGTGCGCGGCGGCGATGAGCTCCTCGGGGCTGGTCCTGCCGTTCGGCTCCTCCGTCCGGGCCGGCCAGGAGACGTCGTACGAGCCGAGACCGGAGGAGTCGAGGGTGACGACACCGGAGCCCTTGAGGAGGTCGCCCTGCCAGACGGTGTGTGCGTGACGCACGGTGGCCATGTGAATCCCTTTCGATCGGGTACGGCCCCCAAGCTACTGCGCCACGAGCCCCTTCGCGTCGCGGGCGAGCGCGGTGAGCCGGGAGATCGCCCGGAAGTACTTCTTGCGGTACCCGCCGTTCAGCATCTCGTCGCTGAAGAGCCGGTCGAAGGGGAGGCCGGAGGCGAGTACGGGTATCTCGCGGTCGTAGAGCCGGTCGGCGAGGACGACGAGTCGCAGCGCCGTCGACTGGTCGGGGACGGGCCGCACGTCGGTGAGGCAGACCGCGGAGAGGTCGTCGGTGAGCGCGCCGTACCGGCTGGGGTGCACCTTGGCCAGGTGGTCGAGCAGGTGCGGGAAGTCGTCGAGGGAGGCGCCGGGTGTCGCGTACGCGGTCTCCGTGACGACCTGGTCGGAGTGGGGGGCAGGGGCCTCGGGGAGACCCCGGTGCCGGTAGTCCTCGCCGTCGATCCGCAGGGGACGGAAGTGGGCGGAGAGGCCCTGGATCTCGCGGAGGAAGTCGACGGCGGCGAAGCGGCCCTCGCCGAGCTTGCCGGGCAGGGTGTTGGAGGTGGCGGCGAGCGCGACGCCCGACTCGACGAGCTTTCCGAGCAGGCTGGAGACGAGGACGGTGTCGCCCGGGTCGTCGAGCTCGAACTCGTCGATGCAGAGGAGACGGTGCCCGCCGAGGGTCTTCACCGTCTGCTGGAAACCGAGCGCGCCGACCAGGTTGGTCAGCTCGACGAAGGTGCCGAAGGCCTTGAGCGCGGGCTCCGCGGGGGTCGCGTGCCACAGCGAGGCGAGCAGGTGGGTCTTGCCGACGCCGTACCCGCCGTCCAGGTAGACCCCGCGCGGCCCGGTGGGGGCGGCCGGCTTCCTGGCGAACCAGCGGCGCTTCCCGGAACCAGAGGCGTGCGCTCCGCCGAGGCCCTCGGCGAAGGCGCTCAGTGCCTTGACGGCGTCCGTCTGGCTGGGCTGGTTCGGGTCCGGGAGGTACGTGTCGAACCGTACGGAGTCGAAGCGCGGCGGCGGCACCATCTCCGCGACGAGACGGTCCGCGGGGACGTGGGGCTCCCGGGAGCAGAGCGAGAGCGGGGCCGCGGAGGCGGAAGCGGCTTCGGTGAGGGCACGGGTCGACACAGTTCCCCACTGTAAGCGCCATGTCAGACTGCGAGGATGCGACGACTGTTCCCTGTGACGGACATGACAGCCCGGGTGACCGCCGCCGACGGGGCCGCCGAGCCTCCCGCCACCGAGCCTCCCGCCACCGAGCCCCCCGCCGCCGAGCCCCCCGCCACCGGGGCCGCCGGCGGTCGTGAGTGGTCCCTCGACGAGCTCGCCGACGCCTACGCCTATCCCGAGCTCCCCCCGGGCGGCTCGTGGCTGCGGGCCAACATGGTCTCGTCGCTCGACGGCGCGGGGCAGCACGACGGGCGCTCCCAGCCGCTCTCCTCCGAGACCGACATGCGGATCTTCGGCACCCTGCGGGCACTCGCCGACGTCGTCGTCGTCGGTGCGGAAACGGTACGCCTGGAGGGTTACCGCCCGGCACGCGCGCGTGAGGCCTTCGCGGCCCGCCGCGCGGCCGCCGGACAGGGCCCGGCGCCCGTGATCGCCGTGGTCAGCGCCTCCCTGGACCTGGACTTCTCCCTTCCGCTCTTCACCGCACCGCTGGTGCCGACCCTGGTCCTCACCGGTGCCGCCGCCCCCGCCGACCGGGTCGCGGCCGCCCGCGCGGCAGGCGCCGAGGTGCTGGTGGCGGGCGACGGCGCGGGGGTGGAGCCGGCCCGTGCCAGGGCGGTGCTCGCGGAGCGGGGGCTCCGGCGGCAGCTGACCGAGGGCGGGCCCAGGCTGCTCGGGCAGTTCGTGGCGGCGGACGTCCTCGACGAGCTGTGTCTGACGGTGTCGCCGACGATGACGGCGGGGGGCGCCCAGAGGATCGCCGGGGGCCCTGCGGTCGCCGTCCCGACACGCTTCGCCATGGCTTCGCTGCTGGAGCAGGACGGCTTCCTCTTCACCCGATACCGTCGGATCTGACAATCGACGGAATTTGCCGTTCCGCTTAGCGTCCGCTGGGCACACTTACTGTCGCAGACCCCGTGCGGGCACGGGGAAGGATGGTTTCCGCAGAAGGGCTCCTGAGGTGTTCACAAGCGTTCTGATGATCGAGAAGCCCCTGACGTCCGTGGACGTGGAGTTCGTCACCACGCTGCACGGCGACGAGGGCGTGTCCTTCATCGTTCTGATGCAGCCGCGTGGTGACCAGGCCGATGTACTGCTGCGTGCCATCGACGACGTCGCCATGGGCGAACTGAAGGAAGCCGCCCGCGAGGGCGACGAACCGGAGGGCAGGGAGGCCAGGGTCCCCGCCGAGCTGGCCCTGGAGCACTCGCTCCGGGCACTGAGAGACGCCGGCTGCGAAGCGGTCGGCCAGGTCGTCGAGGACCACCCGCTCGACAAGATGAAGGCGGTGGTCGACGAGGCGGCGGCGGACGAGGTGATCGTGCTCACCGCCCCGCACTACGTGGAGGAGTTCTTCCACCGGGACTGGGCCTCCCGGGCCCGCCACAAGGTGGGGGTCCCGGTGCTGAAGCTCTTCGCCCACAGCGGGCAGGAGGACGAGTAGCAGCCCGGGCCCGGGTCCGCGCCCCCCGCACGGGGCGCGGACCCGGGCCCACCCCGCGCGAGCCACTAGGCTGAGACCTTCCACGCAACGACACGCGACGACAAGCGTCAACACACGACGACGTGCGACGCAACGCACCCAGGGGAGAGATCCGCATGGCACCCGCCATCCCTGCCGCCATGGAACGGCCGCACTTCATCGGCATCGGCGGTGCCGGAATGTCGGGCATCGCGAAGATCCTCGCCCAGCGCGGCGCCAAGGTCGCCGGCAGCGACGCCAAGGAGTCCGCGACCGCGGAGTCCCTGCGCGCCCTGGGCGTCACGGTGCACATCGGCCACGCCGCCGAGCACCTCGCCGACGACGCCTCGGCCGTCGTCGTCTCCAGCGCCATCCGCGCCGACAACCCCGAGCTGGCCCGCGCCGCCGAGCTCGGCATCCCCGTCGTCCACCGCTCCGACGCGCTCGCCTCCCTCATGGACGGTCTGCGCGCGATCGCGGTCGCCGGCACCCACGGCAAGACGACGACCACCTCCATGCTGGCCGTCGCCCTCACCGCGCTCGGTCTCGACCCCTCGTACGCCATCGGGGGCGACCTCGCGGGCCCCGGCACCAACGCCCTGCACGGGGACGGCGAGGTCTTCGTCGCCGAGGCCGACGAGAGCGACCGCAGCTTCCAGAAGTACGACCCCGAGGTCGCGATCGTCCTCAACGTCGAGCTGGACCACCACGCGAACTACGCCTCCATCGAAGAGATCTACGAGTCCTTCGAGGCCTTCACCGCCAAGATCCGCCCCGGCGGCACCCTGGTCGTCGGCGAGCACGCGGGCGCCCGCGAGCTGGCCCGCCGGGTCGCGGACCGCGAGGGCCTGGACATCGTCACGGTCGGTGAGACCGAGGACTCCGACGCCCGCATCCTGAAGATCGTCCCGAACGGGATGAAGAGCGAGGTGACGGTCGCCCTCGACGGCGTCGAGCACACCTTCACCGTCTCCGTCCCCGGCCGCCACTACGCCCACAACGCCGCCGCGGCCCTCGCCGCCGGCGCCCGCGTCGGCATCGACCCGGCCGAGCTCGCCCAGGCACTCACCGCCTACACCGGCGTCGGTCGCCGCCTCCAGCTCAAGGGCGAGGCCGCGGGTGTCCAGGTCATCGACTCGTACGCGCACCACCCCACCGAGATGACCGCCGACCTGGAGGCCATGCGCGGGGCCGCCGGGGCCTCCCGGCTCCTCGTCGTCTTCCAGCCCCACCTCTTCTCCCGCACCCAGGAGCTGGGCAGGGAGATGGGCGACGCGCTGGCCCTCGCCGACGCGTCCGTGGTCCTCGACATCTACCCGGCCCGTGAGGACCCGATCCCGGGCGTCACCAGCGACCTGATCATCGCCGCCGCGCGGAAGGCGGGCGCCGACGTGACGCCCGTCCACGACAAGGACGCGGTGCCGGAGGTCGTGGCGGGAATGGCCGGCCCCGGCGATCTCGTTCTGACGATGGGCGCGGGAGACGTCACGGACCTCGGTCCGCGGATCCTCGGCCACCTGTCGAAGTAGCGGTCGCAACAGCAGAGGGAGCGAGCTCATGGCGTACGACGTCGAGAAGCCGGACGAGCAGTGGCGTGCGGAGCTGACCCCGGCGGAGTACCAGGTGCTGCGCCAGGCGGGCACCGAGCCCGCCTTCCGGGGTGAGTACACGGACACCACCGCCAAGGGCGTGTACTCCTGCCGGGCCTGCGGCGCGGAGCTGTTCACGTCGAACGAGAAGTTCGCGTCGCACTGCGGCTGGCCGTCCTTCTTCGACCCGAAGGACAGCTCCGCCGTCGAGCTGATCGAGGACCGCTCCCACGGCATGCTCCGCACCGAGGTCCGCTGCTCCCGCTGCGGCTCGCACCTCGGCCACGTCTTCGAGGGTGAGGGGTACCCCACCCCCACGGACCAGCGGTACTGCATCAACTCCATCTCGCTGCGGCTGGAGCCGGAGGCGTAGCCGCAGCGGCGGACGGGTCGGGGCGCGGGGGCTCAGCTCGGAGAGGGTTCCGGGGTGAGCTCCTCGCGGCCGATGCGGGAGCCCGACTTGTAGATGGAGACGGTGCCCCCGCTGATGACGTACCGGTACGGCGTGTTGGTCGCCTCGTACCCGTCGCCCGTCTTCTTCGCCGGCATGGTGATGCCCGCCTCGCGCCCGTCCCTGAACTCGCCGTAGTAGTACAGCTTCCCGGCCTTCGTACGGCACAGGGTGATCCGGTGGTCGTCCGTGCGGAACGCCTCGACGAGCGTGGCGCCCCTGCCGCTCGGCAGCGTGGACGCGATACGTGACGGGCACGCGGCGGCGGCCGGGCCCCGGCTCGTCGTCGGCTTCGGGTCGGCCTCGTCGAGGGAGCCGACGATCGCGGTGATCCCTCCGTTCAGGATGCCGAGCAGGACGAGGCCCCCCACCACGCTGAGACAGCTGATCATGCAGCCGTTCGACTTCTTCTTCACCGGTGGCCGGTACGGCGGCGTGTAGGGCGGCGGGGTGTACGGGGTCCGGGGCGGGGGCGTGGCCCGCGGGGGTGACGGGGTGTAGCCGGTGCTGCTCGGCGGCGGGTAGAGAAGACCCGTCGGGCGGGCCCCGGTCCCGCCGGTGGTGCCGGGGCGCGGCGTGGTCGTCCTGCGGGGCGTCGGTTTCTTCGGGGCCGCCTTCTTGGCGGGACCCGTCCTCGGCGGTGTCGCCGTCGGAGGGGTGGCCTTGCCGGTCGTCGTCCTCGGGCCGGTCTTCGGGCTCGCCTTCGTCGGGGTGCTCTTCGGGGTCGTCTTCTTCGGGGCGGGGCCGCCGCTCGTCCGCCAGCTCTTGCCGCAGCCGACGCAGTCGAGCCGTCGTGCCGGGTTGGTGGCGCGGCACGCCGAGCACTCCCAGTCGCCGGAGGGGCGCGCGGGGGACGGGCGTCTCGCCGCCGGGCGGGGCGGGGCGGGGGCGGCCGGGGCGGGGGGCTCCCCGATCGGCACCTTGCGGGTCGAGTCGCAGATGACGCAGGGCTTCGCGCCCGCCTCGGTGTTGCTGCCGCAGTCCTTGCACTTCCACTTGGCAGAGCCCGCCACCCCGTCGTCCCTCCTATCGGTCGCTGTTGACCGGGCGTGCCATCACGTCCCGGAAGAGTTCCTCGGACCTCGGCCCGACGCGGTTGACGATCCAGGCGGGCCCTCCGGGGACCCGCTCCAGTTCGGCCTCGTCCGGGGCCGTCTCCGTCTCCGTCGCTTTCCGCGTGTCGACGCCGGAGACGGGTCCCTCCCCGGCACCGGCCTCGCCCTCGATCGCGGGTTTCGCCTCCCCGTGCGCTGCGGCCTCGTCCGGTACGGAGTAGTCCGACCGGAGCATGGTCACGAAGCGCCGCGCCCGCTCCACCGCGCCGGGGGGCACGTCCACGCGGATCACCACCGACTCGGTCCCGACGGCGATGCCGGGGAACCGGAACCGGAAGACGAGCCGGTGTGCCTCGCCCGCCGCCTTCGGCTCGCGGAGCGAGACCGAGACGCAGTCCGTCGTCCCGGCCTCGAAGACGCTTCTCCCGATCCAGACGAACTGAAGGCCGTCACGCCCCAGGGACAGGTGGAACCCGTCCCACTCCAGACTCACAGGCTGTTCGCGATGGTCTCGATGATCTCGTCCATCTCGAACTCCTCGAGGCCCTCGCCCGCCTTGGAGGCGAAGTGCAGGGTGAGGTCCCAGTCCTCGGCGATCGGGTCGGACCAGGGCGCCTCCTCCGGTGCGAAGAGGACGAGACGCTTGGCGGACTGCTCCATGACCGAGGTCTGGCTGCGGGCGTAGCCCCACTGCTCGAACAGCTCGTCCATGCTGCGGGGGATGTGCCGCGGGTAGGTGGCCGCGTCCGCGCCGACCGTGCCGAGGGCGTGCGCGGACGCGTCGGTGAACATCACGATCACATGGCGCCTGCGGTCGAGCCCGGTCTCCCAGGGAGAGTTGATGGCCAGGGCGAGGGCCTCGAGGCCGGACTCCGGGTAGTCGCCGCCGCCTCCGGCCTCGATGCCGCTGACGAACTGCTCGAACTCCCGTGCCTGGGCCGGGAGGTGGAGGAAGTCCGTCTCCTCGATCGCGTCCGTGGGGTCGTCGCCGAAGTCGCGGAAGGCGATGACCTTCAGCCGCAGCTGGCTGATGGACTTGCCCTTCTTGGCCATCACGTCGTCGAGGCGCTGGTGGAACTGGAGGGCGCTCGACTTCACCGTGCCGAGGACGGGGTGCATGCTGCCGGTCGCGTCGATGCACAGGGCGATGTCGACGGCGTACTGCAGATTGCCCTGGTACTGCCCGCGGGCGTCGTTCATGGTGGTTCTCCTTGTCAGCGGGGACGGCGGTCGCCGCGGCGGCCGCCGAGGTTGATGTGGACGCGGGACGTGCCCGGCGCGGGGGAGGGAGCGGGTGCCGGTTCCGCCGCCGGAGCGGGGGCCGGTGCCGGCTTTTCGGCCGCTGGGGTCTCGGCGGTCTCCTTGCGCCGCCCGAAGGTGGACTTGATACGGCTGGGGCGGCGCCCCTCCGCCGGGGACGCGGGTGCGGGTGCGGGTGCGGGTGCGGGCCTGGGCGCCGGGACCCCCGGGGCTGTCGTGCCGGGTCGGCGGTGCTGGAGCGTGCACACGGCGGGGTCGGAGAGCGCCGCGAGGAAGGCGGCGATGTCCGGACGGGTACGGGGGTCGGCGGCCGTCATCCGGTGCAGCAGGTCGAGCAGCTCGTCGGAGAGGCGTGCGTCGAGCCGGAGTTCCTCCCCGGCGTTCACGGCGTCCGCCGGCGAGCCGAACCTCGCGTCGTACAAGGGGAGTTGCCCCACCACGTACAGATGGGTCATCAGGCCGAGCGCGAAGATGTCGACGGCGCAGGTGAGGTCCTTCGGGCCCGCCGATCCGTCGTCCTGGAGGTAGCGCCGCCACTCCGGGGCGCCGTAGACCGAGTCGCCCGAGATGTCGTCCGGTTTCGGCGGGTCCCCGGAGTCGTAGGAGTCGTCGAAGTCGATGAGCCGCGCCGAGTGGAAGGCCGCCCCCTCCCGCTTCTGCACCAGCACGTTCAGCGGCTTGAGGTCCCCGTGGACCGTGCCGGTCTCGTGGAGCTGCTTGAGGCTCGCCCCGAGCGTCTTGAGCAGCACCATCTTCGGCCGCGGCTCAAGGGTGTCGGGCTGTTCGAGGCTGGAGGTGTCGATCCGCTCGGTGACCTTGTAGTAGGTGCTGCCCTGGTGGAAGAAGTCGGTGGCGAGCACGAGGTTGCCCCCGCCGAGCGTGTCAGGACGCAGCCGCTTCATGATCTTGCGGTGCCGCTGCTCGAACTCCCGGGCGACCTCGCGGCGGATCCGCACGCTCTGGGAGTCGGCGGCGTCGTCGCGGGGGCGTTTGGGTTCGAGGAACTGTTTGATGAAGTACTGGCCCCCGTCCTTCTCGGCGAAGGCCCAGATGCACTTGCCCCCGTTGGCGTTGGTGGGATCGGTGACGACGCGGTACCCCGCGATCGTGTCGCCCTTCTTCATCGGCGCTCCTCGGATGCGGGCGGCAGATAGGTCTCGTATCCGGCGCGGTACGTCTGCCAGCTCTGGTCCTGCCAGGCGCGGACGCGGGCGTGCGTCTCGCGTTCGTCCTCCGGTCCCCCGGCCGCGTCGACCGCGCCTGCGGCGGGCCGGTCGAGGGCGGCGGGTCTGCCCCGCAGGTGCCGTTCGACCAGGGCGTCGAACCGGCGCTCGTAGGCGCGGCGCAGCTGCGCGAAGTCGCGGTGGCCGATGGCGAGCAGGGCGAGCGAGGCGTCGTCCGCCGTGTAGGCCTGCACCTCGCGGCGCAGCAGGTCGGCCCATTCGTACTCGCTGCCCGCCTCGCGCAGGGTGCGCAGGAGCAGGTACTCGAAGTCGGCGGGGGTGTGCACGTAGCCGAAGTACCCGTCCGTCGCCGCCACCAGGACGCAGGGCAGGTCGAACGACGCGATGTACTGCGTGTCGATGGTGAACTCCCGGTCCGCGCAGATCATGTTGGTCATCGGCGGGTCGGAGCGCAGCAGTTCCAGCGCGTCGCTCTCACGGGTGTGGTCCCGGGTGAGGACGTGCAGTCCGCTCCCGGGCGAGAGCACGTACGCCCGGGAGTCACCCGCCCACAGGGGGCGCAGTGCCAGGGAGTTGCGGTCGTCCCGGATCTGGTAGTGCACGGCCGCGAGGGTCGTGGGCAGCTGACGGCGCATGGTGCCACCGATCTTGCTGCGGCGCTGCGGGGCCTTCGCCAGGAACCAGTCCAGGTACTGGTGCAGGGAGTCGGGGCCGCCGTCCTCGGCCTCCCGCGCCACCTCGTGGAACCAGCAGTCCGTGGCCAGGCGCGCGACCCGGGCGCCGACCCAGGCCGAGGTGTGCGTGGTGCCGTCCGGCCCCTGCCACACGGGGGTGGAACCGGCGCCGCCCGAGCCGTCGAACACGGCGATCACGCCCTGGTGGGTGCCCCAGTGGTGGACGACGAAGGGCTCGGCGTCCTCCCCGTGCCCGGGGACCCGCTCGGTCCACACGGAGAGCGCGTGCACGCGGGTGTCCTCCCCCTTCGTCGCCCACACGGCCTGCGGCGGCTGAGGGCGGGGACCCTCCTCGACAGCCGTTGCCGGCGCCGGCGGAGCACCCGCGGAGGCGGCCATCGGCCCCGGCCCGATCTCCGGACCGATGTGCGGTACGGAGACGGGCGGGGATACGGCGTGCTTCCGCGGGTCCGTGGCCGCGGGGGGTCCGGCGGGCGGGGGCGGTCCCTGCGGGGCGGGTACGTGCGGCCACCCGTCCAGGTGGTGTGAGGGCCCGGCGTGCCGCGCCCCGTGGTCGTGGTCTGCCATCAACGCTCCCTGTCGGGTCCGGGTCGAGGAGTGTCCCGCCTGGTGGTGCCCCGCACCCTGCTCACCCGGGGCGGCGTCCCTTCCACGGCCGACCCGCCGGGCTCCACCCCACGCGACCCGGCGTCCAGGGCCGACGGCCGGTCCCGGTCGCGATCGACACGCGCCCCGGCCTCCGCCGCCGCACCGGACCGGTCCCGATCGCGGCCCACGCCGGGATCGGGACCCGGCCGGTCCCGACCCCGGTCCCCACGCGCCCCGGCGTCGGCCGCCGCTCCAGGCCGGTCCCGGTCCCGGCGCCGACCCACGCTCGGGTCGGGCCCCGTCCGGTCCCGGTCCCGGCCCGCCCTCGGGTCCGGCAGTGGTTCGTCCTCCGGTGGACCGGAGTACCCGGGGCGCGTGGCGCTCCGTGGCGCCCCGCCGTCCCGGCCCCGTCCGTCGGGGTCCGCCGCGCGCCCGGTGCGGCGGCCGGAGCCGTACCCCTCCGCACGCTCCGAGCCGTACCCCTCCGTGCGCCCCGAGCCGTACGCCCCCGACACCCGCCCGCCGGGTCGCGCCGGGCCCGCCTCCCCGGGGCCCGTGCCCCGAGCGTCCGCGTCCGCCGGGACGTCGTCCCGCACGACCTCGCCGCGCAGCGGTCCCCGGCGCTCGCTCCCGGTCTCCCGCGCCGGGCCCAGCGCGGGGGCCGGGTCCGTGGTGCGGGCGAGGGAGCCGCGCAGCCGGCCGCGTCGTGCGGCCCCGTCGAAGAGGCCGTCGCCCTCGCGCAGGACCTCCTCCAGGACGGTCCGCTCCAGTTCGGCCTGCTCGAAGGGCTCCCGGTCCGAGTCGCCGCGCTCCAGGACCAGACGCATGATCTCGCGCCGTGCCTCGTTCTTCTCCGCCTCGTTCTTCTCGATCCAGGTGAGGGCGGCCCGGGGGCCCTCCTTCTCCATGATCTCGGCGATCAGGCCGTCGAGGCCCTCCTCGCGGATCATGTCGAGGTGCCGCCCGCGCCGCATCCCGGAGAGCCGGGTCTCCCGGACGACGTCCCGGTACTCGCGGCCGCTGGTGACGATCTCGTCCTCGTCGACGAGGAGTTCGACGTGCACGTTCCGCAGGCGGACGGCGTCGTCGCCGGTGAAGCCGGTCACCGTCCCGTTCAGCGCCCGCTCCGCCTGGTGGAACTCCGCGATGTCGTAGTCCCGCGCGACCTCGCGGAGCGTCTTGCGCAGGTAGTCGAAGAGCGTCGCGCTCATGTCCCGGATGCCCCGCGACACGACCTGCGCGGGGTCGGCGACCCGGCACACCAGGTCGACCCGGCTGCGGAAGGAGAACGTGGGGTCACGGCTGAGGAGCGGGATGTCGAGCACGAGCCGGTGCTCGGTCATGTCGACGGTGAACATCCCGCTGTACGCGCCGAAGCGCGAGGACGGTATCTCCTCCCCGCTGCGGATGGTCAGGGACGGACCGCTGTCCCGGACCAGGACCAGGGCGCGGCCGGGCCGCGGCGGCCGTACGGGGCTCGTCAGCCGCCACTTGGGCAGCTCCTCGTAGGACGTCACCGGGTCGTAGGTCTGTGCTTCCACCGGTTCCTCCCCCTTCCTCGGGGCGTGTCGCTCAGGTCGTACGGGCCAGGGCCGCGTGGAGAAGCGCGGCGTTGGGGGAGGGCGAGTCGCGGTCCCGTGCCCACGTGTCCAGCCACCACAGCAGCCGCTCCCGGTGGGAGCCGCGTTTGCGGGAGATGTCCCACAGGAGGCGGTTCAGGGCCTCGAGGGTGCGTCGGCCCCCTCGGGCGGCGTAGACGTCGATCCAGTCGCGCAGGGCGAGGAGTGCCTTCTCCTGCATCGGTCGGCGGGCCAGCGCGCGGGCCCACAGTTCCGCGACGGCCTCCTCGTGGTCGGGGAGGCCGCTCAGCAGCAGAGGCACGCCGGACACGCCGTCCACCGGTCCGTCGCCCGTCGGTTCGTACGGCCGTCCCGCCGCGAAGAGGAACGCGGAGAGCGACTTGACGACCATGGGGGAGAGGTCCTGCGGCTCGGACCAGTCCAGATAGGCGTCGAGCAGTTCGCCCGCCCGCCCCTGGTGCACGAGGTGGACGCCGCCCCACGCCACGGACGGCAGGGTGCCCCAGTCGCCGTCCCGGTCGAGAGCGTCGTGCAGGACGGCCACGGCCCGCTCGGGCGCCTTCCGGCCGAGGAGTCCACCCGCCGTGTTCGCGGCGGTCCCGGCGAGGCGGCGCTGCCGGACCGAGCTGCCGCCGCGCGCCCAGCCGTGCAGCAGGTCCCACACCGCCTCGGCCGAGTCGTCCCGGCTTCCGGCCACGCCGAGCGCGGTCGCGGCGGCCTGGCGCAGCTGCCAGGAGTCCGACGCGGCCCAGGTGGTGAGGAAGCGGTGCACGGCGTAGTGGTGGTCGGCCCAGGCGAGGATCCCGGCGGCGACGGCCGCACGGGCGCGGACCTCCAGGTCGCTGTGGTCGAGGAGCCGGCGCAGCCAGGTGAGCAGGGCCTCGCGCCAGCCGTCGAGTCCGGTCCAGGCGTAGATCAGGACGACCTGGCCGAGCATCGCGTTCCGGAAGCGCACCCGGGGCGGTCCGAAGCCGTCGGCGTCGAGGCGGATCCACTGCTGCTCGTCGCCGAGCCGGTCCCTGAACCGTACGTCGGGCAGGGCGGGTTCGGGGAGGGAGAGGGCGGCCCGGAGCTTGACGGCGGCCTCGGCGACGGTGAGGTAACCGCTGTCCTCCAGGACGGCGGCGGCGAGGGCGAAGGCCACCGCCTCCGGGTTCCGGTGCCGGTCGAACCAGGTCCTGACCTGGTCGCTCGGGTCGCGCAGCGCGGCGGCCGCGGCGGCCACGTCCCGGCCCGCGGAGATGTCGGCGGCGAGGCGTGCGGCGTGCCGGGCCGCGGGCATCTCCCGGAGGGCGGCGACGACCCCTTCGGAGTCGAGCATCGCCCGCAGTTCGGCACGGGCCTCGGGCGCGCCGCCGTGGCCGAGCACCCGCCGTTCGAGGACGGCCACCGGGTCGACGGGCGCGAGGGCGTGCAAGGCCACCGACTCGGCGCCGTCGCCGCGCACGGCCACGGCGAGGTCCTGGCCGCCGGTGAGGACCAGATGGCAGCCGTGGGCGCGCAGGGCCGCCACGACGGCGGGAAGCCGGCGGGGGAGTGCTTCGAAGTCCCGCGCGCCGGCCGCCCCGTCCTCGACGGCGACCAGGTATCCGCTGTCCTTGGACGGCGGTTCCCAGTCGGGGGCGAGTACGGAGGCCGGGTCGAGGAGCCGGTGGCAGGCGCCGCCGCCGTCGGCGCCGCCCAGGGCGAGGGCCTCGGCGAGCAGATTGACGGCGGCGGCCTCACGACCGCTGCCGGACGGCCCGGTCAGGACGAGGAGCCGCCGCTCGCCCAGGGCGGTGAGGGCGGAGTCGTACCCGTCGGGCTGCACGAACAGCTCGGTGTGATCGACCAGTTCGGCCGCGCCGAGCGGCAGCACGGACCCGCCGCCCCGGTGGGCGGCGCGGCCGGACCGCTCGCCCCCGGAGTGGAAGCCGCCGCCGAAGCTGACGGTGTCGTTGAAGAGGGCCAGCGTGCCGATCCGCGTGCCGGACGCGTCGGCGTTGAGGCGCTGCGCGATGAGGTCCGCGATGGCGCCCGCCTTCTGCGCGTCGGACCGTTCGGCGTCGTCGGACGCCGAGCCCTCCGTGAGGGAACGAAGGGCGTCGGACTCGCTGACGGGCCCGTCCTGCTCCGTGACCCCGGCACGCGGCTCACCCTCCGGCACGCCTTTCGGGGCGTCGGAGGGGGAGGGCGGTGCGGGGACGGGATCGGAGCGGACACTCGTACCGCCGGACGACGGGTCGGCGGTGGATTCCTCGCTCATGGCAAAGGTCTTCCGGGGTGGGTCGGCGAAGGGCGGCGCGCGGACGGCCGTCCTTCTCTGAGCGGGGTCGGACGGACGTCGTTACGAGACGTTCCAGTCGCCCTGGATCTCGACCTTCTCGTTGAAGATCTGAGCGTTCTTGATCAGTGCGGCGCTGACCTGGGGGCCGCCCCGGCCGGAGGCCGCCACGGCCTCGTCGACCAGCTGCCTCAGGTCGCTCTCGAAGGCACGGTCACGCAGCATGTGCGCCGTGAGCATCCGCTCCAGGTCCTGCTGGCCGGTTTCGTCGTCCGGCGTGTCGGTCACGCGCTCCAGCGCGGCCTCGGCGTCGCCGTCCCCGCGGAAGCGCTCCCGGATGCGGGCGATCAGCCGCGCCCCACCGGTCCAGCCGCTCCGCCCGGCCTCCTGCCCCGTGGCTTCCAGAGCACCCTTGACCACGAGCGCGACGCCCGCCGCCGCGATGGCCGTCAACGGATCCATGAGCTCCCCCGATTGTTCCCGCACGCACCCCGTGCGCACGTGAGGCCATTCAAGTGCTCACCGCGTGGGACGCCAGGGGTTCCGTGAACAATGACCGAAAGCCGTCGGCCCGTCGCGGTGAGCAATGGCCGGATCTCGCTGGACGACCGGGAGGAGGCAGCGGCTCAGTGGACGGAGAAGCCGCCGTCCACGAAGAGGGACTGGCCCGTCACGTACGCGGACGACGTGCTCGCCAGGAAGACGGCCGCGCCCGCGAAGTCCTCGGCGAGACCGTTGCGGCCGACCATCGTGCGGGCCGCGAGGGCGGCGACCCGCTCCGGGTCGGAGGAGAGACGCTGGTTGAGCGGGGTCATCACGAAGCCGGGGACCAGGGTGTTGCAGGTGACGCCGTACGGGGACCAGGCCTCGGCCTGCGAGCGGGCGAGGGACTCCAGGGCGCCCTTGGACACCCCGTACGCCCCGCTCTGCACGAAGGCCCGGTGCGCCTGCTGCGACGTGATGTGGATGATCCGCCCGAAGCCGCGCTCGGCCATGCCGGGCCCGAAACGCTGACCGAGGAGGAACGGGGCCTCCAGGTTCACGGTCATGGTCGTGTCCCAGACCTCGTCGCCCAGCTCGCCGAGCGGCGGACGGAGGTTGATGCCCGCCGAGTTGACGAGGATGTCGGGCTCCCCGAAGACGGCCGCGGCCTGCTCGGCCGCCGCCTTGATCCCCGTACGGGTGCTCAGGTCGGCGCTCACCCACGCGGCCCGGCAGCCGTCGGCGGTCAGTTCGTCGACGGTCGCGACGAGTTCGGCCTCCTTGCGGGCCACGATCACGACACCCGCCCCGGCGCGCGCCAGGGCCCCGGCGATGGCACGCCCGATGCCGGAACTGCCGCCCGTGACCAGGGCGGTGCGCCCTTCGAGGGAGAAGAGGCCGGAGAGGTAGCCGCCGGGGGTGGTGCTCATGGTGTCGCTCCTCGCGTCGTGCGTGTACCCGACCGTCCGTGCGGGATAAAGGGCGGGTACACGCATCCTGTCAGACGCGATGCGGACGCGATTCAGGCCAGGTGGGCGAGGAATCCCGTCCAGGCGTCGGGCGCCACGGTGAACTGGGGACCGTCCGGGACCTTGGAG
Source organism: Streptomyces sp. NPDC016459 (assembly GCF_040632845.1). Lineage (NCBI taxonomy): Bacteria > Bacillati > Actinomycetota > Actinomycetes > Kitasatosporales > Streptomycetaceae > Streptomyces > Streptomyces sp. NPDC016459. The sequence goes on from NZ_JBEYCR010000005.1 coordinate 392,709, forward strand.
TCGCGGACGTGGACGGTGGAGGGGCAGGAAGCGACCTCGACGCAGTCGTCGCCGCTGCTGCCGCTGTAGCTCGACTTGTGCCAGGAGAGGGCGACTTCGACGCAGTTGTCGCCGCTTCCGCCGCTGTAGCTGCTCTTGAACCAGGTCAGGTCTGTGGTGCTCATAGCGCTCCTCGGATCTCCCGCAACAGGCTCACGGAGTCCTCTACGGAGAGAGCCTGTGCCCGCATCCTGGCATATCGCTTCTGGAGGATGCTGACCACTTTGGGATCGGGGATGAGGAGGCCGTTCTCCTGGCCCTCGCTGTAGGCGTACCACTTGTTCTCCGGGGTCTCCAGGAGGCACATGGGGCCGTCGAGGCCCGCGTGGTGCCCGCGAGTCTGCGGCATGATCTGGACGTCGATGTTGCGCCGCGCGCAGATGTCGAGGATGTGGGTGACCTGCTCGCGCATGACCTCTGGGCCGGCCATCTGACGGCGCAGCGCATGCTCCTCGATAATGAAGCTGTAGATCGTGTGGGGGCGATCCGTGAGCAGTTTCTTCCGATCGACGCGGGCGACGAGCTGTGCCTCGATCTCCTCGTCCCCCATCGCCGGAATCTGCCTCTCGAACAGCGTCTTCGCGTACGAAGGCGTCTGGAGCAGCCCCGGCACCAGCCGGTTCTCGTACGTGTAGAGCGTGACCGCCTCCGCCTCCAGCTTCGCCCACTGGCGGAACCAGCTCGCGAGGCCCGGCTTGCGCGCCAGGTGCTTCGCCGCCGCCCGGATCACCCCGAACGCGTCCAGCACCCGCTCCGCGCGCTCCACGAAATCGGCGGAGGGTAAACGCCGTCCCTGCTCGATCGAGGCGATCGTCGGCACCGAGTACCCGACCATCGGCGCGAACTGTTCCTGCGTCAGGCCCGCCCGCTTCCGGAAGGCCTTGACCACCTCCCCGAACGCCTTCAGGCTGTCCGACGTCTCCGGCTCGCTCCCGTATGGAGCCGCGTCCGTCACTTCGCCCAAAACCTCGTCCGTCACCCCGGCCACCTCCCGCACCCGTGCGCTCGCACTGAACGCGACCATGCTCACGGGTAGTGACCGGTACCGTCCAGAGCGTGAACCCGTACGCTGGCGCAGCGCGGGTTTCTGAGCTGGTAACCAGTCCTGTGCGACGCCACATTGGCCCCATGACCTCCCCCATGACCCGCGAAGTGCCGGTCACCGTACGTGTGTTCGGGCAGCGTTTCAGCTCCACCCCGCGAGGAGCCCGGCTCGCCCGCCGCCTCGCTCTCCACCAACTGCACCGCTGGGACTTCCCGTACGGCTCCGACACCTCCGAGACCGTCGCGCTGCTCGTCGCCGAACTCGCCGCCAACGCGGTGACGCACGGCCGGGTGCCCGGCCGGGACTGCGAGCTGAGGCTCTCGTACACGCCGGGACTGCTGCTCCAGGTCGACGTCTCCGACACGCGGGGCGAACGCCGCCCGCCCGCCGCGCCGGCGGACCCGGCCCACGCGCCTGACGGCGAGGGCGGGCGCGGGCTGCTCATCGTCGGGGCGCTGGCGTCACGGTGGGCGGTGCTCGACCGCGTACCGGTCGGAAAGACCGTACGGGCCGAGCTGGACCTCGGTCCTGATCGCCGACATCAGGCAGCCGGGCGATGACCGACGTGCCGACAACGCCCGATGAAACCGGCGGGCCCGCCACATGGTGTGGGGGACGGGACGGACACGACCGGAGGGGGCGCGGGACCTGGCCGAGGGAGTTCTCGGAGCGCCGGTCACGAGGCGAGTCCACTCACCTCGTGACCGGTCGGACAGGCCCTGGTTACATCGGGTCGGGGAAGATGTCGGTGATGCTCCAGGCGACGCTGAAGCAGGGGTAGTAGGAATCGGCCTCCGACTCGGTGTCCAGTGTCTGGAGCGCGAGGATCTGGCTCATGGCTGCTCTCCGCATTCTTCTCGGGGTGGTGTCGGTCGGTCACTGCGTACCCGGGCACGGAGCTGCTCGCCGCCGTGCCCAGGCGTTCAGGGGGCGCCCGCCCGGAGCCCCCGGCCGAGTGCCGGGATCCGGGGACGCGCCCGGTGGGACTCCGTCAGGAGCGGCCCGGACAGCAGGCGGTGGAGGGCCAGCAGGACACCGGCCCCGCCGCTGGACAGGTCGGCGGTGAACCGCTGCGAACCCGCTCCGAGGAAGCGGACACCCCTCCGGTACGGAACGGCGTACTTGAGCAGGCCGGTCGCGGCGTGCACGGCGTCCCCGCGGGCGGCGGCCGTGCCGGTGAGCTCGGCGTGCCCGGTCAGGAACCAGGACAGTCCGGCCAGCCCCCGGTACAGTCCGGCCTCCTTCGTGGCGCGGGAGACCCGGATGCCGGCGACCAGCCTCGGCAGCGCCGCGGCGCAGCGCTCGTCCGGCGCGGTGGCCACGTAGTGGGTGAGCACGGCCGCGACACCGGCCGCGCCCGTGGCCAGGTACGGCATGGCACGGGTGAGCCGCGCGTCGTCCGAGAGGGACAGGGTGCCGTCGTCCAGCGGAAAGGTCCGCTCCAGTTCCTGGTGGAGCAGGACGCGGCCCGCCTCCAGGTAACGGCTGTCGTCGGTGGCGCGGGCCAGGCGGTGGAGGAAGAGGGCGAGCCCCGAGCGGCCGTACAGCAGGCCGCGGGCGTCGTGCTCGCCGAGGGTGGCCGGCAGGTCGGGGGTGCTCAGGAGGCCGTCCCCCGCCGCCGCGGCCCGCTCCAGATGGCTGCTCTCCCCGGTCAGCCGGTGCAGGGCGAGCCAGCCCAGACCGACCCCGGCGCGCCCCCCGGCCAGCGTGCCGCAGGAGGCGGTGAGCGGGTGGTCGTCGGCGTCCCGGAGCAGGTCGACGGCCTCGTCCCGCGAGCCGAGAGCGGCCAGTACCCGGGCGATGCCGGCCGAGCCGACGAGCAGTCCGGGCGGCAGCGTGTCGCGCTGGGCCAGCGTGTCGCGGCGCAGCCGTTCCCGGATCTCCTCCGGGACCGCGACCCCGGCGCGGTGCAGGGCGTGCACCACCCCGGCCGTGCCGTAGGCCAGGCACAGGGTGTTGGTGCGGAACGCCTCGGGCGAGGGCGGGAAGGCCCACTCCGGCCGGTCGGCGTCAGCGGTCTCCAGCAGCCCCGCGGCCACCTCCTCGGCCAGCCGGGTGAGGCAGCCGCGCGGATCGGCGTCCAGCTCGGCGGGGGAGGGCAGGCGGTCGGGACCGTCCTGGTCCCGCGCCCGCTCATCCGTCCGGTGGAAGGCGGTGGCCCGCTGCCACAGGTCCCGCGGCGGAGCCACGTCCGCCAGGTCGCGGCGCAGCAGCGCGAGGTTGGCGGGCGCGTGTTCGGCGATCTCGTGGAACGGCGCCAGGAGGGCGAACGCGACCGCCGACGCGCCGTACCGGTCCTGCAGCAGCGGATCGGTGCGGGCCCGGAGCAGCCCGGGAGGCGGCGTGAACCCCGGGGTGCCCATCCCGGAGGGCGTCTCGTCCAGCGCCGACGCCGCCTCGAAGTCCACCAGCCGGATCCCGCCCGATGGTGTGACCATGACATTGCCCAGGCTGAGGTCGCCGAACCGGAAGCCGGCGGCGTGCAGCCGCTCGAGGGAGGCGTCCAGCGCGGCCAGCAGGCGCCGGCACGCCTCGTGGTACGCGGCGACGGACTCCGCCGTACGGTCGGCGCGGGCCAGCGGCGTGGACCGGCTCAGCCAGCCCACCAGCGGCTGTCCGGCGACGTACTCGGTGACGAGGAAGTCGTGCTCCCACTCCGTGAAGTGGTCCAGCGGCTCAGGCCCCACCCCGGGGGCGGACGCGTGGAGCTCGCGCAGCACCCGGTACTCGTGCCGCAGCCGCTGCTGCGCGTCGGTCCCGTCGAAGAGCAGGCCGTTGTGGGCGCGGGCCTCCTTGACGAAGACGGCGCGGCCCGTCCGCCGGTCCCGGGCCTGGTAGGCGCCGCCGGCGTTGCTCAGGCGCACCGCGCGGGTCACCTCGTAGTCGCGGATCAGGATCGGGCCCGTGTGCGGCTCCTCCTCCCGCTCGACGAAGGGGTCAGTGATCCCCCAGGGCAGGTGCCAGGCGGGCAGCCGCGGGTCCACGACCTCGCGGCCGGAGCCGTCGAGGACCAGCCCCTCCCGGGTGCCGTCGGCGCGCAGCCGGCTGCGGGCGCCGAAGGAGCCGTAGCGGTAGTGGACCGTCCGCGAGTCGCGAAAGCGCCGGTCGGTGAGGACGTACGGCCCCTCCTCCCCGTCGAGCGCGTCGCGCAGACGCTCCAGCAGCCGCCGGGCGGTCACCGTGTCCGGCGGGTAGACGGCGCAGAACTTGCCAGACTGGGCACGCCCCGAGTGTTTGTGATGGAGGAACAGGAAGAAGAGTCTGGCGCTCAGGTGCTTGAACGGCACGCCTTCGGAGAAGCAGATCCCCGCGACCGTGTCGAGGACGTCCTGCGCCCGGTCCAGCCGCGCCGACACGTGGATCTTCCAGCCCTGCTCGGCGAGCCCGGTCCGCGGACTGCCCCAGGCCGTCCAGATGCCCTGGGCGGCGCCGCTCCAGCCGGGCGGCACCCGACGGGGGGCGAAGCGCGGCCCGGGGTCGGCCACGCTGGGCAGCGGCAGGTGGTACTCCCGGTCCGCGAGCGCTTCGCCGAAGCCTTCGAGCACGGGATCTCCTCGCGGGGTGGTCGTGGTGGCGGCCGCGACGGCCGTGGCAGACGCTAGGAGCGGTGGGTATGGAAACGGTTCGTCGGCGGCATGCGACCGGTATCGGGCAGGCTCGCCCTCGTCGGAACGTCTGCCCTGAGTTCGAGGCGTCTGCCGTGAGTTCGGGGCGTCTGCCGTGAGTACCGGACGTCTGCCGTGAGTTCGTACTTCCCGTTCAGGAGGGGCTGTCGGCGCTCCCGCCCTCGACGTCGGCCACCATCCCGCGCGGCATCCGCGGTCCGCCCGCAGGTCCCCGCCCTACCGGCCACCCGCCGGCCGGGCAGACCCGAGAGCCTGCCCGGCCGGCGGCACCGGCGTCACCGGATGCCGGTCACCGCACGCCGGTCACCGCACGCCGGTCACCTCGCGCCGGACACACGATCCGGAGCCGTCGCCGGAGCCGGGGCGTACCCCGCAGGGCGGGTCGTGAACGTGCCACGGCCCTGGGTGCGGCCGCGGAGGCGGGACGCGTAGCCGAAGAGTTCGGCCAGCGGGACCGTCGCCGCCACCACCGCCGTACCGGAGCGGGTCGTCTGGTCCGTGACCCGGCCCCGGCGGGCCGCGAGGTCGCCGAGGACCGTCCCCACGGACTCCGCAGGGACGGTGACCGTGACGTCGGCCACCGGCTCCAGGAGCGTCAGGGCGCTCGCGCGGAGCGCCTCGCGGAGCGCGAAACGGCCCGCCGTGCGGAACGCCATCTCCGAGGAGTCCTTCGGATGCGTGGCGCCGTCCGTGAGCGTGACCCGGACGCCCGTCACCGGGTGCCCGCCGAGGGGGCCCTCCACGAGGGCGTCCCGGCAGCCGGCCTCGACCGCGCGGACGTACTCCTGGGGGACGCGTCCGCCCGTCACCGTGGAGCGGAACTCGAACTCCTCGGCCGGGTCGGGCCCCAGCGGTTCGAGGTCGACGACGACGTGCGCGAACTGGCCCGCCCCGCCGTCCTGCTTCACATGGCGGTAGACCAGCCCGGTGACGCCCTTCGCCACCGTCTCCCGGTACGCGACCTGCGGACGGCCGACCGTGACATCGAGGCCCCGGTCGCTCCGCAGCTTCTCCACCGCGACCTCCAGATGCAGTTCACCGAGCCCCGAGAGGACCGTCTGGCCCGTCTCCGGGTCGGAGCGCACGACCAGCGACGGATCCTCCTCCGACAGCCGGGCGAGCGCCGTCGCCAGACGGCCGGTGTCCGTGCCGCGCCGGGCCTCCACGGCGACCGAGACCACCGGGTCGGCGGTCGTCGGCGGTTCGAGGACGACCGGCGCGCCCGGCGCGCACAGCGTCGCGCCCGCGCGGACCGTCTTCGGCCCGACGACGGCGACGATGTCACCGGCGCGCGCCACGTCGACCTCCGTCGCCCGGTCGGCCTGGACCCGCAGGATGCGGGCGATCCGCTCGCTGCGGCCGGTGACGCCGTCCAGCACGGTGTCCCCCTTCGCGATCGTGCCCGCGTAGACGCGGACGTACGTCATGCGGCCGGTGGCGGTCGCGCTCACCTTGAACGCGAGCGCGGTGAACGGCGCCTCCGGGTCCGCCGGGACCTCCCCGCGCACCGGCGGCATGTCCGACGGGGCCGGGAGGTACGCGACGACGGCGTCGAGCAGCGGCTCGACACCCCGGTTGCGGTACGCCGAGCCGCACAGGACGACCACGGCCTCGCCGGTGAGGGTGAGGTCGCGGAGCGCGGCCGTCAGCGTCCCGTCGGAGAGCGCGGAATCCGCGCAGAACTCCTCCAGGGCGCCCGGATGCAGCTCCGCCACCGTCTCCTCAAGGCGTCGCCTGCGGTGCCGGGCCTCGTCCCCGAGCCCCTCGGGGACCGGCTGCTCGGTGTACGTGTCCGCGCCCTCGGCCCACACGTACGCCCGCATCCGGACCAGGTCCACGACGCCGGTGAAGCCGTCCTCGCGCCCGATCGGAAGCTGGACGGGCAGCGGGACGGTGCCCAGGCGCGTACGGATCGACTCGACGGCGCCGTCGAGCTCCGCGCCCGCGCGGTCCAGCTTGTTGACGAACGCGATGCGCGGGACGCCGTGCCGGTCGGCCTGCCGCCAGACCGTCTCGCTCTGCGGCTCGACGCCCGCGACGGCGTCGAAGACGGCGACGGCGCCGTCGAGGACGCGCAGCGAACGCTCCACCTCGTCGGAGAAGTCGACGTGCCCCGGTGTGTCGATCAGGTTGATCCGGTGTCCGGCCCAGTCGCAGCTGACGGCCGCGGCGAAGATCGTGATGCCCCGGTCCCGCTCCTGCGGGTCGAAGTCGGTGACGGTCGTGCCGTCGTGGACCTCGCCGCGCTTGTGGGTGGCGCCGGTCAGGTACAGGAACCGCTCGGTGACGGTGGTCTTGCCCGCGTCGACGTGGGCGAGGATGCCGAGGTTGCGGACGGCGGTGATGTCAGTGGTGAAGCCAGGGGTACGCACGGTCTCGTGCCTTTCGCTGCTGCGTGGGAACAGGGCAGCGCGATTCCCGGACGACGGTCAGGGGTGCGACGTCGTCACGGGCGGCGATGGCGGGCGCGCAGCCGCCACCGCTCGGCGGAGGAGGCGAGGATCACGTCGTACCGGGTACGGGAGGAGGACACGGCGACGGCACGGTGGCTGCGCACGGTCCTCTCCCCTCGGTCGGACGGCTCGGCGGCGCACCGACCGGTGCGCCGAGACGTGAGTGTAGGGAGCCCTGTGCGCGGGGCGACAGCGGTTTTCGCGAGGCCGTAGGGCGGTGCACGGGTCAAGTACCGGCCAGATGTACCGAGTTGGCTTCTTCTCGTCTGCCTCGTGGCACTGTCCGGGCGCTTAATGGTGCTCCCGCGGCGCGCGCGGGTGGGACGTGGCACGGGCGAGGACACGGGGGAGCGCATGTCCTTCACGGGAGACACCGGGACACCACCGCCTGACGGGCCGCCGTCGAGACCGCTGCCCTCGACACCGCCGCCGTCGACACCGCTGTCCGGACCGCCCGCCGGATCACCGCCCTCGACACCCCCACCCGGTCCGCCCTCCGGGCCACCGTCCGGACCGCCCCCCCCGGATCGCCGTCGCCGTCCCCGACGCCGCCGACGGGGCCGAGGCCGGGCAGGGGCGGCACCCTGGTCCTCAGGGTGAGTCGGCGGATCCTCTGGGTGGGCACGGCCGCCATCCCGCTGCACAACATCACCCGGGTCGAGGCCTTCAAGCTCAAGCCCGACCGGAGCGCGGCCTTCCTCCGTCTCCTGAAGTGGCTCCTGGTCGCTGCCCTGGTCGTCGCCGCGATCAACTACGCGAGCGACGGCGAGGCGGAGATCGGTGGCAGCCCCCTGATCCTCGTCTTCCTGATCGGCCTGGCCGCCTACGTCCTGAGAGAGCTGTTCGAGCCGGCGAGGCCGGTGCTCGCCGTCGAGACGGCCGCCGGCTCCACCGCGTACGTGACCCTGCCGAACGTGGAGGAGCTCAAGGACATCGCCGGCCGGATCGCGCACGCGATCGACAACCCGAGCGCCGAGTTCACGGCGGTCGTCCAGCACTTCAACGGCAACAACACGAACAACTACGGCCCCGTCGTCAACATGAACGGCGGCCGCAACAACAGGGGGATCAACCTGTGAGCGACACGACGAACAACTACGGGCCCGTGGTCAACATGGACGGCGGCCGCGAGAACATCGGCATCAACTACGGCACCGTCGGCGGCGCCCCCCACGACGCCGAGCTCCGCGCCGCCGTCGACGAACTCACCCGCCTCCTCGGGCTGCTGCGCCCCCACCTCACCCCGGAGCAGGACCAGACCGTCGAAGAGGCCCTGCCCGTCCTCACCCCCGACCGCACCACCCTCCGCTCGCGCGCCCTCGTCCTGGCGTCCGTCGCGCAGATCGCCGCCACCGCCGGCACGGTGGGCCAACCCGTCGCGGACGCGGTGGGCCGGCTCCTGGAGCTGCTGGGTTAGGAAGGCGCCCGAGCCTCGCTGTTGAGGTTGCGAGGGTGTGGCGTCCCTGATCGTTCGGTGGGCGGGGCGATTTCGCTGTCAGGGCGCAGGTGGCCCCAGTGCCCGTAACGTTGGTCAGCGGCTCCTCGGAGAACCTACGTACAAGAGCGGTGGACCTTGGGTACGAGTGGAAGGCAGCGCGGTGAGCACTTCGCCGACACCTGCGCCGAAGCCGGACGGTGCAGGCTGCACCCCATCGGCCAGCTCCGGAGCACCGCCTCCTGTACACCGCGTGCCGCCACGACGTATGCCCGTGCCCTGCCCGGCCGGCATGACATCGGCACCGCGCTGCGGCGGACACCAGCATCGGTGTGGAACGACAATCTGACGGACTGCGCCGCCGCGCTCACCTATTACGCGGTGCTCGCGCTCTTCCCCACCCTCCTGGTCACGGTCTCGCTGATCGGGATCGCCGGCGCCTCGGCCACAGAGAACCTCATCAGCAATGTGATCGCTGTCGTCCCGGCCGAGTCCCGCCAGGTAATGCACAGCACGCTCAGGAGCATGGCCGACCAGCGCACGGCCGCCTGGGTTCTGGCGGTCTTCGGCACGATCGGCGCTCTGTGGTCTTCCTCCAGCTACCTGGGAGTCTTCCGCCGAGCCCTGCACGCCATGCACGGCGTCGAGGACCTCCGCCCCGCATGGAGGACAGCACCACGACTGGTGATCACCGCTCTGGTATTGCTGGCGCTCCTGGTCACCAGCGCCCTGGTGCTCATCCTGACCGCCGAAGCGGCCCCCGCCCTCGGTCGGCTCGTGGGCATGGACAGCATCATGGCCGGCAACGCATGGAACGTACTGAAGTGGCCACTCCTGCTGGGCCTGGTCGCCGTCCTGGTACTGGTCTTGTTCCGCTCGGGCCCGGCCCGGACGCACGGCGTGCGGCAAAGACTTCTGGGAGACGCTCTGGCCATAACCCTGTGGCTCGCCGCCTCCGCCGGCTTCGCCCTCTATGCCTCGCAGGTCGGCACCTACAATCGGCTGTACGGCTCCCTCGCCGGCATCGTCGTCTTCCTGGTGTGGGTCTGGCTGTCCAACCTCGCCCTGCTCATCGGTGCCCAGTTCAACGCCGAACTGGCCAAGCTCCACCGCTGATAAGAACCCGCGCCTGTCCCACGGCCCAGGGAAGCCCAGGCCGGCTGAGGCTCATCGAAGGCGGCAGCGACCTCGCGCCATCCTGACGCGTGCACGAGCCGGTCGTGATCCCGTCTCCACTGGCTGGGTCGTCGGCCGCCGTCGCCCACAGCAACGGTGGTCGATATCCGCCACGGTCGCTGAGGTACCCGACGACGCGCTGTTGCGCCGCATGCTCGCCGACCGTCTCCAGGGCGAGCCGACCTGTACGGACACGTACGGTCCCTGCGTGAACCGCCACGCAGCGCTCCGCTCCACAACGCGGGTATCGGAACGTCCAAGCAAACCAACCCTGGCTGGGAGCTCGTAATGGCGCGGATAGTCCTGCGTGACAAGACCGCGGAGAATCCTGGGGAGCGGATTCCCGGAAAACCTCCCCTGTCTACGCTCGGCCGGGTGCTGGCCATGATGCTGGCCTTCGCGGGGACGGTCGTATTCGCGGTGGTTCTGGCCCGGCTGACTCTGGAACCCTCGACGGCATCCGTGCCGCTGACGCACAACAACCTGCGTCCTGGTGACTCCATCCGTGCGTACCTCGCGCATCCCATGGCCCCTGACACAGTCAAGCAGCTCGGCGGCAACATCGTGATGGGGATACCGTTCGGTGTGCTGCTGCCGGTCCTGGTACCTCGAACGCGAGGACTGGTCCGCGTAGCGGTGGCCACCGCTTTCGTCATGGTCCTCGTCGAACTCGTCCAAGGCGCCCTCATCGTCGGGCGCGCCTTCGACGTCGATGATGTACTGCTCAACACCACGGGTGCCCTCATCGGTTACCTGCTGATCGGCCGCCGGATGGGGCGCGCAGTGCATCCCCGACGCCACCACTGGTGGCACCGGTTCACCCAGCGCCAGGTGACTGCCAAAGACCCGGCATAGGCGCGCCGCGCCCCCGGGCCCTGACAACCGCGCCTGGCCCAGTGCCCACACACGCTTCCTCTCTGTACCTGCCCACGTCCGGCCGGTCTCCTCGCCGCCCCCGGCAACGGACACCGCGAACCGGATAGCGTGCACGCGGAAAGTGCCTTCCACTCGGACCGGCAGAACCCCTCGACAAGGTTCATCGTCCCAGTTCAGAAGGCACTTTCGCGTTCCCGGCCGGCAACCGGTCCCACGCCGGGTGAAACGGCGAGGCTAGGGCAGTTCGGCCGGCTGGAGGAGGTCCCAGCGGTTGCCGTACAGGTCCTCGAAGACGGCCACCGAGCCGTAGGGCTCGTGGCGCGGGTCCTCGAGGAACTTCACCCCCGCCGACGTCATCCGGGCGTGGTCACGGGCGAAGTCCTCGGTGTGGAGGAAGAAGCCGACCCGGCCGCCCGTCTGGTTGCCGACGGCGGCCTCCTCGGCCTCGTTCTTTGCGCGGGCCAGGAGCAGACCGGCGTTGCCGAGGCCGCCGACCCCGGCCGCGCCACGCGGACGGACGACGACCCAGCGGGTGCCGCCACCCCGGTCGGTGTCCTCGATCAGGTCGAATCCGAGGGCGTCGGTGAAGAAGGCGATGGCCTCGTCGTAGTCACGGACGACGAGAGTCACGAGTGCGATGGACGGCATGGGACAAACGTATTACGGATGAATCTACCCGCGTCAACCGAAGCGCCCGATGTGACAATGCCCGCCATGGAGCCGAAACAAGTCCACGGTCGCGAACATGAGCCTCGGCGGCGGCGCCGACGAGGCGCTGGACGCGGTGGTCAACCTGTACGCGCCCGGCTCGGACATCACCTCCGCCTGGAACGACAGCGATACCTGGCGGCCAACCCGCCCGCGACGCCCGCCGACACCGCCGCCGCGCTGACCGGGGCGGCCACCGCGGATGCCATCAAGAACCCCTCCTCCGGCACCGCGAACAAGCTGCTGAAGGTCGCCCCGTAGCGACACCGTCGGTGAACCGACCGGGAGGTGGCCCTCCGCGCCATGGAGGGCCAGCTCCCTCCGTTCTACGAGCGCCCTGCGGCAGTCGCCCCCGGATGCGATCCGGATCCGCGTGCTCAGCCGGCTGCGGGTGCGGCAGGCGGTCCTGGATCACCGACGGAACTCGCCGCCGGGACCCGCTGCTTCTTCCGCGGACGTCAGCGGCTCCCGAAGACCTTCACGCAGGCCTGGCCGTACCCGCCGGGCGGCGGGTACGGCCAGGTCTGCTGGTGCGCTGTCAAGCGGTCAGTTGCTGCCTCGGGGGAGCTGTTCCGGGTCCGGGAGGGACTTCAGGAACGCTGAGTCGCCGTCGTCTTCGTAGGAGTTGTCCACACCGTTTCCGCCGGTATAGATGCGGTTCTCCATCTCGGCCCAGTCGTTGATGGCGACGCCGCCGGCGGCGAGGTGCCTGAACCGGGTGGGGTCGGCCGCGTCGGATCCGAACTGGTAGACCCGCCCGAAGGTCGAGTAGGGCTGGTAGGGGACGTAGGGGCCGGATGCCGCCGTCTGCTTGGACAGCAGGTTGTTGTAGAAGGCGTTCTGAGGGCCGCTGGATCCGGACCACTTGACCGCCTTGTTGCCGGCGCTCCAGTAGATCGGCCACCAGGTTCCCTTGTCGCTGACGCCTCCCTCGCCCCCGCAGTTGACGGTGCAGCTCTTGGAGGCGTGTGCGAAGGGAACGTGGACGACGTTGTTGTCGAAGAGGTTGCGGCGTTCCCATCCGCCGTGCAGGTTGAGGTCGGAGTCGAAGTCGTTCGCGACGGCGACGTTGCCCGAAGAGGACCACTGGAAGGTGAAGTGGCGCAGGTTGCGGGTGGTGTTGAAGGCGTAGAGGGAATCCCAGACGCGTGAGCCGCGCAGGTAGCCGTTGCCGCCCTTGCCCTTGTTCCAGGAGCCGTCGAAGGTGTTGTTCTCGATCTGGAGGTTCTTGGCGACCTCGGTGACGATGGGATGGGAGCCGGTCATTTCGCCTCGGACCCCTCGGACCCAGGAGTTCGCGGCCCATTTGAAGACGATGCCGTGCATCGAGTACTCAGGGGCGAGGTTGCCGTAGTTGTGGACGGGGCAGGTCGGTGCCTGGACCGTGCAGTTCGGATCGGCCTGGTGGGTTCCGCCGCCGAGCTTGGGCATCCCGTCGAGTTGCTGAGTGAAGGTGAAGTCCTCGAAGCCCACGTCCGTGATCATCCTGAGCGGGGTGACCTTGCTGGGGTAGGGATTGAGGTAGCCGTCACGGACAGGCGGTGAGCCGTCGGAGATCGAGTTGACCGGCACGTCGAACTCCAGAGGCTTGTCGATGGTCACGGTGTGACCGTCGGCGTCGACCGAGGAGATGGTGAAGACCTGCTGGCGCATGTGCAGGTTCGACAGGTACTTCTCCTGCGCGGCCTCGATGTCGATCTGCTGGCTTGCGTAGAAGTTCACGCTGTTCGCGGCGCCCACCCACAGGTAGCCGCCTGGCTTGAACAGGGACATCTGCGCGTCCGACTTCAGTTGGATCGTGCGAGATCCCTCGCGGGCGGCGAAGCCGGCGTCGTCAGCCGTGCCGGCGAGCTCCACGCCCGACTCCCAATGCTGGTTGATCGAGCCCTCGAAAATGTCCCGGCGATTCTCCGGGATCTCCGAGATGTTCCCGCACATCCGCTGGTGCTTGGCCGACACCTCACGCGTCTGCACCCGGAACAGGCCTCGGCCAGGCCAGATCCAGCCGCCGGTGCCGATGATCGACCCGAGCTTGCCCGGACACTCGTAGCGCATCGTGTCCTGGTTCCAGCGGCTTCCCTCGTAGAGGGTGTCATAGCGGGTCGCGGTGTCCGGGCTGAAGACGATGCGGGTGCCGTGCGTCGGGTCCGTGCCCTGCCCTCGGATGACGAGGTAGGAAGCGTCGACGGCGAGCTGCTTGGTGACGTTGACGGTTCCCCCGGGCAGTTCGATCGAGGAGAGCCGGGACTGCGAGGCGTTCGGTGTGCACGTCGTGCGGATGTGGTCGATGGCCTTCTGGATGCCCGCGGTGTCGTCTTGGCCGTCGTCGGCCAGCACGCCGTATCGGCCGCTCAGGTCCTGGGGCGTGAGCCGGCAGCGCGGGTCCTGGGAACGCGCCGAGGGGCCCGGCAGTCGCTCCCCGCCGCGGTATCCCGCCTTGCTCCAGTCCGGCAGGTCACCGATCGGGCCGCGACGGTTGCCCTTGGCCAACAACTGGCTCGTGTCGTCCAGGCTGTCCGGGGAGGCGTCGGCCTTACCGACACAGCGCGACGTGACCGGGGTGGTGCCGAGCGCGCCCAGCATCTTGGTCAGGCAGGCTGCGAGGGCCTGCTGTCCGAAGAAATTCGGGTGCACGGCCTCCTGCTGGTGGCCCTGGGCCGTCCAGGGGATGTCCTTGCCCTGTTCACTGAGGTAGGGAATCCAGCGGACCCACTCGGCGTGGGTCGCGTCCAGCGGAGCAGCCGTGGTGTTGGCCGAGGTGGCCTGCTGCGTCGACGAGGAACACAGCTCGTGGCCGGCGAAGGCGTCCTGAACGTCCAGGAAGGAGGCGCCGGCCTGGCCGGCGGCGTCGGCCAGCATCGTGGTGATCCGGGGGATCAACGAATCGCGTGCCCAGTCGGAGTCCTGATCGAGGAACGGGCAACCGCCCTTCGTGTAGCGCCCGTACTTCGCGAACGGGTTGAGGGAGTCCTCCGGGTACCGGTACTGGGTGCTCTTGGGCAGCGGGTTCGGGTAGGACTGGAGCACGATGTGGTAGCTGTCATCGGGCTGTCCGGACGCGCGCAGCGTGGTGCGGATCGCGTTCAGGCTCTGGACGACGTTCGCCTTGACCGTGCCGAGCTGTGCGGCGAACTGCTCCTCCTGGGAGGTTCGGCATCCGTGGTTGTTCACGGACGGGTACAGGTAGGCCTTGGCGCAGTCCGCGAGGATCTCGGCGAACCGCAGGTCGTTGCCGCCGATCGAGAGGACCACGACGGAGACGTCGTGCGTGGAGACGATGTCACGCAGGTCCTCGATCTGCGGGCGTTGCCCCTTGAACGGCTCCGACAGGACACTGGCCGTCGTCGCTCCGGAGCAAGCGACGTTGTACCGGTGCGCGTCGGGCAGATCGGTCAGTTCGACGCCGTGGATCTCAGCGGAGTCCGCCCGGTCGCACGCCTGCCCGGGATTCTTCTCGTACGAGGTCTCGCCGTACACGCGCGTGAGGTCGTGCCCGCAGCTGTTCTCGCCCGCGTCGCAGTTCACCGCAGACCGGTCCGTGCCCCAGGCGGACCCGTCGGCGTAGCTGTCGGCGTTGCCGGCCCACCGGCCGGCCTCACCGGATATGTAGCTGTCGCCCATGGAGACCACGGCCTGCGCGGGTGCGCACCCGGCGGGATGTGGTGGTGGGAACGGAGTCTGGTCCCCGAAGGGGGACGCGGTGGCGACGGTGGCGGCCGCGACACCCGGGACGGAGACGACGGGGCAGCTCCAGGACATCACGTCGACCGGGACCATCGTCCAAGGGTCGGGCTGGGGGGCCGGGGCCCCGGCAGTGAGAGCCGATCCCGGGGCCTGGCCCTTCAAGGTCACGGCAAGGCCGTCCGGGTTGACGAGCTGGTTGAGCGCCGGATCCAATCGCCAGAGCTGGTTGTTGCCGGGAGAATCCTGGCACGTGTTCTGAACGAGGGCGTTCGCCGGTGCCGTGGGCGTGGCAGGCGCCAGGTCGAGGCACTTGTCGGAGGACATGACGACGAGTTCGGAGTAGGTCTTTCCCGCGACCTCCTTCGGCTTGGCCGTCCGCAGGGTCTGCCCCAAGCTGCGGTGCACGGCCTGCGCGGTGATCGGTGCGCCATTGTCCAGGGCCCGATCGGGAGCGACACCGATGGTCCAGCGCGCACTGCCGTCCGCTGACTTCCCCATCAGTCGATACGCTGCCGCGGGATCGGCACCACCGGCCGGTGGCACCCAGAAAGCCACGGAATAGTGATCCGACGGGATCACTGAATTCGTCCGTTGGGCGCGGTAGCCAGGCTGCGCCGGGTGGATGCTGCTCACCATGTAGTCGAGTTCGTTAAGGCCCTGCTGAGTGACCTCCCCGCTCGCCCAGATCGCGGCGCCGAGTTGTGTGGCGACGGGGATGATCGACGCCGGGTCTCGGTTGAAATCGCCGAGGGCCGCCCATTGGAGCTGCACATTGGCAGCCTGAGAAGCGGCGGCGGCGTCAGCAGCGATATTACGGAGGATGGCCTCGGCGTCGTAGCCTGAATCGCCCGAGCTCGCATGCACGGTGTAGTAAATGGTGTCACCTATACGGACTCCGAAAGCCGGCCGCCCGGTGGTGCCGCCCCGCATGGGGCCACCCTGCACGATGCGCACATCGAGTACCGTTCCGGTGGTCGCGATGGCGAGATTGACTTTGTTGGTCGCGCTGAAATCTGTCCGCAGCCAGCTGACCGCTCTCCCCGGAACACCGGTCCATTCATAGCTTCTGACCTGGTAATGTTCGCCGTTCTGGCTCCTCACCGATTGAGGGTGGTTGGGGTCCCGATGCGGCGGAATTCGATGCCCATTCTCGACAGCCAGAAGATTGCCCAGCCCCGCAGGGTCACCCCCGGCTTCCTGTACGGCTATCACGGGAAAGGTTTGAGTCTGGGGAGAAATGGCCCCCCAGTTCCATCCGTTGGAGTTCATGGTGAGAGCGTTGAGGAGAAATCCTGGTACCGCCGCTCTTGCCGGGATCGCGGAGGAACCGGCAAGCAGAACGGCGAGCAGCGTCAAGAGAATGACGCCTCTACGGTTGATCGATCTCAAATTCCCAGGTGGCACAAGGCCCCTCCGTGTTCAGTTTGCAGGCGTTCTGGGTGCGAATGGCGGGCCGAGTATCACAGAGGATCGACGCGTTGATGCTTTGAGCTGGCCGATAAGCATCGAGCCGACTTCTGGATGGCCGGATCACGCCTGCGGAATTAATGATTCCGCATACAAGCTCCGCAGCGATGATCTTAGCTGGCGGGGAGCGTCATTCCAGACACGCGATATTTCTCGGTAACCGAGTCGGCGGGCCAGTGAGCCCCTTTCGCCCCCCCCGCACAGGATGAAAGAGGCTCACGGAGGGCAACTACCTCCTGCACGACGAGGGCCCCTGGGCCGGAGTCCTCCCCCTCCTCGACGAGGCCTGGTACCTGCACCTGGACGACCGCCTCCGGGTGCCCCGGCTCGTCGACCGGCACGTCAGCTTCGGCAAGAACGATGAGCTGACCCGCCGCCGATCCCGTACCGGACACCCCCCAGCAGCCGCGTCGACAACGCTGCGGGTCGATACCCCTAGGCTGCCCGTATGACGAACGATCAGGAGTGGGAGCGCCGCGTCGCCGCCCTCTGGGAGGACCCCGACGCGTACGAGCCCGCCGACTTCCGCGCCCGCGTCGCCGGACTCGCCGCCGAGCGGCCCGCCGACGACGCCGCCGCCCTCTTCGAACAGGCCGCCGCCCACGACTCCACGGGACAGCCCGAGGAAGCCGTCCGCCTCTACCGGCGGGCCCTCGACCAGGGCCTCACCGGGCTCCGCCGCCGCCGGGCCGTCATCCAGCTCGCCAGCAGCCTGCGCAACCTCGGCCGCCCCGACCACAGCGTCGAACTCCTCACCGCCGAGCGGGACGTTCCCGCCGACCGACTTGACCCTGACGAGGCCGCGCTCGCCGGAGCCGTCGACGCCTTCCTCGCCCTCGCCCTCGCCGACACCGGGCGCGACCGCGAGGCCGCCGCGCTCGCCCTCGGCGCCCTCGCCCCCCTGCTGCCCCGCTACAACCGCTCCCTCGCCCACTACGCCCGCGCCCTGCTCACCGCCCCCGACGGGTCCTGAGCGAACGAACCGTTCGGGCCGGTCGCCGAGTTCACCCGGCGGCTGGGGAGCCGCCACCCGCAGTCGCTACGCTGGGCGGAACGGCGACGGAAGGCGGGCTGGCGTGGGGTGGCTGCGACGGGGACCCAGGCGGGACGGCGACGACGCACCGAGGGACCCCGAGTTCGCGTACTTCTCCCAGCGCGAGGCCGCGCTCTTCCGCAGCCGGGTCAGGGAGACCTTCGCCGAACTCGGTCTTGAGGTCACCGTCTACGCCGACCACGTCATCGACGACAAGGGGCGCCGCTTCGGCCTCGGCAACCTGGCCGCCGTCTGCCACCAGGACCGGCGCGGCCCCCGCGTCTGGCCCGGCACGATCGAACGGCACATCAACCTGGTCGTCCGCGCCATGGACGGCCCCTCCGCGCTCGACACCCTGCCGCCCGAGCAGATCCGCTCCCAGCTCTACCCCCGGGTCGTCAGCGGCGACGGCATCGACGCGGCCGCCTTCGGCTACGCCAGGGCCGTCGCCCCCGGCCTCTACGAGATCCTCGCCCTCGACCTGCCGGAGAGCGTCATGATGCTCACCGACGAGGCGCTCGAACGGCTCGGTGACCACGCCCAGCTCCGCGAGCGGGCCCTGCGCAACCTGCGTGGCCTGCCCGTCGAGGAACACGAGACCGTCCGCGACGCCGACGGCATGTGCTTCGAGATCATCCTCGGCGACTCCTTCTACACCGCGAGCCGCGTCCTCGACCTGGACGGCGTCGTCCAGCGCGTGACCGGCCTGCCGCTGGGCGAGCACGGCGCCCTCGTCGCTATGCCCTTCCGGCACCAGCTCGCCTTCCACCCCATCCGCGACACCTCGATCGTCCCCGCCCTCGGCGCGATGGCCTCCTTCGCCGCCTCCGGGTACGAGGACGTGCCCGGCGCCATCAGCCCGTACGTCTTCTGGTGGCGCGGCGGTACGCTCACCCAGCTCAGCGAGCACGACGAGGAACAGGGCGACCTGCGGATCGTCGTCGGCGACGACTTCCAGGAACTCCTGGAACGGCTCATCGCCCAGGGCCCCGACCGCCGCTGAGCGGTAGCGGCGGCCCCCGCCCCCGGGCAGGATGCTGTACGCCGAGCACGTCGAGCACGCACCCGGAAGCGCCCCGCAGGACGACGCCGCCGAGAAGGAGCCCCCATGCCGAGCACCGACGCCGTCGACGAGGTCGTGCCCTTCACCGCCGCCGACTACCGGGCGCGGATGACCCGCGCCGCCGAGTCCGCGGCCGACGCCGGACTCGCGGGCCTCGTCGTCGCCCCCGGCCCCGATCTGGTCTACCTCACCGGCTACCGGCCCACCGCGATCACCGAGCGGCTCACCGTCCTCGTGCTCGCCGCCGGGCGGGAACCGGTCCTCGTCGTCCCCACCCTGGAGGCGCCCGACGCGGAGAAGGCCGCCGGGGCCGCCGCACTCACCCTGCGCGACTGGACCGACGGCAAGGACCCGTACGCCGTCACCGCGCCCCTGCTCGACGCCGACGGACGGTTCGGCGTCAGCGACAACGCCTGGGCCATGCACCTGCTCGGCCTCCAGAAGGCCCTGCCCGGCACCTCGTACGTCTCCCTCACCCAGGCCCTGCCGATGCTCCGGGGCGTCAAGGACGCCCACGAGCTGGCCCGGATCGCGGCCGCCGGGGCCGCCGCCGACCAGGCGTACGGCGAGATCCTCACGGTCCCGTTCGCCGGCCGCAGGGAGACCGACGTCGCCGCCGACCTCGCCGCTCTGCTGCTGCGCTTCGGGCACTCCCAGGTCGACTTCACCGTCGTCGGCTCCGGCCCCAACGGCGCCGACCCGCACCACGAGGCCGGTGACCGGGTCATCGAGCACGGCGACATGGTCGTCCTCGACTTCGGCGGCCTCAAGAACGGCTACGGCTCCGACACCACCCGTACCGTCCACGTCGGCGAACCCACCGACGAGGAGCGGCGCGTCCACGACCTCGTACGCGAGGCCCAGCAGGCCGGCTTCGAGGCGGTACGGCCCGGGGCGGCCTGCCAGGACGTCGACCGGGCGGCCCGCGAGGTCATCACGGACGCCGGCTACGGCGCGCACTTCATCCACCGCACCGGCCACGGCATCGGCGTCACCACCCACGAACCGCCGTACATGATCGAGGGCGAGGAACTCCCGATCGTCCCCGGCATGTGCTTCTCCGTCGAACCGGGCGTCTATCTCCCGGGCCGTTTCGGCGTCCGCATCGAGGACATCGTCACCGCGACCGAGGACGGCGGCGGGCTCCGCTTCAACAACACGCCGCACGAGATGGCGATCGTCGAGTGACCCCGCACCCCGGCGGGCTCAGCCGTCCGTGAGGACGACCGCCGACTCGCCGGGCAGCCGCAGGGCCCCGTCGGCCGCCGGCGTCTCCACCGGCTCCCAGGCCGCCAGGACCCGGTCCCGGCCGTTGGAGCCGAGCGGGATCACCGCCGGTTCCTTGCCCAGGTTGACCGCCACCCGCAGCACCCCGCGCCGGAACACCAGCCAGCGGGCCTGCTCGTCGAAGGCCACCTTCACCCCCGCCAGGTCCGGGTCCGTCAGGTCGGGCAGGGTGCGGCGCAGCGCGATGAGCTCCCGGTGCCAGGCGAGCAGCCGCTTGTGCGGGTCCCGCTCGCGCTCCGTCCGGTCGAGGACCGAGCGGTCCCGGGTCGCCGGGTCCTGCGGGTCGGGCACCTCGTCCTCGTCCCAGCCGTGCTCCGCGAACTCCCGGCGCCTGCCCCGCCGTACCGCCTCCGCGAGCTCCGGATCGGTGTGGTCCGTGAAGTACTGCCAGGGCGTCGTCGCCCCCCACTCCTCGCCCATGAAGAGCATCGGCACCGAGGGTCCGGTGAGGACGAGGGTCGCCGCGCAGGCCAGCAGACCGGGGGAGAGGGAACCCGAGAGCCGGTCGCCCAGGGCGCGGTTGCCGATCTGGTCGTGGGTCTGGGCGTAGCCGAGGAAGCGGTGGGCGGGGGTGCGCTCCCGGTCCACCGGACGCCCGTGGTGGCGGCCCCGGAAGGCCGAGTACGTCCCGTCGTGGAAGAAGACGTGCGTGAGCGTCTTGGCGAGCGCCGCCATCGGGGCGCGCGCGAAGTCCGCGTAGTAGCCCTGGGACTCGCCGGTCAGGGCGGTGTGCAGGGAGTGGTGGAAGTCGTCGTTCCACTGGGCGTGGAGACCCGTCCCGCCGAGCGCCCGCGGCGCGGTCGTGCGCGGGTCGGCGAGATCGGACTCGGCGATCAGGAAGTGCGTACGGCCCTGCTCCCGCGCCAGTTCGTCGACGGCCGCCGACAGCTCCTCCAGGAACGTCAGCGCCCGGGTGTCGGCGAGCGCGTGCACGGCGTCGAGCCGCAGCCCGTCGATCCGGTAGTCCCGCAGCCAGGCCAGCGCGCTGCCCTGGAAGTACGCCCGGACCTCGTCCGAACCCGGCGCGTCCAGGTTCACCGCGGCGCCCCACGGGATGTGGTGGGTGTCCGTGAAGTACGGCCCGAAGGACGGCAGATGGTTTCCCGAGGGCCCCAGGTGGTTGTGCACCACGTCGAGGACCACGCCCATGCCGAGGCCGTGGGCCGTGTCGACGAACCGCTTCAGCGCCTCGGGGCCGCCGTACGGCTCGTGCACCGCCCACGGCGCCACCCCGTCGTACCCCCAGCCCCGCACCCCGGGGAACGGGCACAGCGGCATCAGCTCCACATGGGTGATGCCGAGGCCCGCGAGCTCCCCGAGGCGCGCGGCGGCGGCGTCCAGGGTCCCCTCCGGGGTGAAGGTCCCCACGTGCAGCTCGTACAGGACCGCGCCGCGCAGCCGCAGCCGCGGGGAGTCGTGCCGCCAGGTGTACGCGGAGTGGTCCACGACCGCGCTGAGCCCGTCGGGCCCGTCCGGCAGCCGGCGGGAGCGCGGGTCGGGCAGGACGGGCCCGCCGTCCACGGCGAAGCCGTACCGGTCGCCGTCCCCGGCGGGCACCACGCCCGTCCACCAGCCGTCCCGCTCGGCGTCCCGGTCCAGGTCGTGGCCGGAGCCGTTCAGCTCCAGCGTCACCCGGTCACGGGCGTTCGGCGCCCACACCTCGAAGAGCACGGAAATCCCCTCGTCGACGGTCCAACCACGGTGGGCCCGCGCGTCAGCGCCTGCCCACCGCGTCCATCCTGGCAGTCAGGACCCTTCCACGCCCGGCGCATCCCACACGTAGTTGATCGCACGCTCGAAGGTGACATAGCCCGCGCGGGCGAAGGCCGCCGCCATCGGCACGTTCCCCAGGGTCCGGGCGGGGCCCCACCGGGGGCCCTTCTGGACACTTCGGGCCCGACGGACCGACAATCACGGATGTGACGACCCCTTTCGAGCTTCCGGCGAACTCACCTCGGCTCACCGACGCCGAGCGGGACCGCGCGCTGGTGCTGCTCCGTGAGGGCGCCGCTCAGGGCCGCCTCTCGCACGACACCTTCCTCTTCCGGATGGAGCGCGCGCTCCAGGCCCGGCGGCCGGACGAACTCGACCTCCTCACCGCCGACCTGAGGAGCGAGGGCACCTGGACCCGGCGGGTGGTGGGCGCGGTCGAGCGGATGTCCGCGTTCACGGCGAAGCTCGGGCGCGCCTGGCACGCGGAGCGGCTGCCGAAGCTGCTGCTGCCGCTGCCCGGCCCGCACCCGCTGCGGATAGGCCGCGACCCGGTCAACGGCCTCCGGCTCAGCCACGAGACCGCGTCCCGGCTGCACGCGGAACTGTCGCTGCAGAGCGGGATGTGGGTGCTGCGCGACCTCGGCTCGACGAACGGCACGACCGTCAACGGGCGGCGGGTCACCGGCGCGGTGGTGGTCCGGGCGGGGGACGTCGTCGGCTTTGGACAGATGTCGTTCCGGCTGTCCCACGGCTGAGAATTCGCGCGGGATCGTTCACTCGTTCGGCCGTACGCGGCGGGCGGGGCGCCGCGGGCGGTGATGGGCTGGGGGGACGCGCGCCACGATCTCCGGCCGCGGCACCCACCGCCGACCGACAGGGGCCCGCGATGAGCGACGAGCCGAAGCACGGCATACGCGACGACCGGACGGCGGCGTCGCCGAAACACGGCACAGGCAGTGACCGGACGGCGGCGTCGAAGCAGGGCACAGGCAGTGACCGGACGGGGGCACCACAGCACGGCCTACGGGACGACCGGACGGCGGCGTCGAAGTACGGCTTACGCGGTGACCGGACGGCGGCTTCGGTCGGTGACCCCTGGCGGCGGTTGCCCTCCATGGCGCCGGCGACGCCGGGGCCCTACCGGCCGGGGGCCAGGACCGTCGCACCGAGCCCCCTGGACCCCGGGGCCTCGAGTGACCCGCACGGGATCCACCGCACCCTGCGCGAGGAGTTCCCGCTCACGTACGACCCGCTGCTGCGGGCCTGGGTGCTCTCCCGGTACGCGGACGTGGCCACCGCCCTCACCGACGGCCGCTTCACGCACGGCCACCGGCCCGGCGACCCGCCGTGCGCGCGGGCCCATGTGGACGTCGACGTGGAGGCACTGCGGTCGGTCGCCGAACGGACCGCGTACGTCCTGGCCCGGCGGGTCGCCGAGCGGCCGCAGGCGGACCTGGTCGCCGACTTCTGCCACTGGCTGCCCGCCGGAACCGTCGCCGCCGCCGTCGGCGTCCCCTACCGCGACATGATGCGACTGGTGCGGGGCCGGGCCGCCGGGGCGCTCGCCGGGGAGTGCGGTGCGCAGATCGCGGTACGGGAGAAGGCGCTCGCGTCCTTCCTCGCGAACGTCCTGGTCGACCCCGGCCAGGTCGCCGCCCTGCGTGACGCCCCCGCCGGGCTCGTGGGCCGCGCCTGGACCGAGTCGCTGCGGCGCGACCCGCCGGTGCAGGTCGCCATGCGCCGTACCGGCGCGGAGGTTCCCGTCAGCGGCGGCGTCGTCCCAGCCGGCGCGTCCGTCGCCCTGCTCGTCGGCTCGGCCGGACGGGACCCGGAGCGCTTCCGCGAGCCTGAGCGCTTCGATCCGCTGCGCGACGACCCGGGCCAGCTCACGTACGGCTCCGGCTTCTGCCCGGCGGTCGTCCTCGCCGGCCTCGAAGCCGAGTACGCCCTGCGGGCGTTGTTCGCGGTGATGCCACGGCTCCGTCTCGCCGACGGCTTCCGCCCCATCCCCACCGGGCTCATCACCCGGGCCCCGCGCAGTCTGATCGTCCGACCGTCCGGCTGAACCGGGCTCGGGAAGGGATCGAGCGGCTCCCCCACCGCTGCTAGGGTGACGTGCGCTCGTCAAAGAGCCGTAATAAGTACCACTTTCAACGGGGATTCAAACATGAAGATGCGTCATGTCCGTGCCATCGCCGTCTTCGGTATCGCGGTCGTCGCCCTGACCGGTGCCCGGGGCTCGGGCGGCGGCAGCTGCGACAACAACAGCAGCAGCTCCAGCTCCAGCAGCAGCGGCGGCAACGGCAGCGACAACGACAGCACCTCCGGCGGCACGTCCGGCGGCTCCGTGCCCGGGGGCACCGGCAGCACCGACAAGGCCGCCCGTGACGTGACCATCGACGCGTGCACGTACGACCCGGCCACCAAGAACCTCGTCGCCCGGATCACCGTGAAGAACGACAGCGCGATCGACTACGACTACAACATCACGATGAAGTTCACCGGCGCCGCGGGCGGCAACGTCCTCCCGGCGACCGCGATCAAGACCGGCATCGCGGTCGCGTCGGGCGCGTCCGCGAAGGCCGAGCTGACCACCCCGTACATCGGAACCGGCGACGGCTCCGAGTACACCAAGTGCGAGGTCTCGCGAGCCTCCCGCATCTGACCGGTCGCGGGCCCCGGGGGTGCCCCCGGGGCCTCTGCCTCGGCGGCCGAGCCGGGGTCGCCGGCCCGTGGCGGCCGACCCGTGGTCGCCGAGCCTCAGCGGCTGAGCCTCGGTCGCCGCGGGCGCCGACCCTCGGCGGCCGGCCCGCGGGCGCCGAGCCGAGGGTGCCGACCCTTCAGTCGCCGAGCCGGGCCAGCAGTGCCACCGGCCGGTCCGCGAAGAGCTCCGCGAGCTTGAGCTCCGTCGCCGGCCCGCCGGTGAACTCCCTCACCCCGTCCAGGACATCGGTCCAGCGCCCGTCCGGCAGGACAAGCTCCGTGTCCTGCCAGCCGCCCTCCTCCGAGAGCCGCAGCGAGAGCCGGGTGACGGCGGTGACCACCTCGCCGGAGCGGGCGAAGGCGAGACAGTGCGCGGCGGCCGGACCCTCGGCCGTCAGCGGCGTGTACGTGCCCGTGGCGCCGAAGGCCCCCGGGCGCTCGCGGCGCAGCCGCAGGGCCGCGCGGACCAGGGCCGTACGGTCGTCGTCCGGCCCGACCGCGAACGGGGCCCGGTTGTCCGGGTCGACCAGGGCCCGGTACTCCCGCTCGGTGTTCTGGTACAGCTCCGGCACCCCCGGCATCGTCAGCTGCGCCAGGAGCACGCCGAGCGCGTGCGCCCGGATGTGCGGCTCCAGGGCGAAGGCCGCCTCCGAGGCGCTCCGGAGCGGGATGCGGCCGGGGCCCGCCGCCGCGAAGTCGGCCACCGCCCGCTCGTACTCCGTGTCGGGCTCGGTCCAGCTGGTCCGCAGCCCCGCCTCCCGTACGGACTTGAGGATCGCGGGACCGAGCCGCTCCGCGTCCGGGACCCCGAACCCGAAGGCGGTCTGCCAGGCCGTCCAGGCCACGTGCGCGTCGGGCGCGGGCACCCCCGCCACCTCCGCGAGCAGCTCCGCCCACACCTGGGGGCACTGGGCGAGGACCGCGATCGCCGCCCGGACGTCCGCGCTGCGCTTGGTGTCGTGCGTGGACAGCACGGTGCCGGTGCCCGGCCAGTCCCGGGCGATCCGGAGGCAGTACGCGTGGAACTCCTCCGCCGACACGGCGGGCCTGCCCGCGTCCCCGCCCACCTCGTTCGCCGACAGCAGCGGGGTGTACCGGTAGAAGGCCGTGTCCTCCACCGACTTGGCCCGCAGGGCCGAGGAGGTCTGTGCGAACCGCGCCCGGAACGCCCGGTGGTCGGGGCCCTCGCCGAGCGTGCCGAGCGCGAGGGCGCGGACGACGTCGACGGCCGCGGCCTCCTCCGGCACCGCGAACGCGGCCTTCGCACCGCGCGCCGCCTCCGGGGTCAGGACCTCCTCGCCGCCGGTCCGGTACGCGCGGTAGACGGGGACCCGGACGAGCAGTTCACGGATCGCGGTGCGCAGCGCCCAGGGCGCGTGGTCCCGCAGCGCCGGGTCGGCGGCGCAGATCCGCTCCGCGAGCCGGGTGAGGACAGCGGTCTCGGCGGCCAGGTCGTGCCCCACCACCTCGTACGCGGCCCGCCGCTCGGTCGCCTCCCAGTGACCACCCCTGTCCCCGGCCTTGCCCACGAATTCGCGGTACACGTCCGCCAGTTCCGCGGCTCCCAGCGGGTCGGTGAACACCCCGTCGAGATGGCGCAGGGCGTCGTAACCGGTGGTCCCGGCCACCGGCCAGGCCGTGGGCAGCGTCTCCGGTCCCGTGAGGATCTTCTCGACCACCGTCCAGCAGCGCCCGCCGGTGGCCGCCGCCAGGTCCTCCAGGTAGCCCTGCGGGTCGGCGAGCCCGTCGGGGTGGTCGATGCGCAGCCCTTCCACGACTCCGTCCCCGACCAGCTCGACGATCTTCGCGTGGGTCGCGGCGAACACCTCGGGGTCCTCCACCCGTACCCCGATGAGCTCCGAGATGGTGAAGAACCGGCGGTAGTTGAGCTCGGTGCGGGCGAGGCGCCACCAGCCGAGCCGGTACCACTGGGCGTCGAGCAGCTCGTCGAGCGGCAGCCCCTCCGTGCCGGGCCGCAGCGGGAACTCCTGGCCGTCCAGGTGCAGCGCCCCGCCGGAGACCCGCAGCCGGTCCTTCACCTCCGGCAGCCGCGCGGGCAGCACCGGAAGGAGCAGCCGGCCGTCCCCCGCCGCCCGGTCGATGTCGAACCAGCGGGCGTACGGC
Organism: Streptomyces sp. NPDC016459; assembly: GCF_040632845.1. Taxonomy (NCBI): domain Bacteria; kingdom Bacillati; phylum Actinomycetota; class Actinomycetes; order Kitasatosporales; family Streptomycetaceae; genus Streptomyces; species Streptomyces sp. NPDC016459. The sequence continues at coordinate 419,141 of NZ_JBEYCR010000005.1, forward strand.
GAGTCGGGGCCGTCGCGGAGCACCTCGCGCAGCGGCCGGTTGTGCCGCGGGGAGGCCGCCATGTGGTTGGGCACGAGGTCGACGACGAGTCCGAGACCGTGCGCCCGCGCGGTCGCGGCGAGGGCCCGCAGCCCGGCCTCGCCGCCCAGCTCGGCCCGTACGGATCCGTGGTCGGTGACGTCGTACCCGTGGGTGGAGCCGGGGACGGCCTCCAGGACGGGGGAGAGGTGGAGGTGTGAGACCCCGAGGCCCGCGAGGTGGGGCACGGCCCGCTCGGCGGCGGCGAACGGGAACTCCGGCTGGAGCTGGAGGCGGTAGGTCGCGGTGGGGAGGGCGGAAAGGGCCGGGAGGGAGGTCATGCGAACGTACGTACCCCGCGCGAGGGCTTCTGTGTCATCGCCCGATGCACCCGTTCGTGTGCATCGCATTACGTTCGGTTGATGCTCCGGATGTATCGCGACACCCTGTCGCTGCTCGGTCCCGCTCTGCCGGTCGTCTCCTTCCTCGGCAGGCTGCCCACCGCCATGTGCCAGCTCGGCAGCCTGCTCCTGGTCGCGGAGACGAGCGGCTCCCTCGCCACGGCCGGCCTCACGGGCGGCGCGCTGGCCGCGGGACAGACCGTCGCGGGGCCCGTCATCGGCCGGCTCACCGACCGGCACGGCCAGCGCGGAGTCGTCCTCGCCGCCTCCCTCGCCAACGCGGTCGCCGTCACCGCCCTCGTCCTCGCCGCGCTCGGCCGCGCCCCGACCGGCCCGCTGATGGTCCTCGGGGCGCTCGCCGGAGCCACCGTCCCCCAGGTCGGGCCGCTCGCCAGGACCCGCTCGGTGGCCCTCGCCCGCCGCTCCGGGGCGGACGACCGGACCGTCGGCACCGTCCTCTCCTTCGAGGGCACCCTCGACGAGGTGTCCTTCGTCCTCGGCCCCGCGCTCGTGGGCCTCGCCGCCGCCCTCGCCCACCCCGCCGCCGCCCTTCTGCTCGCGGCGCTGCTGCTCGGCGTCTGCGGGACGGCCTTCGCCCTCCATCCGACGGCGAAGGCCACCGCGCCCGACGCTTCGACATTCACCCGATCGGGCGCCGCCGAACGGACGAGGCTGCCCGGGGCGACGTACGCGCTGCGCGCCACGATGGTCCTCCAGGGCGCCACGTTCGGCGCCTCGCAGGCCGGGATCACCGCGCTCACCGAAGAGCTCGGCGCCCCCGCCCAGGCCGGTCTTGTCTACGCGGCGATGGGGGTGATGAGCGCCGCCGTCGGCCTCTCGATGGCGGCCGTCCCCGCCCGGATCGGGCTCACGACCCGCTGGCGAGCCGCGACCGCGGGGCTCGTCGTCCTTTCCGTACCGCTGCTGTTGGCCGGTTCCCTCGGCGCGCTGTACGCGGTCGTGGTCGTCCTCGGCGCCGCGTACGCCCCGCATCTGATCACGGTCTTCGGCCTCACCGAGCGGACCGTCCCCGCCGTCCGGCTCGCCGAGTCCATGGCGTTCCTGACCAGTGGGATCGTGGGCGGTCAGGCCCTCGCCCTCGCCGTGTCCGGCCGGCTCGCCGAAAGCCACGGCGCCCCCGCCGCCTTCGCGGTGGCGGTGGGGGCGGCCGCGGCCTGCGCGGTCCTGTCCTGGTCGGTCCGGGTGGCGGCTCCCGTACGGGAGCTCAGGCCGGCCGTCGCAGAACGGTCAGGCTGAGCGGCGCGAGGGTCACCCGCTCCCCGGCCGCCAGCTCCGGGCCCTCCAACGGCGGCATGCCCTCCGGGTCGGAGGTGTCCACCACCGTGCGCCAGCAGGCGCCGTGGCTGTCCGGCACCGCGAACTCCAACTCCTTCGACGAGGCGTTGAACATCAGCAGGAAGGAGTCGTCGGCGATCCGCTCCCCCTGGGTGCCGGGCTCCGAGATGGCGTTGCCGTTGAGGAAGACGGTCAGCGCCTGGGCGTGCGCCGCCTGCCAGTCGCGGGACTTCATCTCCTCCCCCTCGGGCGTGAACCAGGCGATGTCCGTCAGCTCGTCGTGGGTGCCCTCCACCGGCCGCCCGTGGAAGAAGCGGCGGCGTCGGAAGACCGGATGGTCCCGGCGCAGCCGCACCATCGCCCGGGTGAAGCGGAGCAGGGTGGTCTCCGCCTCGCTGTCCGCCTTGGGCCAGCGCACCCAGGACACCTCGTTGTCCTGGCAGTACGCGTTGTTGTTGCCGCCCTGCGTCCGCCCGAACTCGTCGCCGTGGCTGAGCATCGGCACGCCCTGCGACAGCATCAGGGTGGCGATGAAGTTGCGCGTCTGGCGGGCGCGCAGCTCCGCGATCCCGACGTCCTCGGTGTCGCCCTCGGCACCGCAGTTCCACGAGCGGTTGTGGTTCTCGCCGTCCTGGTTGTCCTCGCCGTTCGCCTCGTTGTGCTTCTCGTTGTACGAGACGAGGTCCCGCAGCGTGAAGCCGTCGTGGCAGGTGACGAAGTTGACCGAGGCGAGCGGCCGCCGGCCGTCGTCCTGGTAGAGGTCGGAGGAGCCGGTGAGCCGGGAGGCGAACTCGGCGAGGGTGCGCGGTTCGCCCCGCCACAGATCCCGCACGCAGTCCCGGTACATGCCGTTCCACTCGGTCCACAGCGGCGGGAAGTTGCCGACCTGGTAGCCGCCCTCGCCGACGTCCCAGGGCTCGGCGATCAGCTTCACCTGGCTGACCACCGGGTCCTGCTGCACCAGGTCGAAGAACGAGGACAGCCGGTCCACCTCGTGGAACTGGCGGGCCAGGGTGGCCGCCAGGTCGAAGCGGAAGCCGTCCACGTGCATCTCGGTCACCCAGTACCGCAGGCTGTCCATGATCATCTGGAGCACGTGCGGGGACCGCATGAGCAGCGAGTTCCCGGTGCCGGTGGTGTCCATGTAGTACCGGGGGTCGTCGGCGAGCCGGTAGTACGAGGGGTTGTCCAGGCCCCGGAAGGACAGCGTCGGTCCCAGGTGGTTGCCCTCGGCGGTGTGGTTGTAGACCACGTCGAGGATGACCTCGATGCCCGCCTGGTGCAGCGCCCGGACCGCCGACTTGAACTCCAGGACCTGCTGCCCCCGGTCGCCCCAGGAGGCGTAGGCGTTGTGCGGGGCGAAGAAGCCGATCGTGTTGTAGCCCCAGTAGTTGGAGAGCCCCGAGTCCACGAGGCGGTGGTCGTTCACGAACTGGTGCACGGGCATCAGTTCGAGCGCGGTCACCCCCAGCTCCTTCAGGTGCCCGATCACCGACGGGTGCGCCAGGCCCGCGTACGTCCCGCGCAGCTCCTCCGGGAGGTCCGGATGGAGCATCGTCAGGCCCTTCACATGGGCCTCGTAGATCACCGTGTGGTGGTACTCGGTACGCGGCCGCCGGTCGTCGCCCCAGTCGAAGTACGGGTTGACGACGACCGAGGTCATCGTGTGCGGCCCCGAGTCCAGGTCGTTGCGCGCGTCCGGCCGCCCGAAGGGGTAGCCGTACACCGCCTCGCCCCACTCGATCTGCCCCGACACCGCGCGCGCGTACGGGTCGAGGAGCAGCTTCGCCGCGTTGCACCGCAGCCCGCTCTCCGGGGCGTACGGGCCGTGCACCCGGAACCCGTACCGCTGGCCGGGCATCACGCCCGGCAGGTACGCGTGCCGGACGAACGCGTCGGACTCGCGCAGTTCCACCGCCGTCTCCGAGCCGTCGTCATGAAGGAGACACAGCTCGATCCTGTGGGCGGTCTCCGAGAAGACCGCGAAGTTGGTTCCCGCTCCGTCATAGGTGGCGCCCAGGGGGTACGCCTGTCCCGGCCAGACCTGCATGGATACGACTATTCCTCTTCTGTCCGGGTTTGTGGAGATGCTCTTCGGCCAGATCCTGCCCGAAAGTCGGGCAACCTCCTAGGACTTCGCCCCGTCCTACCGGGTGACCGCAGACCTAGAGGGGGAAAGAGGGGGAAGTGTGTACGAAATAGCGCGTCGCCACCTGGGGAAGGTGGTGGCCGGAGCGGCCATGGCGGTGACGGGGACCGCCGTCGCGGTCGCGATCAGCCTGCCGGGTCCGGCAGGGGCGAACGGGGCGGCCGGGTCCGCGGGGTCCGCCGGAACGGCGGGGTCCGCCGCCGCGTCGACAGGGGGCGGCTCGGCCGGAACGGCCGGCTCTTCCGGCACGGCCGGCACGCAGGGCGGCGACGGAACGCAGACCACGGGCACCGCGCCCGCGCCGGCGACCGTGGTGCCCCCGGCGGCCGAGGGGAAGAAGGGCGTGGGCGGCGACCCGCTCACCGACGACGAACTCGTCCGGGCCGAGAGCCTGGCGCTGACCCCGCCCGGCGCCACCGCCCAGCAGGACGTCGACGGCGGCAGGGGGCCGCAGCACCTGGGCACCGACCTCGCCGACCCCCAGCCGGGGGACGCGACACGCCGCGCGGAGGTCCGCTTCTACGACTACGCGCGCGACGAGCTCATCACCCGGACCGTCAACCTCGACACCGGCAAGGTCGAGAGGTCCGGCGCCCAGCGCGGGGTCCAGCCCTCCGCCCATCCCGAGGAACTGCGCGAGGCCCTGGAGCTGATCCTCGCGAGCCCGCTCGGCAAGGGCGTCAAGGAGGACTACAAGGACGCCACCGGCAAGGAGCTCACCTCCACCACGCAGCTGTGGTTCAACGGCGACCTCTACCGCACCTACCGCGAGGCGAACGTGCCCGCGCAGCTCGACCGCTGCGGGGAGCACCGCTGCGTCCGGCTCGTCACCAAGGTCCTCAACGGGGCCTGGATCGACACCCGGAACCTGATCGTCGACCTCTCCGCGAGGACCGTCACCCGCGTCGGCTGACCACCGCCGCCCCGGTCCCCGCCCGCCCGATCACCGTACGAGGGAGTACGTCCGCATGTTCCGCGCGACCACCCGTCGAAACCCACGCACGCGCAGGCGTGCCGCCGTCCTGACCGCGGCAGCCCTGCTCGGCACCGCCACGGCCGCCGCCGGCCCCGTCGGCGGGGCCACCGCCGCCCCCGCTCCGCCACGGCCGCCCGCCCCGACCCGTCCGGCGCCTCCGCTCCCGGTCGACTGCTCCGCCGCGTACCGCATCACCCAGCAGCTCGAAGGCGGCGCGACCTGGCGCATGTGCTGGCGCTACGACACCGACGCCGGGCTGACCCTCGACAAGATCACCTACCAGCCGCCCGGCGCCAGGACCCCCGTGAAGGTCCTCACCAGCGCCCGGCTCGCCCAGATCCACGTGCCCTACGACGACGGCGCCGCCGAGTACGACGACCTCACCGGCGCGGGCTTCGGCTGGGGCCTGCAGAACCTCAAGCCGGCCGAGTGCCCCGGCGGCACCCTCACCACCGTCAAGGTGCCCGAGGTCGGCCAGGTCAAGGGCCTGTGCACCACCACGCGCGCGCGTGGCCACGCGTACCGCATGGCCAGCGACAACGGCGCCAAGGTCTGGCAGGTCCAGTCCAAGGACCTGCTCGTCTACACCGTCAACAAGGTCGGCTGGTACGAGTACATCACCGAGTGGCGGTTCTCCGCCGACGGCACCGTCGGGGCCAACGTCGGAGCCACCGGCAGCCTCTCGCCCGTCGACTACAACGCCACGGACGGCCGCGGCTGGCCCATCGGCAAGGGCGCCCGCGGCTACGCCACCAGCCACGCCCACAACGTGTTCTGGAAGCTCGACTTCGGTCTCGACGGCTCCACCAAGGACCGGATCGAGCAGTTCGACTCCACCGTCACCGCACCCGTGGGCGGCGGCGGGCCGACCGTGAAGACCAAGCGCACCACCGTCACCAAGGAGCTCGCCGGCGACGCGAAGAACATGCGGTGGTGGCGGGTGGTCAGCGGCACCGGCAAGAACGCCGACGGCCACGCCCGCTCCTACGAGATCGTGCCCGGCCACACCGACACCCACGCGGGGCGCGGCTTCACCAAGCACGACGTGTACTTCACGCAGGCGCGTGCCTGCGAGCAGTTCGCGAGCAACAACATCGGCAACTGCGCGCCGGGCGCCGGTGACAGCGTGGACAAGTGGGTCAACGGCGAGACGCTGACCAAGCCTTCCGTGTGGGTCAACATCGGGTTCCACCACATCGCCCGGGACGAGGACCAGCAGCCGATGCCGGTCCACTGGCAGGGCTTCCAGCTCGCGCCCAGGGACGTAACCGCTATGAATCCGCTCACTCCGGCCGATCTCGCCTCCCAGAACGGACAGCCCGATCTGGGGAGTTGAGCGGGCAGCCTGACGATCCTGCTGCACCGCCTCCCGCTCCCGGAGTACCCTTCCTTGATCGTTGTCGGACCGGTCGACACGGGCGTCCAGGAGCAGAAGGCGGTGCGCGGGTGAGCTCGGGAGGTCGTGAGCTGCCCCCAGGTGACGCGGGTCACGAGGGGGCTCCGGCCGATCCCGCCGAGGCGCCGCCCGGCGCGGTCGCGCCGCCGGGTGCCGTGCCGCCCGGGACGGTCACCGTCGCCCGGCCGGTGGAGATCGGGGCGGAGATCGACTGGGACGCCGAGGCCTGGAGCGAGGTGCGCACCCGCGCCCAGCGCGCCGGGCGGGCGTACATCTGGCTGAATCTCGTCGAACAGCGGCTCCGTGCCGTCGTCGCCGCCGTCCTGCGGCCCGTGTACGAACCGGTGCACGGTGAGGAGTGGGTGGTGGCGGCGGCCGGTCCCGCGGGCCAGGAGTGGGTGCAGCGGGCCGTCGCGGTGCGCGAGGTCTCGCGGCGCAAGGGCTATCTCCTGGACCCGGCCGACGACAACGTGCTGAGCTTCCTCACCCTTCCGCAGCTGCGGGAGCTGATGGTCCAGCACTGGCCCTGCTTCGAGCCCTACTTCGACGACCGGCGCGAGGTCGAGCTCGCCCTCGACGAGCTGGAGGTCACGCGCAACGTGGTCTCCCGCAACCGGGCCCTCTCGCTGACCGTGCTCGCCCAGTCCGAGCGGGCCTCCGCCCGCATCCTGGAGATCCTCGGCAGCGGCGCCGGGGTGCCGTCCGCCGACCGGCTGCCCGTGGACGCGGTCGAGGACCTCGTCGGGGACCGGTACGCGGACGTGGTCTCCGTCCACCCCGACCGGGTGCGGCTCCAGCGGCAGCTGCCGGCCGAGGACCTCTTCGGCGGGGCCCGCCGCCTCGACGCGACCGGCATAGGCCTCAACCTGCTCGTGCAGAACTTCTCCGGCCGCCGCATGGTCCGGCTCGCCGAGTCCGGCTGCCGGACCCGGCTCCTCTTCCTCAACCCCGCGAGCAGCGCGGTCAAGCGGCGTGAGCGGGAACTCGGCCTCAGGAAGGGCGAGCTGAGCCGCTCCGTCGAGATGAACATCCTGCACATGCGCCGGGTCCGCTCCAAGCTCCGCGACCCGGGCGCCTTCCAGATCCACGTCTTCGACGAGACCCCCCGCTTCACCGCCTACCTGGTGGACGGCGACGGCCCGGACGGGGTCGGCGTCGTGCAGTCCTACCTCCGGCGGGCCCGGGGCATGGAGGCGCCGGTTCTCGTGCTGCGCGGCGGCGGCCGGAACGTGGTGCGCCACGGGCAAGGCCTTCGTGACGGCGATCACGGACTTTTCGAGACATACCGGGAGGAGTTCGAGTCCATCTGGCTCGACTCACGGCCCGTCTCCTGACGCCCCGACGGGGGACCCCGGGGGCGTTGTCAGTGGTGCGTGCGAGGGTGGTCAGCACCACGGGGGAGATCACGTAAGGAGGACCCGATGGCTTGGCACGGCGAGACGCTGGTCGGCTTCGACCTGGAGACGACCGGCACCGAACCACTTGAGGCCCGTATCGTGACGGCCTCGATCGTCGAGGTCGACGGCGGGGGACACATCACGCGGCGGCGGGACTGGCTCGCCGACCCGGGGATCCGCATCCCGGAGCAGGCCTCCGCGATCCACGGCATCAGCACCGAGCGCGCCGCCGCGGAAGGCAGGCCGGTGCGCGAGGTGGCCGACGAGATCGCGAAGACCCTCGCCGAGTACTGGGAGGACGGCGTCCCCGTCGTCGCGTACAACGCCTCGTTCGACCTGACGCTCCTCTCCGCGGAGCTGCGCCGCCACGGACTGCCCTCGCTGAGCGAGCGCCTGGGCGGCGTCGGCATCGGACCCGTCGTCGACCCGTACACCATCGACCGGGCCGTCGACCGCTACCGGCGCGGCAAGAGGACCCTGGAAGCCGTCTGCGGGGAGTACGGCGTGGTGCTCGAAGCCGCCCACCAGGCTGCCGCCGACGCGCTCGCCGCCGTCCGGGTCGCCGTCGCGATAGCCGAGCGGCACCGCGAGGTCGCCGAACTCGACCCGGCTCAACTGCACGAGCGGCAGATCGGCTGGTACCGCCTCTGGGCGGAGAACTTCCAGGAGTTCCTGCGCCGCAAGGGCGACCCGGACGCGGTCGTCGACCCGGTCTGGCCCCTGCGCCACGCCGTCACGGCGACCGTCTGACAGCGCCTCAGGCCACCGCCCCGGTCAGGGAGCGGTCGCCGGTGGGCCCGACGGAGCACCAGGTCAGAACGGGTACCAGCGCACCTCGGGGTCGCCGTCCCGCAGCGAGGCCACCCGCCGCTCGAACTCGGCGAGCGCCTTCGGGTTCGTCGGCGCGTGCTGCGCCACCCACGCGCAGCTCGCCGTCTCCCGCGCCCCCCGCAGCACCGCGCACCCCTCCCACTCCCGGACGTCCCAGCCGTACGCCAGCGTGAACGCCTCGTACGCCGCCGGATCGAGGCCGTACCGGTCCCGGGACAGAGCCAGCACCACGAGATCGTGCTCGCGCAGGTCGCAGGAGAAGGTCTCCAGGTCCATCAGGACCGGGCCGTCCGGGCCGACGAGCACGTTCCGGGGGAGGGCGTCACCGTGGATCGGACCCGGCGGCAGGTGCGGGGTCAGGGCCGCGGCCGCCGGCGCGAAGGCGTCCCGCCGCTCCCGCAGGAAGGCCGCGTCCGCCGGGTCGATCGCGTCCCCCGCGAGCCGCAGCCACCGCTCCACCCCGCCGAGCAGCTCGCGGCGCGGCAGTGTGAGGCCCACCGGCTCCGGCAGGGCGTGGACCGCCCGCAGCAGCGGCGCCAGGTCACGGGGCTCCGCGGGCCGCACCGGCTCGGGCAGCCGATGCCACAAGGTCACCGGGTGCTCGTCGACGAGGAGCGGCTTCTCCTCGGCGGCCCGCACCGTGGGGATCCCCGCCCCGGCGAGCCAGCCGGCGAGCGCCACCTCCCGCTCGGCACGCTCGAACACCTCCGCGTCGCGGCCCACCTTCACGACCAGCGCGCCCACGGCGAAGACCGCGTTCTCCCCGAGGGCCAGCAGCCGCGCCTCCGCCACCGGCAGCCCCGCCACGGCCAGGATCTCCCGCGCCCGCGCCTCGTCCATCGACCTCTCCCTCACCTGTGCGTTTGCGTCAAAGTCTCGCACCCGCCCAGCTCACCGCGCAGGCCGCCTTGACGCCCCCACGGGCCGTCAGGACCATGGCGGGATTCCCACGGCCGCGACGGGGTAACCCGTACGGAGCCAGGGGGACGGCGGACGGGAGGGCTTATCGGTGGGCTCGATGACCGTGACGAAGCGGCCGGGCGGGACGCGGGCACCACGTGCCGACCAGGGGGCACGCCCCCGCGGCCCCGACTTCGGCGCCTGGTTCCTGGTGCTCCCGGCGCTCCTGCCCATCCTGGTCCTCAGCGTCGGCCCGCTGCTCTACGGCATCGCGCTCGCCTTCACCGACGCCCAGTCGGGCCGTACCCAGGCCACCCGATGGGTGGGCACCCTCAACTTCCAGGACCTGCTGCACGACACCCTCTTCTGGGACTCCTTCCGCATCGGCGTGGTCTGGGCCGTCGGCGTCACCGTCCCCCAGTTCCTGCTCGCCCTCGGCCTCGCCCTCCTCCTCAACCAGAACCTCCGCTTCCGCTGGCTGGCGCGGGCCCTCGCCATCGTGCCCTGGGCGATGCCGGAGGTCGTCGTCGGCATCATGTGGCGACTCGTCTACAACCCCGACGCCGGCATCCTCAACGAGACCCTCCGGAGCCTCGGCGTCGGCGAGGGCCACGACTGGCTCTCGGGGCTCGCCACTGCCCTGCCCGCCGTCATCGTCGTCGGCGTCTGGGCGGGCATGCCGCAGACCACCGTCGCCCTCCTCGCCGGACTCCAGAACACCCCGAAGGAACTCCACGAGGCAGCCGCGCTCGACGGCGCCGGAGCCTGGCGCCGCTTCCGCGCCGTCACCTGGCCCGCGCTCCGACCCGTCGCGCTCGCCATCACCGCCCTCAACCTCATCTGGAACTTCAACTCCTTCGCCCTGGTCTACGTGCTCACCAACGGCGGACCGGGCGGCCGGACCCGGCTCCCCATGCTCTTCGCCTACGAAGAGGCCTTCCGTTACGGACAGTTCGGCTACGCCGCCGCGATGGGCTGCGTGATGGTCGCCGCGGTCTCGGTGCTCATCGCCCTCTCCCTCGTACGCCGGCTGAAAGGGGACCAGGACCGGTGAGCGCACTGCGGACGAGCGGACCCGCGCGGTTCGGCCAGTACCTGGCCCTCCTCGCGTACCTGGTCTTCCTCGCCTTCCCCTTCCTCTGGCTGGTCTCCACCGCTTTCAAGCCCGCCCCCGAACTGGCCTCGCTCCACCCCACCTGGATCCCGAAGGACCCCACGCTCGCCAACTTCCGGCAGGCCTTCGACGAACAGCCGCTGCTCAGGGCCGCCGCGAACAGCCTGGTCGCCGCCGTCTCCGCCGCCGTGATCGCGGTCGGCGTCGCGACCCCGCTCGCCTACGTGACCGCCCGGCACCGGGGCAGGCTCGCCTCGGCGGCCTCGGCCTGGGTGGTGATCAGCCAGGCCTTCCCGTTCGTCCTGGTGATCATCCCGCTCTTCCTGATCCTCAAGAACCTGCACCTGATCAACAGCGTCCTCGGCCTGGTCATGGTCTACGTCGTCTGGTCGCTGCCCTTCGCCCTCTGGATGCTGATGGGGTACGTCCGCGCGGTCCCCGCCGAACTGGAGGAGGCCGCCGCCGTCGACGGCGCAGGCCGGCTGCGTACCCTCGTCTCCGTCACCGCCCCGCTGCTCGTCCCCGGCATCGTCGCCACCGCCCTCTTCGCCTTCGTCACCGCGTGGAACGAGTTCTTCTTCGCGCTCGTCCTGCTCAAGACCCCGGAGAAACAGACCCTGCCGGTCGTCCTCACCCACTTCCTCGGCGCCGAGGGCGTCGCCGACCTCGGCCCCCTCGCCGCCGCGGCCTTCCTCGCCACCCTCCCCTCCCTCGTCGTCTTCGCCCTCCTCCAACGACGGATCACCGGCGGCATGCTGGCAGGGGCGGTGAAGTCATGAGACGAATCCTCACCGCCGCCGCCGCGCTCGTCCTGCTCCTCACCGGCTGCACCGCGGGGGACGAGGGGCACGACGACGGGGTCGTACGGCTCCGCTTCCAGTCCCTCGCCTGGCAGAAGGAGTCCGTCGACGCCAACCGGCAACTGGTGCAGGAGTGGAACGCCGCCCACCCCGACGTCCAGATCGACTACGTCCAGGGCAGCTGGGACTCCGTCCACGACCAGCTCCTCACCTCCTTCGAGGGCGGCGAGGCCCCCGACATCATCCACGACGCCTCCGACGACCTGGCCGACTTCGCCTACGGCGGCCACCTCGCCGACCTGCGCACCCTGCTGCCCGCACGGCTCCGCGCCGACATCCCCGCCCGCAGCTGGGAGACCACCACCTTCGGCGAGGGGATCTACGGCGTGCCGTTCCTCCAGGAACCGCGCGTGATCATCGCCAACCGGAAGATCCTCGAATCCTCCGGCGTCCGCGTCCCCACCCCGGAGAAGCCCTGGACCTGGACCGAGTTCCGGCAGATCGCCCAGGACCTCACCCGGAGCATGGGCCCCGGCAGGTACGCCGTCGCCTGGCCGCTCAAGGAGCCGGTCTCCGTCAGCCTCAACCTCGGGCTCTCCGCGGGCGGCCGGCTCTTCCACCGGGAGACCGACGGGCGGGTCACCGTCCGCTTCACCGACGCCGACGCCGTCGTCCCGGGAACGATCCACGACCAGGTCGTCACCGACCGCACCGCCCCGCGCACCACGCTCGGCAGCGGCGGCTCCGACACCCTGCCCGGCTTCTTCGCCGGCAAGTACGCCATGGTCCCGCTGGGGTTCGCCTACCGGCAGCAGATCGCCCAGCAGGCCCCCGACGGCTTCGAGTGGACCGTGCTGCCCGCACCCGCCGGGAGCGCCGGACCCACCCAGGGCGTCTCCCCGCAGACCCTCTCGATCGCCGAGGACAGCCCGTACAAGAAGGAGGCCGTGGAGTTCCTCGACTTCTTCCTCCGCCCGGCGAACATGGTGCGGCTCGCGCGCGGCGACTGGATGCTGCCCACCGGCACGGCCGCGCTCGCCGACCCCTCCCTGCGCACCGCCGAGGCCGGCTGGGCGACCGGGGCGGCGATGGCCGCACATCTGCGGCCCGCCCCGGCGCAGTCGGTGCGGGGCTATCCGGAGTGGAAGGACAAGGTGGCGACCCCCGCCTTCCAGGAGTACTACAGCGGGGCCATCGACGGGGCCGAGCTGCGCAGTCGGCTGGCCGAGGACGGCAACCGCGTCCTCGCCCGCTATCAGCGCAAATGATGGATTCGTTATTACGAAACCTTGTTGAATAAGTCACAGATGGGTGAAGGGTCTTCTCCCGGATCCCCTCCATCGGCGAGTGTTCGAACCGGCCACCGTGCCGCCCCCCACGAGGCGCGGTGGCCGCCCTAAGGTGAACCCATGGCGACGACATACGCGGCCCTGCTCCGCGGCATCAACGTGAGCGGTCACCGCAAGGTCCCCATGCCGGAGCTGCGCGCCGTCCTGGAAGGTCTCGGCCACCGGAACGTCCGCACGTACCTCCAGAGCGGGAACGCCGTCTTCACGACCGACTCCACCGCGGGCGAGGACGAACTCACGGTTACGGTCGAGGACGCGATCGAGAGCCACTTCGGCTTCCGCGTCGACTGCCTCGTCCGCGACGGCGACTACCTCAGGGCCGTCGCCGACGCCTGCCCCTTCCCCACCGCCGGCATCGAGGGCAGGCAGCTCCACGCCTTCTACCTCTCCGGCCCGGCCGACCCCGCGCGCTTCGCCGCCGTCGACCAGGCCCCGTACCACCCCCAGGCCTTCGCGCTCGGCGACCGCGTCCTCTACCTCTCCGTCCCCGAAGGCCTGGGCAGGTCCAAGCTGGCCGAGGTGGTCACCCGGCCGTCCCTCGTCAAGGGCCTGGTGGTCACCGCCCGCAACTGGAACACCGTCGTCAAACTGGTGGAGATGACCCGGGAGGGCTGACGCCGGCACACACCCGCGGCTGCCTCCCGCGGAACGGGAGGCAGCCGGGGCATCACCGTGCGAAGCCGTAGTCCAGCAGCTTCTTGACGTCGGCCGCCCTGTTCGTCTCACTCGACGAGCCGAGCACCGTGCCGATGACCGTCTTGTTGCCGCGGGTGGCCGCGAAGACGAGGCAGTACTTGGCCTGCGGACCCGAACCGGTCTTCACACCGATCGCGCCGCTGTACGTGCTCAGCAGCTTGTTGGTGTTGCTCCACGACATGTACCGGTAGCCACCGGTCCTGGTCGTCACCTTCTGCTTCGTGGACTTCGTGCCCACCACGGTGCGGAACGTGGAGTTCTTCATCGCCGTGCTCGCGAGCTTCGTCAGATCGCGCGGAGTCGAGTAGTTGCTCCCGTTGCTTATGCCGTCGAACGAGTCGAAGTGGGTGTTCCTCAGGCCGAGCCGCCTGGCCTCCTCGTTCATCTTCCCGATGAACGACTTGACCCGCGCCGCCTGCGTCGTACCGGTGCCGAACTTGTCGGCGAGGGCGTAGGCCGCGTCACACCCCGACGGCAGCATGAGGCCGTAGAGGAGCTGCCGGACGGTCACCTTGTCCCCGACGATGAGCCGGGCCGAGGAGGCGTTCTTCGAGACGATGTAGTCGCTGTAGGCCTTCTGGATCGTGACCTTGGCGTCGAGGTTGAGGTTCCGCTGGGACAGCACCACCCTCGCGGTCATGATCTTCGTGGTGGAACCGGTCGACCGGCGGGTGTCCGCGGCCTTCCCGAACAGCGTCGTGCCCGTCCCGTTGTTCATGACGAAGCCGCCCGGGGCGGTGATCGACGGGGTGGGCGGCGCGGCGTGCGCCTGACCGGCGAAGAGGCCCCCGGCCAGGACGGCCGAGACCGTGAGCGAGACGGTCACGGCGCTGCGCACACCGAGTGTGGAAGTGATCAAAGTCCCCTGCCCTCGATAGGAGTCGAAGTCTCCCGGGTCCGCACGGACCCGGCGAACAGAGGACGAGTGAAAGGGCGTCAAGGATGTACGCCCGAGGTGTGATTTTCTTCTCGCACCCGCCGCAGGGGGATCAGCCGGCGACCGCCACGAGGTCTTCCGCCCGCGCCGCCCCGTCGTACCGCTCCACGAGCAGCGCGGCCAGCTCGGGGGAGGGGCCGAGGACGTCCGCCAGGAAGTCCGCCGCGCCCGCGCCCGCCGCGATCCGGTCCGGCAGGCGGCCCGGCGCGATGACGTACGGGGCGACGGCCACCCGCCGGACACCCGGATCCGCACGGAGGGCCTGGACGGCGTCCTCCGTACGGGGAAGGGATGCGGAGGCGAACGCGGGCCGCACGGAGCACCAACCGGTGCGCCGCAGCTCCCGCGCCGTTTCTGCGATCACCGCGATCGCCTCCGGGTCGGTGGAGCCCGCCGAGGCCAGGACGACCCCGGTCGTGCTCTTGTCGCCGGGGGTGACCCCGGCCTCGTGCAGACGCCGTTCCACCGCCGCGACCAGCAGCGGCGAGGGCCCGAGGACCTCCCCCTGGCGCACGCGCAGGGACGGCGGCGCCTGCCGCAGTACGGCGGGGATGTCGGCCTTCGCGTGGAAGGCACGGGTGAGCAGCAGGGGCAGCGCCACCACGTCCCGTACCCCTTCGGCGGCGAGCCGGTCGAGCACCCCCGTCACCGAGGGCAGGGTGAAGTCCAGGAACGCCGTCTCCACCCGCAGCCCCGGCCGCAGCGCACCGGCCCGGCGCACGAGCGCCTGGACGGTCGCCGCGTGCCGCGGGTCGCGGCTGCCGTGGGCGATGACGAAAAGGACAGGCGCGGAGCGCTTCCCTGCAAGGGCGGTGGTGGGCGACGGGAGGGCAGGGCGGTTCACGGTCCGGTTCAGCCCTTCACGAGCAGGCCGCGGCGGCGCAGCACCGCGCGCTCCAGCGGGCTGAAGATCAGCAGGTCGATGGCGATGCCGACGACCAGGATCAGGATGATCGCCAGGAAGATGCCCGCCATGTCGATGTTGTTGCGGCCGTTCTCCAGGAGCTGCCCGAGGCCGAGGCCCAGGTCGGGGGAGGACGCGATGATCTCCGCGGCCATCAGCGAACGCCACGAGAACGCCCAGCCCTGCTTCAGGCCCGCGAGGTAGCCCGGCAGCGCGGCGGGCATCACGATGAACCAGGCGCCCTTGAGGCCGTTCGCGCCGAGCGTCTGCCCCGCACGCAGGTAGAGCGGCGGGACCTGGTCGACACCGGCGACGAGGCCGTTGGCGATCGACGGGACGGCGCCGAGCAGGATCACCGCGTACATCATGCTGTCGTTGAGGCCGAGCCACAGGACGGCGGGCGCCACCCAGGCCACGGAGGGCAGCGACTGGAGGCCGGCGAGGATCGGGCCGATCGCCGCCCGCACGAACTTCACCCGGGAGACGAGGAGTCCGAGGGGGGTGCCGATGGCGAGGGCCAGGAGGAAGCCGAACAGGGCCCGGGACACGCTGGTCCACAGGACGTCGAGGAGCGTGCCCTCCAGCCACATCGTGGTCAGGCTGTCCCACACCGCGGACGGCGCGGGCAGCTTGTACTCGTCGGTGACCTTCAGCGTGACGAGCAGCTGCCAGACCACCAGGACGAGCACGACGGCGACGATCGGCGGCAGCACCTTCTTGAGCAGCACCTCACGGACCGGGGTCCGCCGGATCTGCACGCTGTCGAGGGCGTCCAGACCGGCTTCGAGCCCGGCGAGGTCGTCGCTCTTCTGTGTCCTTGGCGCCTTCGGGCTCGTATCAGTGCTGGCCATGACGGCGGATCTCCCCACGCAGGTGCTCGGTGATCTCGAGGGACAGCTCCGCGACGTCGGAGTCCTCGATGCGGCGCGGCTGAGGGATGTCGATGGTCCACTCGTGCGCGATCCGGCCGGGCCGGGACGAGAGGAGGACGACGCGCTCGGCCAGCCGCACGGCCTCGCGCACGTTGTGGGTGACGAAGAGCACCGAGAGGTTCGTCTCCCGCCAGATCCGGGTCAGTTCGTCGTGCAGTACGTCCCGGGTGATGGCGTCGAGCGCGGCGAACGGCTCGTCCATCAGGAGCAGGTCGCTGTCCTGGGCGAGCGCGCGGGCCAGCGCGACCCGCTGGCGCATGCCGCCGGACAGCTCGTGGACCCGCTTGCCGTAGGAGCCGCGCAGCCGGACCAGGTCGAGCAGCCGCTCGGCCTCGGGCTGCCGTTCGTTCTTGGGCACCCCGCGCAGCCGCAGGGCCAGTTCGATGTTCTTGCCCGCGGTGAGCCACGGGAACAGGGCGTGCTCCTGGAACATCAGGGCCGGCCGGCCGCCGGGGGTCTCGATGGACCCCGCGGACGGCCGGTCGAGCCCCGCGACCAGGTTGAGCAGCGTGGACTTGCCGCAGCCCGAGGCGCCCAGGAGGGTGACGAACTCGCCCGGGGCGACATCGAGCGTGATGTCGTCGAGGACGAGCTGCCCGCCGGCGGGTCCGCCGAAGGACTTGGAGACATGCTGGATACGGGCGGCATGGGTCACCGCCGCACGGTCCTCGGCCTTGGCGATCGTCGCGGTCGTGGCCATGGTCGTCACCTCCTGGTGAAGCTGAACTAGGGCTGCTGCACGGGTGTCTGACGCCCGGTTACTTCACGCCGAGCCCGGCGTCGGAGACCTCGGGCCGACCCGCGGCCTTCAGGACCCTGTTGAGCGGCTTCAGGTCGTAGATGCCGCCCAGCTCGGGCTTCTCCAGGAGACCGGCGTTCACCGCGTGGTCTGCCTGCGCCTGGAGCGTGGCCGCCAGCGGGTCGTCGGTGAACCGGATGGACGGCCACGCGGCGTCGATCACCTTCGCGCCCAGCGCCTTGCCCGAGAGGTCCTTCAGCTTGGCGTTGGCCGAGGCCTTCGCCTTGTCCGGGTTGGCGTTGATCCACTCGTTGGTCTTCACCGCGCCGCGCAGGAACGCCTCGACGACGTCCGGGTGCGCCTTCAGGAACTTCTGCGACACGATGATGTTCGTGATCACGAACTTCTTGTCCGGCCACAGGTCGGACTCGTCGAGCAGCACCTTCGCCCCGTCGCTGACCAGCTTCGACGCGGTCGGCTCCGGCACCCAGGCCCCGTCGACGGCGCCGGAGGCGTAGGCGTTCGGGGTGACCTTGTTGTCCGTGCGGATCACGGACACGTCGCCCTTGCCGCTCTCGGCGTCGACCTTCCAGCCCTTCTCGGAGATCCAGTGGAGGAAGGCCACGTCCTGCGTGTTGCCGTGCTGCGGAGTGGCGATCCTCTTGCCCTTGACGTCGTCCAGGGTCTTGATCTTCGCCGGGTTCACGACGAGCTTCACACCGCCGGAGGCGGAGCCGCCGATGATCCGCAGGTTCGTGCCCTTGGTCTTGACGTAGCCGTTGATCGACGGCGAGGGACCGATGAAGCCGATGTCGATCGAGCCGGCGTTGAGCGCCTCGATCTCGGAGGGGCCGGCGTTGAAGGTGGTGGGAACCAGCCTGGTGCCGCCCAGCTCCTTCTGGAGGATCCCCTCCTGGTCGCCCACGAGCGCGGTCGCGTGGGTGAGGTTGGGGAAGTACCCGAGCCGTACGGTGTCGGCGGAGAGCTTCTCGCCCTCGGCGGCCACCTTCTTCTCGTCGTTCTTGGCCTGGGAGCCGTAGCCGCAGGAGGCGAGTGCGCCGATCAGCAGCGGCAGAGCGACGGCGGCGGCGAGGCCGCGGCGCAGGGTGGTACGGGTCGTGGCAGGCACGGGAGGTGTCCCCTCGATTCAGCGTTTTCGAAGTCTTCGTCTATGTCGTTCGGGGTGGAGCGGGGTCGCGCCGCGCATGCGGCGCGTCGAGGTCAGCACGCACATCGCGCCACACCTCCCGTGCCCGCGCCGAGGGCACCGGAGCCCACCCGGCCGCCCTCCTTGGCGAAGGTGGCGTACATGTCCTGACCCATCAGAAGTCCCACCCTTCCTCGTCCTCGACGACGGCGACGGTCTTGGTGGTGGCGAAGGACTCGCCCGCCATGCCCGCCGCGAGCGTGGTGCCGTCCGCCGGGTCGATCAGCAGGAACGAACCGGTACGGCGCGAGTCCGCGTACGCGTCGAGCGCGAGCGGCTCGGCCGTGCGCACCACGACCCGGCCGATGTCGTTGGCGACCAGCTGCCCCGGGTTCGGGTGCTGGGAGAGGTCGTCCAGGGTCAGCCGCGAGGGGATCTCCTTGACGATCGCCTTGACCGTGCGGGTGGTGTGCTTGAGCAGCACCCGCTGGCCGACGGCGAGCGACTGGTCCGCCACGTGGCAGACGGTCGCCTCGATGTCCTGCGTGGTCGCCGGGGCGTCACCGCTCGGGGCGAGCAGGTCGCCGCGCGAGATGTCGATGTCGTCGGCGAGCCGGATCGTGACCGACTGCGGCGCCCAGGCGATGTCCACGGACTCGCCCAGCGCGTCGATCCCGGTGATCGTGGAGGTCTTCCCCGACGGCAGGACGGTGATCTTCTCACCGACCCGGAACGCGCCGGCCGCGATCTGTCCCGCGTACCCCCGGTAGTCGGGGTGCTCGGCGGTCTGCGGGCGGATCACGTACTGCACCGGGAAACGCGCGTGACAGGCCGTCAGGTCGTGGCTGACCGGCACGGTCTCCAGGTGTTCGAGCACCGTCGGGCCGCCGTACCAGTCCATGTTCGCGGACGGCTCCACGACGTTGTCGCCGGCGAGCGCCGAGATCGGGATCGCGGTGCACCAATTCTCCTGGGGGTTCCCCCCAGACCCCCAGCCCGGGACGCCGAGCTCGGAGGCGTACGTCGTGAACTCCTCGGCGATCGCGGCGAAGACGGGCTCCCGGTAGTCGACCAGGTCCATCTTGTTCACGGCCAGGACCACGTGCGGGACGCGGAGCAGCGCGGCGACGGCGGCGTGCCGGCGGGTCTGCTCGACCACGCCGTTGCGGGCGTCGACCAGGACCACGGCCAGCTCGGCGGTGGAGGCGCCCGTCACCATGTTCCGGGTGTACTGCACGTGCCCGGGGGTGTCGGCGAGGATGAAGCGGCGGCGGGGCGTGGCGAAGTAGCGGTAGGCCACGTCGATGGTGATGCCCTGCTCGCGCTCGGCCCGCAGACCGTCGGTGAGGAGCGCCAGGTCGGGCGCCTCCTGACCGCGCTTGAGGGACGCCGCCTCGACGGCCTCCAGCTGGTCGGTGAGGACCGACTTGGAGTCGTGCAGGAGGCGGCCCACCAGGGTGGACTTCCCGTCGTCGACGGACCCGGCGGTGGCGAAGCGCAGCAGGGTGGTGGCCGCCACGTCGGCGAACTGCTCGGTGGTGCTCGTCATGGCTAGAAGTACCCTTCGCGCTTGCGGTCTTCCATCGCGGCCTCGGACATCTTGTCGTCGGCGCGGGTGGCGCCCCGCTCGGTCAGTCGGGAGGCGGCGATCTCGGCGATGACGGCGTCCAGCGTGGTGGCGTCGGAGTCGACGGCGCCGGTGCAGGACATGTCGCCGACGGTCCGGTAGCGGATCAGCCGCGTCTCGACCGTCTCGGTCTCCTTGGGACCGCCCCACTCGCCGGCCGTCAGCCACATGCCGGAGCGGGCGAACACCTCGCGCTCGTGCGCGAAGTAGATCTGCGGGAGCTCGATCTTCTCGCGCTGGATGTACTGCCAGACGTCCAGCTCGGTCCAGTTGGACAGCGGGAAGACACGGACGTGCTCACCGGGGGCGTGCCGGCCGTTGTAGAGCTGCCACAGCTCGGGGCGCTGGCGGCGCGGGTCCCACTGCGAGAACTCGTCACGCAGCGAGAACACCCGCTCCTTGGCGCGGGCCTTCTCCTCGTCGCGGCGGCCGCCGCCGAAGACGGCGTCGAAGCGGTGGTGCTGGATCGCCTCCGTCAGCGGGACGGTCTGCAGCGGGTTGCGGGTGCCGTCGGGGCGCTCGCGCAGCTTGCCCGCGTCGATGTACTCCTGCACGGAGGCCACGTGCAGCCGCAGTCCGTGCTGGGCGACGACGCGGTCGCGGTACTCCAGGACCTCGGGGAAGTTGTGCCCGGTGTCGACGTGCAGCAGCGTGAACGGCACCGGCGCCGGCGCGAACGCCTTGAGCGCCAGGTGCAGCATGACGATGGAGTCCTTGCCGCCGGAGAAGAGGATCACCGGCCGCTCGAACTCGCCCGCCACCTCACGGAAGATGTGGACGGCCTCGGACTCCAGGGAGTCGAGGTGCGACAGCGCGAACGGGCTGCCGGTGGTGTCGTGGACATGAGCGACAGTGGTCACAGCAGACCCCTCTCGGTGAGCAGCGCGTGGAGCTGCGCCGCGGACTCCTGCACGGTCTGGTTCTGGGACTCGATCCGCAGATCGGGCGTCTCGGGTGCCTCGTACGGGTCGTCGACGCCGGTGAGTCCGCTGATCTCGCCCGCGGCCTGCTTGGCGTAGAGGCCCTTCACGTCGCGGACGGAGCAGACCTCCACGGGGGTGGCCACGTGCACCTCGACGAAGGGCGTGCCCTCGGCCGCGTGCCGCTTGCGGACCGCCTCACGGCTGTCGGCGTACGGGGCGATGACGGGGACCAGGACCTGCACGCCCTGCGAGGCGAGGAGTTCGGCGACGAAGCCGATCCGCTGCACGTTGGTGTGCCGGTCCTCGCGGCTGAAGCCGAGGCCCGCGGAGAGGAACTCGCGGATCTCGTCGCCGTCGAGGACCTCGACGCGGTGGCCCTCGCCGCGCAGTCGGCCGGCCAGCTCGTACGCGATGGTGGTCTTGCCGGCGCTGGGCAGGCCGGTGAGCCAGATGGTGGCGCCGGTCACGTGATTCTCCTGGGTTTCCTGAGGGTCCGTCATCCGTGCAGTCCGCATTCGGTCTTGGCCCGCCCGGCCCAGCGGCCGGCCCGGGCGTCCTCGCCCTCCAGGACGCGGCGGGTGCAGGGCGCGCAGCCGACGGAGGCGTAACCGTCCATGAGGAGCGGGTTGGTGAGGACGCCGTGCTCCGCGACGTAGGCGTCGACGTCGTCCTGCGTCCAGCGGGCGATGGGGGAGACCTTGACCTTGCGCCGCTTCTCGTCCCATCCGACGACCGGGGTGTTCGCCCGGGTCGGGGACTCCTCGCGGCGCAGGCCCGTCGCCCACGCGCGGTACCGGGTCAGGCCCTCTTCGAGGGGCTTGACCTTGCGCAGCGCGCAGCACAGGTCGGGGTCGCGGTCGTGCAGCTTCGGGCCGTACTCGGCGTCCTGCTCGGCCACCGTCTGACGCGGGGTCAGGGTGATGACATCGACGTCCATGACGGCGGCCACGGCGTCGCGGGTGCCGATGGTCTCCTCGAAGTGATAGCCCGTGTCGAGGAAGACGACGTCCACGCCGGGCCTGACCCGCGAGGCGAGGTGGGCGACGACGGCGTCCTCCATGGAGGAGGTGACGCAGAAGGCGTCGCCGAAGGTGTCGACCGCCCACCGGAGGATCTCGGTGGCGGAGGCGTCCTCCAGCTCACGGCCGGCCCGCTCGGCGAGTGCCTTGAGGTCGGCCGCGGTGACGTCCTTGCTGCCTTCGCTGTGCTGAGTTGCCGTCATATCTCTTCCCTCCCAGGGGTGTTGCCCGAAGTCACCGGGGCGAGCAGCCCCAGGAACTTCAACTGGAAGGCTCGGCTGCACGCTGCGCATTCCCAGGCGCCGTGACCCTGATCGTTCGGACGCAGGTCCTCGTCGCCGCAGTAGGGGCAGTGGAACGGTGCGGCACGCTCGCTCACGACAGCGCTTCTTCCGACGCGCGGGCCGCCCAGGTCGCGAAGCGCTCGCCGGTCTCGCGCTCCGCCTGGAAGCGCGTGAGGACCCGCTCGACGTAGTCGGGGAGCTCGGCCGCCGTCACCTTGAGACCGCGGACCTTGCGGCCGAAGCCGGCCTCCAGGCCCAGGGCGCCGCCCAGGTGCACCTGGTAGCCCTCGACGCGGTTGCCCTCGTCGTCGAGGACCAGCTGGCCCTTGAGGCCGATGTCCGCGACCTGGATACGGGCGCAGGCGTTCGGGCAGCCGTTGATGTTGATCGTCAGCGGCTCGTCGAACTCCGGGATCCGGCGCTCCAGTTCGTCGATGAGCGAGGAACCACGTCCCTTGGTCTCGACGATCGCGAGCTTGCAGAACTCGATGCCGGTGCAGGCCATCGTGCCCCGCCGGAAGGGCGAGGGGGTGACCCGCAGGTCGAGCGCCTCCAGGGCGGCGACGATCGACTCGACCTGCGCCTCCTCGACGTCGAGGACGAGCATCTTCTGCTCCGCGGTGGTGCGGACCCGGCCGGAGCCGTGGGCCTCGGCGACCGCGGCGATCTTCGTCAGGGTGGCGCCGTCGACCCGGCCGACACGCGGCGCGAAACCGACGTAGAACTTGCCGTCCTGCTGCCGGTGCACACCGACGTGGTCGCGCCAGCGGCCCGCGGGCTGCTCGGGGGCGGGGCCGTCCGTCAGCTTGCGCTTCAGGTACTCGTCCTCCAGGACCTGGCGGAACTTCTCCGGGCCCCAGTCGGCGACGAGGAACTTCAGCCGGGCGCGGTTGCGCAGCCGGCGGTAGCCGTAGTCGCGGAAGATCGAGATGACGCCCTCGTAGACGTCGGGGACCTCGTCGAGGGAGACCCAGGTGCCGAGGCGGACGCCGAGCTTGGGGTTGGTGGAGAGACCGCCGCCGACCCAGACGTCGAAGCCGGGGCCGTGCTCCGGGTGGTGCACGCCGACGAAGGCGATGTCGTTGATCTCGTGCGCCACGTCGAGCAGCGGCGAGCCGGAGATCGCGGACTTGAACTTGCGGGGCAGGTTGGAGAAGTCCTTGTTGCCGACGATCCGCCGGTAGATCTCGTCGATGGCGGGGGTGCCGTCGATGATCTCGTCGGCGGCGATGCCGGCCACCGGGGAGCCGAGGATGACACGCGGGGTGTCGCCGCAGGCCTCCGTGGTGGACAGGCCCACCGCTTCGAGGCGGTTCCAGATCTCGGGGACGTCCTCGATGCGGATCCAGTGGTACTGGACGTTCTGCCGGTCGGTGATGTCCGCCGTGCCCCGGGCGAACTCCTCGGAGATCTCGCCGATCACCCGCAGCTGCTCGGTGGTCAGCCGGCCGCCGTCGATCCGGACGCGGAGCATGAAGTACTCGTCGTCCAGCTCCTCCGGCTCCAGGACGCCCGTCTTGGTGCCGTCCAGACCCTGCTTGCGCTGGGTGTAGAGGCCCCACCAGCGCATGCGCCCGCGCAGGTCGTTGGGGTCGATGGAGTCGAAGCCGCGCTTCGAGTACACCGTCTCAATACGTGTCCGTACGTTGAGACCGTCGTCGTCCTTCTTGAACTGCTCATTGCCGTTCAGAGGGGTGAAATGCCCCACGGCCCACTGACCCTCGCCACGGTGACGCCCGGCCTTGCGGCGGGCGGCGGGGGGTGTGGGGTTTTCCGGGGTGGCGGCCATGGCGTCTTGTCCTTCGGGACTGCGAGAGGGCGGCTCTGACCTGCACACTGGCGCTCAGGTCAGAGGGTGGCGCATCAGTGCGCAGCAGGGTGGGGCAGAGTCGGGCAGAAAAGAGATCGCGGCGGTGCTGGTTCTCTCAGCGCGCCGGACAGATGGCGCTGGACATGCGGCCTAGGTCGACGTGCCGCCGACTCACCAAGGCAATTCCAGTTCCAGACATGACGGAAGCGTGTCACGGGACTTTGGACTCAGTCCAGCATCGTCCAGAATGCGGACATAGTCGTCTCGCTTGTCGAGATGATGTGGTGCGGGTCACGCGCGAGGGGCCCTGATCAGGGCCCCTTCAGGCCTCTTCGGCGCGGTCTCAGGCGTGGGCGCCGGGCCACGGCCCGGGGGCCTCGGTCTCCTCGACCTGTTCGACCTTGGTGTCGAACAGCCGGAAGCCGCGCCGCTCGTAGTTGGCCATCGCGTGCGGGCCGTCGAGCGAGCAGGTGTGCAGCCAGACCCGTTTCGTCGCCTCCCGCTCCGGCCAGCGCTCGGCCAGGTCCCAGGCCCTGGCCGCCCCGTACGAGAGGAGATGACCGCCCATCCGGCGCCCCCGGAAGGCCGGGATCAGTCCGAAGTAGACGATCTCCACCGCGCCGTCGTCCTGCGGGTCGAGCTCCACGTACCCGGCGGGTGTCCCCCTGTCGTACGCCACCCAGATCTCGGCACCCGGCTTCTCCACGATCTCCTGCCACTGCTTGTAGGTCAGTGACAACCGGTCGGACCAGCGGATGTCGCCGCCGACCGCCGTATAGAGGAAGCGGCTGAACTCCGCCGAGGGCACCTCGGCGCGCAGGACCGTCACGTCGTCGCCCTCCGGCGGGGCGGCGGGTCGCAGGTCGGAGGGGGAGGTCTGTTCGAGGGACCAGGTGGTGAGAGTGATGCTCATGAGGTCATCGCATCATGCGGAGCGGCGGATTCCCAGAGCGGTCCGGCTCCGCCCGATCCGTCGGAAGACGCATGTCCGCATGCTGGACACCGCGACGTCGTCCGGTTCCTCCGGGCCGCCCGGTGTCGTGGGTCGCCCAGGGCCTCTCGTGGGGATCGGACCCCGCGAGCCCGGCCTGATCACCGGGAGGTCCAGGTCGCCGCCCCGGTCCGCACCGCCGGGGCCAGCGAGTGGGGCAGCAGGTCCGCGGGGCGCTCCGGACGCAGGACCTCCACCGCCACCTCCTCACGGAAGCGGTACGGGCGGTGCGCCAGGACCCCCGCCAGGTTCCGGCGCACCCGGGACATCTCCGCCCGGACGGTCACCGTGCGCGTACGGTCCCCGAACACGTCGCCCGCCAGCTCCGCCGCCGTCCGCCCGTCCCGGTGCACCGCCAGTACATAGAGGAGCTCCGCGTGCCGGGGACTCAGCTCCTGCTGCCAGCTGCCCGCCACCCCCGAGACGGCCACCGTCCAGCGGCGCGGCCGGCGCAGATCGAGGACCACCCGGCTCACCGCCTCCGCGCCCGGCGCCTGCGCCGCCGTCTCCTCCTCGACCCGCAGCAGCCAACCGCCGGGCAGCGGCTCCACCGAACACACGCCGAGCGAGGGGATCCACCGCCGGCCGGACCGGAACGACTTCGGGAGCGGGATCCGGTCCATCGGCGCGATCCCCGTCACCGCCGCCGTCCAGCCGTGGGTGTCCACCGCGACGGCCCGGCCGCCCACCCGGCACAGGATGGGCGCCGCCACCGCCCGCAACCGCTCGACCGACCGCCGGTGCCGCTCCCGCATCTCGGCCTCGGCGAGCTGGGCCACCGAGTCGACCAGGGCCAGCATCGCCGGATGGAAGGTGGACGCCGGGCCGCTCACGTCCAGGATGCCGAGGAGCCGCCGGTCGCGCGGGTCGTGCACGGGGGCTGCGGCGCAGGTCCAGTTGTGGAGGGTGTGCACATAGTGCTCGGCCGAGTGCACCTGCACCGCCCGGCCCATGGCGAGGGCCGTGCCGACCGCGTTGGTGCCCGCGGTGTGCTCGGCCCAGGCCGCGCCCTCCTCCAGACAGATCCCGTTCGCCTGCCGCATCACCGCCAGGTTCCCCTGGCGCCACAGCACCCGGCCGTGCTCGTCGGTGACCACCATGATCTGGAGCGAGGTGTCGGCGATCCCGGCGAGCCCGCCGCTCAGCGTCTGCATGACCTCCGAGAGGAGGGTGGACCTCCGGCGCTCCTCCAGCTCGTCCCGCTGGAGCAGCACGCTGCTCGTCCCCTGGTCGGGGTCGAGCCCGAGCCGGGCCATCCGCTGCCAGGAGGCGTCGATCACCGGGCGGGGCGCGATGGGAGGCGTACGGCCCGCGAGGGTCTCCTCGCGCACCCGGTGGAGCAGGCGGCTGGCCTGGGTGGCGTCCATGCCGGCGAGGCGCTTCATGTCCAGCTGCGTGTTCTGCATCGGTCTCTCCCAGCCACCCGGGTGCTGTATCGGTTCTGCACGGGGCAGATGTCCGGAGTGTCGGTGCCCATCGTGCCGTCCCTGACCACCCGGCGAGGCCCGGTTCGGGTAATCCTGCAACCCTTTGCAACTCTGGCCGCCGACCGGCCCCCCGGGCGAAGCTGAGGCAAGCGGCGGGTGGTGCCGTGTCGGCGCAGCACCACCCCCGCTTCCTCGCCGGTGCCGGCGCCGGTGTCTGCTCAGCACCCTCCCGCTTGTCCGCGCACGCCGGCCGGGCCCCGTCGCCCGGCCCCTCAGACCTCCACCCGCGCCCGCTCCACCACCGCCCGCAGGTCCAGGGTGTGCGGCAGCGTCCCGAAGGCCGAGCCGCCGTCCCCGCCCAGCCGCCCCGCGCAGAACGCGTCCGCGACCTCCGGGGGCGCCCAGCGCACGAGCAGCGCGCCCTGGAGGACCAGCGCGAGCCGCTCCGTGAGCCGCCGCGCCCGCGCGTCGATCCCGTCCAGATCCGCCAGCTCCGTCAGCACGCCCCGGATCGCCCGGTCCAGACGGGGATCCGCGCCCCGCGCCGCCCCGACCTCCCGCAGAAACGCGTCGAGGGACGCCGGCTCGGTCCGCAGCACCCGGACGACGTCGAGCGCCTGGACGTTCCCCGAGCCCTCCCACACCGAGTTGAGCGGCGACTCCCGCAGCAGCCGGGGCATCCCCGACTCCTCCACGTACCCGTTGCCGCCGAGGCACTCCAGCGCCTCCGCCACCATCGGCGTACACCGCTTCGTCACCCAGTACTTCGCCGCCGGTACGGCGATACGGAGCAGGGCCCGCTCCTGCTCGGCGCTGCTCCCGCCGTCGGCATCGCAGGCGTCGTAGGCCGCCGCGAGACGCATGGCCAGGGCCGTGGCCGCCTCCGACTCCAGGGCCAGATCGGCCAGCACGTTCCGCATCAGCGGCTTGTCGACGAGGAGCCCGCCGAAGGCGCTGCGGTACGCGCAGTGGTGCACCGCCTGCGCCACCGCCTGCCGCATCAGCGCGGCCGAGCCGAGGACGCAGTCGAGCCGGGTCGCCGCCACCATCCCCATGATCGTGCGCAGTCCGCGACCCTCCTCGCCGACCCGGCGCGCCCAGGTCGTCCCGTCGAACTCCACCTCGGCGGAGGCGTTCGAACGGTTGCCCAGCTTGTCCTTGAGCCGCTGGAGCGAGAAGGCGTTCCGCGAGCCGTCCGCGAGCACCCGCGGCACCAGGAAGCACGTCAGCCCCGCCGGGGCCTGCGCCAGGACCAGGAAGGCGTCCGACATCGGCGCCGAACAGAACCACTTGTGCCCCGTCAGGACGTACTCGCCGTCGGCCGTCAGCGGACGCGCCTCCGTCGTGTTCGACCGGACGTCGCTGCCGCCCTGCTTCTCCGTCATGCCCATCCCGAGCAGCGCCCCGGCCTTCTCCGCCACCGGACGGAGCCCCCACTCGTACACGTGCGAGGTGGCGGCGGGCTCCCAGACCTCCGCGAGCTCCGGCTCGGCGCGCAGCGCGGGCACCGCCGCGTGCGTCATCGACAGCGGGCAGCCGTGCCCCGCCTCCACCTGGGACACCACCAGGAACCCGGCGGCCCGCCGGACATGACCACCCGGACGGCCCCACGCGTCGGTCAGACCGGCCCCCACCGACTTGCCGAGGAGCCGGTGCCAGGCCGGATCGAACACGACCTCGTCGATCCGGTGGCCGTACCGGTCGTGCGTCAGCAGCCGGGGCGGGTTCTCGTTCGCCCGCTCGCCCCAGACCCGCATCTGGGCCGAACCGGCCGCCTTCCCCAGGACTTCGAGGTCGGCGCGGGCCGCGTCGACGAGCTCCGGCGCGAGGTGCCGTTCGACCGCTTCCGCGAGCGCCCGATCGCTGCCGTAGACGTCATGTCCCACCAGGGGCGGAGCCTGGTTGGTCACGGTGTGGGTGGTCGCTGTCATGCCGATACGGTAAGCAGGTGCAGGCAGCAAGCGAAACACCCGATCGGCCCGAGCGTCGGCCCTGGAGCAGGCTCCACCGCGCGCGCGTCCTCTACCGCAACGTCTCGAAGCGGAAGATGGTCTGGCTGCTCCTCAAGGACACGGTCAACTCGTGCATCGAGTACCGGATCCTCGGCCTCGCCGCCGAGGCCGCCTTCTTCACCCTGCTGTCCCTGCCGCCGCTGCTCCTCGGCCTGATCGCCCTCCTCGGCTACGCCGACGACTGGACCAACACGGACACCGTGGCGAGCATCCAGGAGAACATCCTCCGCGCCGCCGGAACGGTCCTGTCCGACCGGGGCGTCGACGACATCGCCAAACCGATCCTGGACGACGTGACGCAGGGCAACCGGGCCGACCTCATCTCCCTCGGCTTCGCCATCGCCCTCTGGTCCGGCTCGCGCGCGGTGAACGTCTTCATCGACACCATCACCGTCATGTACGGGCTCGACGGCCACCGCGGCATCGTCAAGACCCGCCTCCTGGCCTTCCTGCTCTACCTGGTGGCCCTGGTCATCGGGGCCGTCGTGCTGCCCCTCGCGGTCGTCGGCCCCGACCGGGTCGTCGAACTCGTCCCCTTCGGCACGGAAGTCGTCGCCGTCCTCTACTGGCCGGCCGTCATCCTGCTGTCCATCGCCTTCCTCACCACGCTCTACCACGTGTCCGTACCCGTCAGATCGCCGTGGATCGAGGACATCTTCGGCGCCCTGGTCGCGCTCGGGATGTGGGTCCTCGGCAGTTTCCTGCTGCGCATCTACCTCACCAGCCAGGTCGAGGGCCCCACGATCTACGGCTCCCTCGCCGCCCCCATCGCCGTCCTCCTCTGGATCGGCATCTCCGCCTTCGCCGTCCTCGTCGGCGCCGCCGTGAACGCCGCCATCGACCGCGTCTGGCCCTCCGTCGCCACGGCCGCGGCCCGCGAGGCCAACGAGCGGGCCCGCGCCTTCCAGGCGGCCGAACTCGTCGCCCGGGTCCGTGCAGAGGCCGAGGACGTCGACGAGGACGACCCCGACATGCCCTCGGAGTTCCCCGAACGCTGGTCGAGGTTCCTGCCCCCGGACGACGTGAAGTCCCGCCTCCACTCGGGCTGGGAGAAGGACTGACGGCGCGGCCGGGCGGTCTTCGCCCCGTGTACGAGGAGCGCCCCGCCCAGCTCGACGGAGCCGTCCTGTGGACCAGGACCGCCGGCCCCGCCGCGGAGAGCCCCCGCCCGGTCCTGCCCGACGGCTGCATGGACCTGATCTGGGCGGACGGCCACCTCCTCGTCGCCGGACCCGACACACGCGCGTACGTACCGACGGAGACCGCCGCACGGTACGCGGGAATCCGCTTCGCCCCCGGTGACGCGCCCGCCTTCCTCGGCGTACCGGCCCATGAACTCCGCGACCGGCGGGTCGCCCTCGGAGAGCTGTGGGGCGGGGCGCGGGCGCGTCGCCTAGGAGAGCGGATCACGGAGGCCCCCGACCCGGCGGCCGCCCTGGACGCGCTCGTACGGCGGCGGGCCGCCGCCGTGCCCGCACCCGATCCGCTGCTCCGGGCCGTCGCCGCCCGGCTCGCCGCGGGCCGGACGGTCGCGGAGACGGCCGAGGCGGTCGGGCTCGGCGCCCGGCAGCTGCACCGGCGGTCCCTGACCGCCTTCGGCTACGGCCCCAAGACCCTCGCGCGCGTCCTCCGGCTCCAGCGGGCCCTCGCCCTCGTCCTGTGCGACACGCCGTACGCGGAGGCCGCCCTCCGCGCGGGCTACGCCGACCAGGGCCACCTCGCCCGTGAGACCCGGGCCCTCGCGGGCACGACGCTGGGCGCCTACACGCGCGGGGCGGCGGTGTCGGCGAAGAGCGACACGCCCGAACCGTCCGGGTCGAGCACCACCGCGTAACGCTGCCCCCAGACGGCGTCCCAGGGCTTCAGATACCCCTGGTACCCGGCGGCGAGCAGCTCCTCGTACACCGCGTCCACCGCCGCCGCCGAACCGCACCGGAAAGCGAGCTCCACCCGGTGGCCGCCCTCGGGCCGCCTCCACCCGGGGTCGAAGGAACGCACGACGTCCTCGGTGTCCCACGCGATCCGCACCCCACCGGGCAGCACCACCTCCACGTGCGGCTCGGACCCGGCCCCCTCGGGGACCTGGAGTCCGAGCCGACGGTAGAAGGCGAGCGAGGCGGCCATGTCGGAGACGACGAGACCGATCAGATCGAGACGGGGTGTCATACCGGGTGCTGTGTCCATGCCCCGCACGCTAGGCGCCGCGCCCCGCCGAGGTCTTGGACGAATCGGACGTGCGCGGGGCGTCCGGAAAAACCTGTGGCGCGTGCCGGGCCGTTCCGGCTACGGTGAAGCCCGTACAAGATCGCGAAAGACACAGGAGGTGTGACCGATGGCTGTCGTCGTCACGACGGGCATGGCCCGTACGCCGAAGTTCGTCCACTCCACCTCCGTGGCCACCGGCTGACCTCACCGTTCCTCACGCGCCGGCCGGGGCCATCCCTGTGAAGGGTCCCCCTTGTCTTTCCCGCTCTCCCTCGATTCCTCCTCTTCTCTCCTCGACGCCCACGGCTGGGACTCCGGCTGGGCCGCCGCCTTCGCGCCCTACGCCGCCCAGGGACTCGTCCCGGGACGGGTCATCCGCGTCGACCGGGGCCAGTGCGACGTCGCCACCGAGGAAGGGGTCGTCCGCGCCGACACGGCGTTCGTGACCCCGCACGACCCGCTCCGGGTCGTCTGCACCGGCGACTGGGCCGCCGTCGACCCGGCGGGCGTCCGCGACCCCCGGTACGTACGGGCCTGCCTGCCGCGCCGTACCGCCTTCGCGCGGTCCACCTCGTCCAAGCGGTCCGAGGGGCAGATCCTCGCCGCGAACGTCGACCACGCCGTCATCACCGTCTCCCTCGCCGTGGAGCTCGACCTCGGCCGGATCGAACGCTTCCTCGCCCTGGCCTGGGAGTCCGGCGCCCAGCCGACCGTCGTCCTCAGCAAGGCCGACCTCGTGCCCGACCCGGTCGGACTCTCCTACCTCGTCGAGGACGTGGAGACGGTCGCCCCCGGCGT
This sequence comes from Streptomyces sp. NPDC016459, assembly GCF_040632845.1. Taxonomy (NCBI): domain Bacteria; kingdom Bacillati; phylum Actinomycetota; class Actinomycetes; order Kitasatosporales; family Streptomycetaceae; genus Streptomyces; species Streptomyces sp. NPDC016459. Next base: position 450,219 of record NZ_JBEYCR010000005.1, read on the forward strand.
GCAGGTGCTGCCCCTCAGCTCCACCACCGGCGAAGGCCTCGACGTGCTCGCCGCGACCGTCGCCGGCGGCACGACCGTGCTCCTCGGCGTCTCCGGCGCCGGGAAGTCGACCCTGGCCAACGTGCTCGTCGGCGAGGACGTCATGACCGTCCAGGCCGCCCGCGACATCGACGGCAAGGGCCGCCACACCACCACCACCCGCAACCTCTTCGTGCTGCCGGGCGGGGGAGTTCTCATCGACACCCCCGGGCTGCGCGGGGTCGGACTCTGGGACGCCGAGACCGGCGTCGGCCAGGTCTTCGCGGAGATCCAGGAACTGGCCGGGAACTGCCGTTTCCACGACTGCGGCCACGAGTCGGAGCCGGGCTGCGCGGTCGCCGCGGCGATCGAGGACGGCACGCTGTCGGTACGCCGTCTGGAGAGCTACCGCAAGCTGCTCCGCGAGAACCAGCGGATCGTCGCCAAGACCGACGCCCGGCTGCGCACCGAGATGCTCAAGGACTGGAAGCGTCGGCACGCGGCGGGCCGCAAGGCCCTGGAGATGAAGCGCGGGCACAGCCGGTAACCGGACCGGGGTCGTCCCGGGCGCTCTGTCCGAAAAGTGCCAGCCGTCTGGTGTACGAGCTCGCACACTGGAGCCATGAGGGACGACGACACCCGCTACGAGGCGGTCAGCAGCAGGGACGCGCGGTTCGACGGAGAGTTCTTCTTCGCCGTCCGGACCACCGGGATCTACTGCCGTCCCAGCTGCCCCGCCGTCACCCCCAAGCGGCAGAACGTCGCGTTCTTCCCCACTGCCGCCGCCGCCCAGGGGCACGGCTTCCGCGCCTGCCGCCGCTGCCGGCCGGACGCCGTGCCCGGCTCCGCCGAGTGGAACGTACGGGCCGATGTCGTCGGGCGCGCCATGCGGATGATCGGCGACGGCGTCGTCGACCGCGAGGGCGTGCCCGGCCTCGCCGGACGCCTCGGCTACAGCACCCGGCAGGTGCAGCGCCAGCTCACCGCCGAGCTCGGCGCCGGACCCGTCGCGCTCGCCCGCGCCCAGCGGGCCCACACCGCGCGGCTGCTGCTCCAGACCACCGGGCTGCCCGTCACCGAGATCGCCTTCGCGGCCGGCTTCGCCAGCGTCCGCCAGTTCAACGAGACGATCCGCGCCGTCTACGCCAGGACCCCCTCCGCCCTGCGCGCGGAGGCGGGCAGCGGCGCCGGAGCCCGTACCGCCCTCGCCGCCGGAGTCCCGCTGCGGCTCGCCCACCGGGGGCCGTACGCGGCCGGCGAGGTCTTCGACCTGCTCGCCGCCGAGGCCCTGCCCCGCCTGGAAGAGGTCGTCGGCACCCCCGGCGCGCGCACCTACCGGCGTACGCTCCGCCTCCCGTACGGCACCGGCGTCGTCTCCGTCGACGAGCGCTCCGCCGGGCGCTGGCTGGACGCCCGCATCCACCTCACCGAGCTGCGCGACCTCACCACCGCCGTGCACCGGCTGCGCCGGCTGTTCGACCTGGACGCCGACCCGTACGCGGTCGCCGAGCGCCTCGGGGCGGCACCCGGGCTCGCCGCCGAGGTGGCCGCCCGGCCCGGCGTACGCTCCCCGGGCACGGCCGACCCCGAGGAGTTCGCGCTGCGGACGGTGCTCGGCGCCGAGGAGTCGGCGCGGCTCGTCGAGCGGTACGGCACCCCCCTGGCCACGGCCTGCGGCACCCTCACCCACGTCTTCCCGCGACCGGCCGCCTTGACCGGCCACCCCGTCGGCGGCCCGCTGGCCCGCGCCCTCGCCGACGGAGCCGTACGCCTCGACCCCGGCGCGGACCGCGACGACGCCGAGCGCGCCCTGCTCGCCGTCCCCGGGGTGACCGCGCGGGCGGCGGCCCTGATCCGCATGAGGTCCCTCGGCGACCCGGACGTCGCACCGACGGACGGCCCGGACGCGGAGGAGTGGCGGCCCTGGCGCTCGTACGCGGCGCGGTATCTGGCCTCGACCACGACGGCCTGAGCGGCCGACCCTCGGGTGGCGTTCGGTTTCTGGCTGACGCTCGGCCCTGGGTGGTGCTCGCCCCTGGGTCGTGCTCGCCCCCGGCTGGCGCTCGGCCCTGGCTGGCCTTCGCCTCCGGCTGGCGTTCGCCCCCGCCGATACCGCTCCGCCCCCGGCTCCCGCTCGCCCCCGCCCATGCCGCTCCGCCCCGGCCCTCCGGCTCTCCCGCCCCCTCAGCCCCAGAGCACCGCGCCCGTCCAAGCCCCCACGATCAGCAGGCAGGCGAAGAGTTCGACGAGTACGCTCCTGCCGGCCGCCCTCATCACCGTCCGCGTCGCCGCCCAGGCCTGGCCGTGACCGCCGAGCCGAAGCCGCTCCGCGAGGTAGATCCCGCCGACGAAGCCGGGGACCGCGCCGACCACCGGGACCAGGACGAAGCCCAGGAGCGCCCCCACCCCGGCGTACGTCACCATCTGCCGGTTGATGCCGACACCCCGGAACCGGCGTGGCGGCAGCTGCCAGACGACGACCTGGGTGAGGAGCAGCAGCCCGGTCGCGGAGGCCAGCAGGATCCAGGCGAGGTCCGTCCGCTCGTGGAGCGACCACCACAGCATCGCCGCCCACACCAGCCACGTCCCCGGCACACCGGGAGCCAGTACCCCGGACAGTCCGAGCAGCATCACCGTCGCGACCATCAGGAGCTGCCACACACCCACGCTGACCAGCGTCCCCCACATTCCACGAACCCGCAGGTCGCGGACGCCATCCGGGGGCGCGAGCCCGTCGGCGCCACGGCGCGCGCCCTCAGCCGCGCGCCACCCAGCCCTTCTCGTACGCGTGCCAGCCCAGCTGCAACCGGGTCGTCACCCCGGTCAGCTCCATCAGCCCCTTCACCCGTCGCTGCACGGTCCGCAGCCCCAGGTCCAGCTGCTTGGCCACGCTCGCGTCCGTCATCCCGGCCAGGAGCAGCGAAAGGATCTCCAGATCCATGACGTCCGGACCCGGCGCCTCGTCCTCGGTGATCTGCGCGCCCGCCCCCAGCCGCAACGGCAGCGCGTCACGCCACACCGACTCGAACAGGCCCATCAGCGACTCGAGGAGCCCGCTCGCGTGCACGACGATCGCCGCGGGCTCCGAGCCCCGGCCGGTCAGCGGCACCATCGCCAGGTTGCCGTCGGCGATCACCAGCTTCGTGGGGACCCGGTCCGCGACCCGGATCCGCTCCTCGCGGCCGAGCGCCGCCGACAGTTCGAGGAGCCCGGTCGGGAGGGTGAGCACCTCGCGCTCGATCACCACCCGGTAGCGCACACCCCGCCCTGCGGCCTGTTCCTCCGCGTCGTTCTCCATCCCGGAGACCGCGACCGGCTTGCCCGTCACCAGGGCGCAGACCTCCTCCTGCGCGCCCAGCTGGAGCTGGAGGAAGCGGTGGGTGACGGCGCTCGCTCCGGTGACCACCTCCACCAGGTCGTGCACGGCCGCCTCCGCCGCCTCCGCCCGGTACTCCTCGGCGAGCAGCTTCGCCGTCAGCTCCGCCTGCTCCAGCTCGTGCCGCTGCTGGGTCAGCAGGGCGCCGAGCGCCACTCCCGGCGGCCGCCACCCACCGGCCGACCCCGGCCGAGGACTGCGCGGCGAGCCCCTGCGACTCTAGGCGGCGCAGCGCCCGCTCCGTGTCCCGCTCGGGCAGTGCGAGCCGGTGCGCGAGGTCCGTCACCTCGGCCGCGCCGAGGGCGACCAGCGCCCGGTACGCGGACTCCTGGCGTTCGTCGAGTCCTATCGCTCCCAGCATGGATGCCCCGCCCCTCGCCCCACCGCCGGTGGGAGACCCGGACCTTCCCAGGACATGCACCGGAGGCATTCGTTCCGTTGGTGACCTGGCGGAAAACGGCCACGGCGCATTTCCGCCGTCCCCATCATCCCCGCACCGCCCTCACCTCTGCCAATGTGGCGCCACCGCGGTATCAACAGCCACCGGAGACGGGTGTTCTGTACCTGTTTCCCGGAATCAGACGGGGAGAGCGATGCGCCCGATTTCGCGTACGGCCCTGGGGGCGGCGATCGCCGCCGTCCTCGCCGTCACCGCGGTCGGGCCGTCCGCGGTGAACGAACCGCGAGACGAGGTCACCCTCCCCCGGCGGGCCACCGCGAAGACCCCGTACGTCTACAACCTGGCCTTCACCGAGACCCGTCCGGTTCGCGCCGACAGGAACTACCGCATGCGGGCTGCCCAGTTGGGCCGTACGGACTCCACCTACGGCTCGGCCGGCATCGCCACCGGCTTCGCCGACGCCATGGGGGGCGACGCCACCCACCACGCCGAGCCCGGTTCCCCCAGAGACATCGGCAACGTCCGGTTCGGCCACGACGGCGAGCTCCTGGGCGAGAACTCCTGGCCGTTCGGTGTCTTCGAAGTACCGGCCGAAGCCGGGACGTACACCCTCGAACAGAACACCATGAAGATCGGCAGCGAGGTGTGGGCCCGCTCCACATCCGTCAACTCGATGTGGGAATTCACCTCCAAGGTTGACGAGAGCGTCTATTCTCAGGGCATCCCGATTCTCTTCCCCCGGTACGATCTTCCGGAGGACGGACTCAAGACCCTCGCCGCGACCGACGGCCAACACATCGGCCTCACCGCGACGGGTCACGCGGGCTACATCCCCGCAGCGCTCACCTCGGCGAAGCTTTCGTACTCCTACGACGGGGGCACGACCTGGACCGAAGCGCGGGTCTTCCAGCAGGGCGGTCACTGGACCGCGGCCGTGAACCACGCGGGCGCGACCGGCGAGCCCGTCACCCTGCAGACCCGACTGACGGACGCCAACGGCAACTCCGTCACCCAGACCGTGGTCCGCGCCTACGACGTGCGCTGACCACGCGGTCCGCCGGGCGTCCTTCCCGTGGGGGGTGGGGCCGCCCGGCGGACCACCCATTCGCAGCAACGGTTTTCCCGATGTCCCGTTTTCCGGCGCCGTGCGCGGTGGAAAATAGGGGCATGACTCAGCAGGGGGACAGCGACTGGTGGGACAAGCTCTACGGCGAGTCGGCGCCGGACACGGCCCCGACGGTCTCGGGTGACACCCTCGACGACCACTTCGCCGCGGCGACCCGCGCCACGACGGGCCCGCCCCCACCCCACCCGCCGGACCGTACCCCGGAGCCGGCCGCGGCGACGAAACCCTCCCGGGCGACGGCGCCCGCCCCGGTGCCGCCCCGCCCGGACCTGGCACCCGGTCAGGCCCCGGCGACCGGGCAGGCCCTGTCACCCGGTCAGGATCCGGCGCCAGGGCAGGCCGCGCCGGCCGGGCAAGCCCCGGCGCAAGGGCAGGTCGCGCCTACCGGGCAAGCCCCCGCGACCGCGCAAGCCCCCGCGACCGGGCAAGCCCCGGTCCTCGCGCCGTCGGTGGCGGCCGAGGCTGTGGACGGGCGGGCCCCGTGGGAGGCGCCCGCTGGCGGGCCGCGGACCTTCCCCTCCCCGCCGCCTCCCCCGCTCCCCGTGGAGGCGCCCACCGTCCACGTGCCGGTGCCGCCGCCACCCGGCGCCGCCCCCGGGAAGCCCGAGCAGGACGCCGAGTCCGGTGCCGAAGCGGACGCCGCCCTCACCGTCGACGGCTCCGTGCCCCGGCCCCGTACCGGACACGTCGGCAGCCGCCCGCCCACCTACGAGCCGGAGCCGACCGCCCTGCCCGTCGCCAGGCCGGGTGAGCTCGGCGAGCTGGTCCCGGACACCGTCCTGGACGGCGCCCGCTACGGCACCTGCACGGTGCGGGCCGCCGCCGTACGGGGCGACTCCGCCCGCTACCGGGGCGAGCCCCGCCGCGACGCCCTGCTCACCGCCCGCTTCGGCCACGACGAGACCGCGCTCGTCCTCGTCGCCGTCGCCGCCGGGTCCCGTGCCGCCGAGGACGCCCACCTCGCCGCCGCCGACGCCTGCCGGTGGATCGCCGAGGCCGTCTGCCGCAGCCACGCCCGGCTCTCCGACGACATCAGGTCCGGCCGCCGCGGCGACCTCAAGTCGGGACTGCACCGGCTCACCGACCGTACGTACGGCAAGCTGCGGGCGCGCGCCGCGGAGCGGGGTCTCGCCCCCGACGAGTACACCGCGACCCTCCGCTGTCTGCTCCTCCCCGCCGACCCCGCCTGCCGCACCCGGGTCTTCTTCGGCATCGGCGGCGGCGGTCTCCTCCGGCTCCGCGACGGCGCCTGGCAGGACATCGAACCGCTCCTGCCCGAACCGGCCGCCGTCACCGGCGCCCCCGTCGTCGGCTTCGGCTCGCCGCCCCCGAGCCCGAGCCCGACCCCGTATCCGACCCCGGGCCGGCCCCCGGGGCCGCCCGCGGCGGCCGTGGCCTCCGAGACCGAGGAGGGCGACCGGCTCACCATGGACCTCGGCATCACCACCGCCCCCGCGCCGCTCGTCGAGGAACCCGTGCCGGCGCCCGCCGAGCCGTTCCGCTTCCGTGCCTCCGTCGCCCGTCCCGGTGACACCCTGCTCCTCGCCTCGCCCGGCCTCGCCGAGCCGATGCGCGGCGAACCCGCGCTCGCCCGCGAGCTGGCCGGCCGCTGGGCCGGCACCGAGGCCCCCGGACTCGCCGCCTTCCTCGCCGACACCCAGCTGAGGGTGACCGGTTACGCCGACGACCGTACGGCGGTGGGTGTCTGGGAGGCGTAACCCGCCCGGTCATGTGTTGATGGAGCCATGGCCAAACAGAACGTGGCGGAACAGTTCGTCGACATCCTCGTGCGCGCGGGCGTGCGACGCCTGTACGGCGTCGTCGGTGACAGCCTCAACCCGGTCGTCGACGCGATCCGCCGCACCCGGGGAATCGACTGGATCCAGGTGCGGCACGAGGAGACCGCGGCCTTCGCCGCCGGCGCCGAGGCGCAGATCACCGGCGGACTCGCCGCCTGCGCCGGCTCCTGCGGGCCGGGCAATCTGCACCTGATCAACGGGCTGTACGACGCCCACCGCTCGATGGCCCCCGTCCTGGCCCTCGCCTCACAGATCCCGTCCAGTGAGATCGGCCTCGGCTACTTCCAGGAGACCCACCCGGACCAGCTGTTCCGCGAGTGCAGCCACTACAGCGAACTCATCTCCACTCCCCAGCAGATGCCCCGGCTGCTCCACACGGCGATCCAGCACGCCGTCGGCCGACGGGGCGTCAGCGTGGTCTCCCTGCCCGGTGACGTCGCCTCCCAGCCGGCCCCGGAGAAGTCGGTGGAGACTGCCCTCGTCACCACCCGGCCCACCGTCCGGCCGGGGGACACCGAGATCGACGCCCTCGTACGGATGATCGACGAGGCCGACCGCGTGACGCTCTTCTGCGGCAGCGGCACGGCCGGGGCGCACGCCGAGGTGATGCAGTTCGCCGAACGGGTCAAGGCCCCGGTCGGCCACGCCCTGCGCGGCAAGGAGTGGATCCAGTACGACAATCCGTACGACGTGGGCATGAGTGGCCTCCTCGGGTACGGCGCCGCCTACGAGGCCACCCACGAGTGCGATCTGCTGATCCTGCTCGGCACCGACTTCCCGTACAGCGCTTTCCTCCCCGACGACGTGAAGATCGTGCAGGTGGACATCCGGCCCGAGCACCTCGGCCGTCGCTCCCGGCTCGATCTCGCCGTCTGGGGCGACGTCCGCGAGACCCTGCGCTGTGTGATCCCGCGCGTCCGTGCCAAGAAGGACCGCCGCTTCCTCGACAAGATGCTGAAGAAGCACGCCGGCGCCCTCGAAGGCGTCGTCAAGGCCTACACCCGCAAGGTCGAGAAACACGTGCCCGTCCACCCCGAGTACGTGGCGTCCGTGATCGACGAACTGGCGGACGGCGACGCCGTGTTCACGGTCGACACGGGAATGTGCAACGTCTGGGCGGCCCGCTACCTCAGCCCCAACGGGCGGCGCAGGATCATCGGCTCCTTCAGCCACGGTTCGATGGCGAACGCCCTGCCCCAGGCCATCGGCGCCCAGTTCACCGACCGGAACCGCCAGGTCGTCACGCTCTCCGGCGACGGCGGCTTCTCCATGCTGATGGGCGACTTCCTCACCCTCGTGCAGTACGACCTGCCCGTGAAGGTGATCGTCTTCAACAACTCCTCGCTCGGCATGGTCGAACTGGAGATGCTGGTCGCCGGACTCCCTTCGTACGGAACGACGAACAAGAACCCGGACTTCGCGGCGATCGCCCGCGCCGCCGGTGCCTACGGCGTCCGCGTCGAGAAGCCCAAGCAGTTGACGAGCGCACTCAAGGATGCCTTCGCGCACAAGGGCCCGGCCCTGGTGGACGTCGTCACCGACCCCAACGCGCTCTCCATCCCCCCGAAGATCAAGGCCGACATGGTGACCGGCTTCGCCCTCTCCGCCAGCAAGATCGTCCTGGACGGGGGAGTGGGCCGGATGGTCCAGATGGCGCGCTCTAACCTGCGCAACGTGCCCCGGCCCTGAGGGAGTGCGGGCGTCGTGGTGGGGCATGCATCCCGGGAGCCTGTTCGACGCGATCTGTGGGTGGGGGGATATGGCCGGGGAGCCGCGACAGCCGACTCGACTGCTCAGAAAGGTGGGAGGCGAGGATCTCACCGCGGTGCCGGAGGTACGCCACGCACTGCGTGACCTGCTGCGGAGGTGGGGCGGACCGGGCGCCTCCGACGTGGCGGAACTCCTCACCAGCGAACTGGTGACCAACGCGCTGATCCACACCGAGCACGGAGCCGTCGTCACCGCGACGGTCGTACCCGAGCAACTGAGGGTCGAGGTACGTGACTTCGTCCCCGGAATCACCCCACCGCACGTACCGCCCGCCGACGACGGTACGCACGGCAGGGGGCTCGTCCTCGTCGAGGCCCTCGCCGACTCCTGGGGGGTGGAGGACCAGGAGGTGGGCAAGGTGGTGTGGTTCGAACTGAACGGCGGGGCCGCCCGGGAGGCGACCCCGCCGATGCGCGCGGTGGACGGTGCGTCCGGCTGACGGTGAGGTGCGTCAGCCGAACTGCTGCTCCAGATTCTTGAGCTTGCGCTCCAGATCGTCGAGAGGCAGCGTCTGCGTGTCGTCCTCCGCCGTCAGGTCCACCGTCCGGGATTCGCCCGTGTGGAGGTCACGACCCCTGACGGCTTGGAGGGAGGGCCGGGATCGAAGCGGCAGTTGTCCCGGGTCCGCTATGGCGGGTTCCGCGACGGCGGCCTGCACGGACGCCGAGGCGGAACCGGAACCCGGGCCCGCGCCGGCCCCCGGACCCGGGCCCGCGCCGGCCCCCGGACCCGGGCCCGTACCGGCGCCCGGGGTGGCGTTGAGCGCCGCCATCTCGACCTGACGCCCACCGCCCCTGCCGAGCCCGAAGGCCCGGTGCTGGCGGTTGATCGCCTTCAGCCGCGCCCGGTCGAGCTTGACCTGGTCGCGTCGGCGGATCCGGTTCTGCTCCTTCTCCCGCCGGTCCTCACGCACCTCGTCGACGGCCTCGTCCAGGGTCCGCACGCCCTCCAGGAGCATCAACGACCAGGCGGCGAAGGTCTCCCGGGGCGCCCTCAGCCACCGGACCATCCGGATCTGCGGCAACGGGCGGGGCACCAGGCCCTGCTCGCGCAGCGCGGCCCTGCGGGTCTGCTTGAGGGCCCGGTCGAAGAGGACCGCCGCCGAGAGGGACATGCCCGCGAAGAACTGCGGGGCTCCGTCGTGGCCGAGGCCACGGGGAGCGTGAACCCAGTTGAACCAGGCGGCCGCGCCCGCGAACAGCCAGACGAGCAGGCGCGAGCCGAGCGCCGCGTCGCCGTGGCTGGCCTCGCGGACGGCGAGCACCGAGCAGAACATGGCGGCGCCGTCGAGGCCGAAGGGGACCAGGTACTCCCAGCCCCCCGTGAGGTTGAGGTTCTGCCGGCCGAAGCCGACGAGTCCGTGGAAGGAGAGCGCCGCGGCGACCGCGGCACAGCAGAAGAGGAGGACGTAGGAAGCGGTGCCGTAGACGGCTTCCTTACGTCTGCGGCGCTCCTCGCTGCGTTCCCAGGAATCCTCGGCCGCGGCCTGGTCACCGGCGCGCTTCCCGCGCGCGAGCACCGCCACCGCCGTCAGGACTCCGGCCACCATCACGCCGCCCGGAAGCAGCCAGTCCAGCGATATGTCGGTCAGTCTCATGCGGTGTCCCTTGCATCGCAGTAGGGCGTTTGGCGGCCCATACTTGCCGACCCCGCGGGGCGCTCAAGGGGTTTCCGGGCAAGAGCACGCCATCGGGGCACCAGGGCATACGAAGAGGGACGATCTGATCGAACACCCATGTAGATCCAGGGCTTTGGGTTCGATTCACGTCACCCGTCCGGGTGGCGTATTCACCCGGGAGTCTCAGCCCGTCGCGGCCAGTCGGCGGACCCGCTCGGCATCGCAGGTACGCGGGCAGGTGAGACAGGTGTCGTCGGGCCGCAGCGTGTAGAAGAAGCAGCAGGTGGCCCGGTCGCGCGTGGCGCGCGGCTCCCCCTCGGGTCCCTGGGAGCCGGGCAGCTCACGGAAGGCCGCCGCGCCCGCGTACGGCTTGTACGGCTTGGCCGTGCCCGGCATGAGGAGTTCGAGCTCCTCCATCGCCCGCCGCTCCTCGCCGAGCAGCGTCCCGACGTACCAGAGGCCCTCGACGATCTCGTCCGTGGCCATCCCCCACAGGGCGCGGCGGCCGCGCCGCATCCGGGAGCCGAAGCCGTCGAGGATCGCCTCGAAGTGCTCGGCGAGGGAGGCGCGCACCTCGGCCCGGAGCGCGTCCTCGTCCGCGACCACCCGGGCACCGGGCAAGGCGGCGGCGGGGTCGCCCGGCAGGCAGGCGAACTCCTCCACCCGCACCGCGAGCCGGCCGAGCGTGCGCTGGAAGGAGACGTTCCGGGCGGGAAGGCGGGGGACCCGGCGGTCCAGGAACCAGGGGACGGTGACGAGGAGGCAGGCGGGCCAGGCGTACCGGTGCAGTCCGAAACCGGCGACGACATCGGGACGGGCCCGGGTGCCGTAGTCGCGCAGCACCTGTGCGTCGTCCCAGGCGAGGAAGGCGTCGAGGTCGGGGCCGCCGGCCGCGAGCTCCTCCGCGCCGACCCAGCCGGCGCCGCGCGGCAGCCGCTCGCCCGGGGCCGGTTCCTCTATCCGCAGATGGGGAAAGACCTCGGCGAGGCGCGCGAAGGCGGCCGCGACGGGCGAGGCCGGAGGGGCGGGCAACAGGGCGGGGACGGTCATGCGGACCACCGAATCGCGAGCGTTGGCAGGTTAGCCTTACCTTACCCGATTCGAGGTCACCTCTCACCACCGGCCCACCGGCTCCCACCAGCGAGGCAGCCCTCACACCGCTGATGTCGGCCCGTTCGCCTATGGTGCACAGAGGACCCGCGCGACGCGAGCCGGGCCCGGCACGAGGCCGCAGGAGGACCCGGGTGGAGCAGGGGGCAGCACGCGAGCGGGCGACGGAGAGACCATCCCCGCCGCTTCGCGGCGCCGGACGGGGGGACGCCGCAGACGCGGGCGCCGGACGTGACGGCGACGGAGGCGGGGGCGCCGTGCCTCCGGGCGAGGCGCGCGCGGACGCCGCCCGCGTCCCCGGGCAGGCCCGCGGCGCGCGGCAGGAATCGTACGACCGGGACGAGAACACCCGGGCCGTGTCGGCTGCGGCCGGCGGCGTCCCCGCACCCCGCGTCGTGCGGCACTCCGTCCGGGGCCAGATCCTCGACGCCCTGCGCGCCGCCCTCGTCGACGGCGAACTCGTCCCCGGCGAGGTGTACTCCGCGCCCGCCCTCGGCGACCGCTTCGGCGTCTCGGCCACCCCCGTCCGCGAGGCCATGCAGCGCCTCGCCGTCGAAGGCGCCGTCGAGGTCGTCCCCAACCGCGGCTTCCGCGTCATCGAACGCACCCCCCGCGAGCTCGCCGAACTGGCCGAGGTCCGCGCGCTCATCGAGGTCCCCGTCATGCTGCGGCTCGCCCGCACGGTCCCGGCCGCCCGCTGGGCCGGGCTCCGCCCGCTCGCCGAGGCCACGTCGGCCGCCGCCGCCCGGGGCGACCGCGCCCATTACGCGGAGGCCGACCGCGCCTTCCACCGCGCCGTCCTCTCCCTCGCGGGGAACGAACAACTGCTCGCCGTCGCCGACGACCTCCACCGCCGCTCCCAGTGGCCCCTGATCAGCGCCCCGGCCCTGCGCCACGGCGTACTCGTCGCCGACGCCGCCGAGCACACCGCCCTCCTGGACGCCCTGATCGCCCAGGACCTGACCGTCGTCCAGACCCTCGTACGGGAGCACTTCACCGGCTCGGAGTGCTAGCGCCCGTCCGGAAGGCGCGTCAGTGACCCCGCCTCCGATCCGTCTGATCGACAAGGTCCCTCCCAGCGCCCCCGACGACTAAGGTCGTTGACGTCAGCCGCCCGCACCGCGTCGCCCGTGAGGTGTCCCATGCCGTCCGCGACCCCGCCCCCGGCATGGGACGGACGCCGGCCCGTCACCGGTACGGAAGCCGAGGCCACGGCTCTGCTCGGCTGGCTCACCGATCCCGAGGCGCCCCGGCTCTGCCTCGTCACCGGCGCCCCCGGCAGCGGCAAGACGGCCCTGCTGGGCTGGCTCGCCGCGTACGGACCGCGTTCCGGCCGGCCGCGTCGCCGCGCGGCCCGGGTGCTCGTCCCGCTCGCGGGTCAATGCGCCCTCGGCGCGACCTGGACGATCGCGGACCGCCTCGGCGTGGTGGCCAGGTCGCCCGGCGACCTCGTGCACGCCCTCGCCACCAGCGACGCCCGGCCCGCCGGCCGTACCGTCCTCCTCCTCACCGATCTGCACCACGCCGCCGAACCCGCCGCCCTCACCGAGCTGATCGCCGAACTCGCCGGTGTCGGCCGGATCCGTCTCGTCGTCGAGGCCCGCAGCGGCACCCCCGCCCCCGGCGCCCTGCGCGCCGACCGCAGGGTCACCGTCGTGGACCTCGAAGGTGACGCCGACCCCGCCGACGGCGCCGCCCGGGAGCGCGCCCGGCCGGTGCCGGACCTCTCCGACCCGGTGGCCGTCTGCACGGCGGACCCGCTGCTCGTCACCACGGCGTACGTCACCGGTGCCGCCGCCGCCGGGCTTCCGGGCACCCTCGACGGCCCCGAGCCGCCCGCCCGCCCCGGCGAGAACGCCGCCGAGGACCACGGCGGGCTCAGGGCCGCCTGGATGCGGGCCGGCCAGTCGCTCTGCCGTGAACAGCCCCCAGCCGAGCGGGCGTCGGTACTCCTCGCGGCGCTCGGCGACGGAGCCGACCCCCGACTGCGGCCCACTCTTGCCGAGTTGGCGGCGGGCTCACCCTGGCGGCTGCGCTGGGCCCGTCACCGCGGCGACCTGACCCCGCCCTGGCCCGGCCCCGTCACCGTGCTCGGGGCGGCCGGCGGACCGCTGGAAGGGACCCTGCTCGTCGGAGACCGCACCGGCGCCGTACGGCTGCTCCACGAGGCCGACGCGAGCCCCGCCGGGCGCCTCGCCCACACCGTGCCCGGCCGGATCACCGCGCTCGCGCCCGCGCCGGACGGCACGGTGCTCATCCTGGACGACCGGGGCCGGCTGCACACCGTACGAGGGGCGGCGCCCCGCGCCCCGTACCTGGAGCGCCTCACGGAGGCGGTCTCCGCGACCCTGGCCCGTCATCCCGGCACGGCCCTCGCGGCCATCGCCGGCTCGGTGGTGGTGGGGGACCGGCTCGGCTCCGTGCACGCGTTCGGGCTCAGGGGTCTGCACCAGGCGGCCTCGCACAGCGGCCGGGTCACGGCCGTCTCGGCGGTCGACTCCGCGACCCCGTTCGTCTGCTCGGGCGGCGCCGACGGGACGGTCCGGATGTGGACCCCGGGCCGCGACCCGCGCCCCGAACCCCTCGCCGAACGCTCCTCGCCCGTCGTCTCCCTGCACGCGACCCAGACTCCGCACGGTCCGCAGGTCGCCGTGGCCTGGGCCGACGGACTCGTCGCCCTCCACCGCCCGGAGGGGGGCCGGACGCTGTCGTTCCGTCCGGGCCCCCCGGTCCGCGCGGTCGCCGTCACCGGCTCGGGTTCCCTGCTCATCGGCACCGACGAGAGCCTGGTGTGCCTCGCGCCCAAACGCTGAGGCTTCGTCACCAGACAGCACGGTCATGGGGGTTCAGGCTGCCGCCGGTGGCGTCAGCTGGCTCGCGAGCCAGGTCGGCACCCCGCCGAGGAGCCGGAACAGACGCCGGGCCTCCGCGCGCAGCCGGCCCGCCTCCGGCTCCGTCTCCGTGGTGGCGAGGGCGGTGAGCGCCGGAGCCGTACCGACCAGATAGCCCAGCTCCTCCCGGATGCGCAGCGACTCCGCGAAGCCGTGCCGGGCCTCCGCCAACTCGCCCTCCCGCAGGGCGAGTCCGGCGAGATGCCGCCAGGTGGAGGACAGCAGCAGCGAGTCCCCCTGCTCGGCTGCCCCCGCGTGCGCCCTGCGGTACGCGGCCCTCGCGGCCTGCGGGGAGTCGCCCAGGTTCTGTGCGATCAGCCCGCGCCGCAGGTCGAGCAGCGGCCGACCCTCCGCGGAAGGGGCGATCAGGGCGGCCGCGCGGCCGAGTGCCATCCGCGCCTCGTCGGCCCGGTCCCGTACCCCGAGAAGCGTGGACGCGTAGGCGAGGTAGCCGCGTTCGCACGCCGCCGCCCCGCGTTCCTCGTCGGTGCGGGCCACGGCCTCGGCCGACCGGAGCGCCTCCTCCGCGTCGGCCCAGCCCTGTTCGGTGTAGAGGCAGCGCTCGATCAGGAGCGCGGCCCGTTCGAGTGCGGCGGCCGGTTCCGCCGCGTGCGGCGCGAGCAGTGCCGCCGCGTCCGTCCAGCATCCCCGGGAGCGGAGCCGCCATATGGCGGTCTCGACCGGAGTCTCCTTGCCATAGGCGAGGGACGGATCTTCGCCGCCCCTTGATTCGGAACCAGACATGGCGGTATCCGCCACGTTGCCCTCCCCGAGCGCGCCATTGAGCTGTTGAGTGAGACCCGCATCTCAGCACGAAGGGGAGTACCTGGCCAAGGGGTCAGGTGAAAGATTTCACAAGAGGGCGGTGGATCGGGGTGCCGCCGTGGACGGGGTGACCGACAGCCCGTCAGATCGCCGCGACGCCCGTGATCAGGCCCCGGCGCGGCCGTCGGGCACCCCGGCCGACGGACGTCACCGGCGCGGGGCGTCACTCCACCGGACTCGCCCGAAGGGGTGAATCCCGTACGGGACCTCTCAGCTCGTCCGAGCGGCCCCGTTCGAAACCCCTCAGCTCATCCGCAGGGCCAGGAAGAAATCGAGCTTGTCCTCGAGACGCGACAGATCGCGTCCGGTCAGCTGCTCGATCCGGCCCACCCGGTAACGCAGCGTGTTCACGTGCAGGTGCAACCGGGTCGCGCAGCGCGTCCAGGAGCCGTCGCAGTCCAGGAACGCCTCCAGGGTGGGGATCAGCTCCGCGCGGTGGCGCCGGTCGTAGTCGCGCAACGGGTCGAGCAGCCGGGCCGTGAAGGCGCGCCGGACGTCGTCCGGGACGAACGGCAGCAGCAGGACGTGCGAGGCCAACTCGTGGTGGCCGGCCGCGCACACCCGGCCCGGACGGGCGGCGGCGACCCGGCGGGCGTGCCGTGCCTCCTCCAGGGCCCCGCGCAGGCCCTCCGCCGAGTGCACGGCCGCGCTGACCCCGAGGGTGAGCCGCCCGTCGTCGGCGAGGCCCGCGGAGAGCGGGACCCGTACGGCGGCGAGCAGCGCGTCCGCGTGCAGGCCGAGGGTGGCCGCCGGACCGTCGTCCTCGCTGTCCGGCAGCGGCGCCGCCGCCAGCGGTACGAGGGCGATGGCCTCGTCGCCGCTGTGCGCGACGGCGATCCGGTCGGCCGACTCGGCGCCCACGGTCGCCGGGTCGACGAGGATCTCCTCCAGGAGCGCCTGGGCGACCGGGCCGCTGTCCACGGCGGTGCCCTGCCCGGCCTCCTGCTCCCACTCGACCCGGGCGACGACCACCTGCCAGTGCGGGGCCGTGCCGAGGCCGGGCAGCAGCACCGGGGCGGCGACCCGCAGCCTGGCCGCGATCTCGGCGGGCGCCGCGCCCGTCTGCACCAGCTCCAGGACCTCCTGGGCGAGCCGGCGCCGTACCGTACGGGCCGCGTCGCGCCGGTCCCGCTCGACGGCGATCAGCTGGGTGACGCCCTGGAGCAGGTCGAGCCGGGCGGCGGGCCAGTCCCCGGCGTCCGCCTCGACGGCGAGCAGCCAGTCCGAAAGGACCGTCTCGCGCACGTCCCGGGCGGCGGGGACGGCACCCCGGCCGGTGTTGCGGATCGGGAAGAGCGAGTACGCCGTTCCGCCGGTGCTCAGCCGGTGCGGGCCGCGCCGTCCGGTCCGGGTGGCGGCCAGGTGCTCACCGGCCAGGGTGGCGGCGAGGGCGGCCGGGAGGGGCTCGCCCGCGCCTGCGATCTGGCGGCCGGTGGGGGAGAGGACCCAGGCCCGCAGGTCCAGGTCGGAGCCCAGCAGGTCGAGGACCACCTCGGGCCCGCCGCCCGCCGGTCCCGAGGTCATGAGCCGCCGGTGGCGGTCGACGACGGCCGCCAGGTCGCCGGCCCGCTCGCCGGACACCTGTCGAACGACATGCTCGGTGATCGTCGCGAACGCAACGGCCTCGTTCACCGCGAAGAGCGGCAGGCGATGGCGTGAACATGCCTGTACGAGATCGCCTGGGATGTCGCCGAGCTCCGCCTCGCCGGCGGCGAGGGCCGCGACCCCGGCCGAGGCCAGGATGCGGGCGAAGGGCTCGGCGTCGGCCGGCTCCCGCAGCCAGGCGAGGCCGGTGAGCACCAGCTCGCCGCCCGAAAGGTAACGGCTGGGGTCCTTGAGGTCCGTCGTCATCACGCCGCGGACGGTGCGGTCCAGCTCGTCCTCGCCGCCGAGCAGGCGCAGCCCGAGCGCGTCGTTCTCCAGCAGTGCGCGCAGCCGCATCGTGTCGCCGCCGTTCCTTGGTGAGTGGGGTGAGGGGTGTCGCGTTGTCGACGGTGGAGTGGTGCCACCGTTTCCAGGGGAAAACAGCGAGGTTCCTGTTTCCCGCCTTTCGTTCGAATCTACAAGACGACAACGGGAGCCAGCCAACTCCTTCATGTTTTCGGTGACTGCACCCGGGCGATCGTGGGCTTGTGTACTAGGCCACACACCGCGTGAACAGCACATGAACATGAAGTCGAGGGCCGGCCGTACCCCCGGAACCCTGCGCGACCCCCGATCACCAGAATCACTAGAAGAGAGCCACCATGGACTTCCTTCGCCCCGCCAGCTGGGAGGAGGCGCTCGCCGCCAAGGCCGAGCACCCCACGGCCGTGCCCATCGCCGGTGGTACCGACGTCATGGTCGAGATCAACTTCGATCACCGGCGCCCCGAGTACCTCCTTGACCTGAACCGCGTCGAGCTTCTGCGCGAGTACGAGGTCGGCGAGGAGAACGTACGGCTCGGCGCCTCCGTCCCGTACACCCGGATCATGGAGAACCTGCGGGCCGAGCTGCCCGGCCTGGCGCTCGCCTCGCACACGGTCGCCTCCCCGCAGATCCGCAACCGCGGTGGCGTCGGGGGCAACCTCGGCACCGCCTCGCCGGCCGGCGACGCCCACCCGGCGCTGCTCGCCGCGGGAGCCGAGGTCGAGGTCGAGTCGGTGCGTGGCAGCCGCTTCATCCCGATCGACGCGTTCTACACGGGCGTCAAGCGCAACGCGCTCGAGCCCGACGAGCTGATCAAGACCGTCCACATCAAGAAGGCGGACGGCCCCCAGCAGTACTCCAAGGTCGGCACCCGCAACGCGATGGTCATCGCCGTCTGCGCCTTCGGCCTCGCCCTGCACCCGGAGACCCGGACGGTGCGCACCGGCATCGGCTCCGCCGCGCCGACCCCGATCCGCGCCAAGGAGGCCGAGGCCTTCCTGAACGCGGCTCTGGAAGAGGGCGGCTTCTGGGACAACGGCAAGATCATCACCCCGTCGATCGCCAAGCAGTTCGCCGATCTCTGCTCCGGCGCCGCCAACCCGATCGACGATGTCCGAGGCACCGCCAAGTACCGCCGCCACGCCGTCGGCATCATGGCCCGCCGCCAGCTCGGCTGGACCTGGGAGCAGTACCGCGGCACCGGCCGCACGCTTGAGGGAGCTGCATAACCATGCGCGTCAATTTCACGGTCAACGGACGTCCGCAGGAAGCCGACGACGTCTGGGAGGGCGAATCCCTCCTCTACGTTCTGCGTGAGCGTCTGGGTCTGCCCGGCTCCAAGAACGCCTGCGAGCAGGGCGAGTGCGGTTCCTGCACGGTCCGCCTCGACGGAGTGCCGGTCTGTTCCTGTCTGGTCGCCGCCGGTCAGGCCGAGGGCCGCGACGTCGTCACGGTCGAGGGCCTGGCGGAGTTCGCCAAGCAGCGCGAGGAGCACGGTGGTTGCGCCTCCGGCGCCTGCGGCACGTCGATCGACGCCGCCAAGAAGTGGGAGGCCAAGCCAGGTCAGGACTCCCAGACCGGCGAGGGCGTCGAACTGAGCCCCATCCAGCAGGCGTTCATCGACGCCGGCGCCGTCCAGTGCGGTTTCTGCACCCCCGGGCTGCTGGTCGCGGCCGACGAGATGCTGGAGCGCAACCCGTCCCCGACGGACGCGGACATCCGCGAAGCCCTCTCCGGCAACCTCTGCCGCTGCACGGGTTACGAGAAGATCCTCGACGCGGTCCGCCTCGCGGCCACGCGCCAGGAACGTCAGGGAGAGGCGGTCTGACGATGGCTCAGAACACACGTACCGTTCCGGCGGGTACGCCCACCGAGGTCACCCAGAAGCACGTCAAGGGCGGCGTCGGCGAGTCCACCCTCCGCCCGGACGGCACCCTCAAGGTCACCGGCGAGTTCGCGTACTCCTCGGACATGTGGCACGAGGACATGCTGTGGGGCCAGATCCTGCGCTCCACCGTCGCGCACGCCGAGATCGTGTCCATCGACACCTCGGAGGCCCTCACGATGGACGGCGTCTACGCCGTCCTGACCGCCGACGACCTGCCGGCGGCGAAGAACTACGGCATGGAGTTCCAGGACACCCCGGTCCTCGCGTACGGCAAGGTCCGTCACCACGGGGAGCCGGTCGCCCTCGTGGCCGCCGACCACCCGGAGACCGCCCGCCGCGCCGCCGCCAAGATCAGGATCGAGTACCGCGAGCTCCCGCTCATCACGGACGAGGCCTCGGCCGTCGCCCCCGACGCGATCCTGGTCCACGAGAACCGCGACGACCACCACTCCGGTCACGTCCCGCACCCCAACATCGTGCACCGCCAGCCGATCATCCGCGGCAACGCCGACGAGGCCGCCAAGAAGGCCGACGTCATCGTCCGGGGCGAGTACACCTTCGGCATGCAGGATCAGGCCTTCCTCGGCCCGGAGTCCGGTCTCGCCGTGCCCGCCGAGGACGGCGGCGTCGACCTGTACGTCGCCACCCAGTGGCTGCACTCGGACCTCAAGCAGATCGCCCCCTGCCTCGGCCTGCCCGAGGAGAAGATCCGCATGACGATGGCGGGCGTCGGCGGTGCGTTCGGCGGCCGCGAGGACATCTCCATGCAGATCCTCGCCTCCGTCCTCGCGCTGCGCACGGGCAAGCCGGTCAAGATGGTCTACAACCGGTACGAGTCCTTCTTCGGGCACGTCCACCGGCACCCGGCGAAGCTCTACTACGAGCACGGCGCCACCAAGGACGGCAAGCTCACCCACCTGAAGTGCAAGATCGTGCTCGACGGCGGCGCCTACGCGTCGTCCACGGCCTCGGTCGTCGGCAACGCCGCCTCCCTCTCCGTCGGCCCGTACGTCGTCGAGGACGTCGAGATCGAGGCGATCGGCCTCTACACCAACAACCCGCCCTGCGGCGCCATGCGCGGCTTCGGCGCGGTCCAGGCGTGCTTCGCGTACGAGGCGCAGATGGACAAGGTGGCGGCCAAGCTGGGCATGGACCCGGTCGAGTTCCGGCAGCTCAACGCCATGGAGCAGGGCACCATCATGCCGACCGGGCAGCTGGTCGACTCGCCCGCCCCGGTCGCCGAACTCCTTCGCCTGGTCAAGGCCCGCCCGATGCCGCCGGAGCGCCAGTGGGAGACCGCGGGCGAGGGTGCGGACGTCCGCGCGCTCCCGGGCGGCCTCTCCAACACCTCGCACGGCGAGGGTGTGGTGCGGGGCGTCGGCTACGCCGTCGGCATCAAGAACGTCGGCTTCTCCGAGGGCTTCGACGACTACTCGACCGCCAGGATCCGCATGGAGGTCATCAACGGCGAGCCCGTCGCCACGGTCCACACCGCCGCGGCGGAGGTCGGCCAGGGCGGTGTCACCATCCACGCGCAGATCGCCCGTACCGAGCTCGGCGTCCAGCAGGTCACCATCCAGCCCGCCGACACCCAGGTCGGATCGGCCGGTTCGACCTCCGCGGGCCGCCAGACGTACATGACCGGCGGCGCCATCAAGAACTCCTGCGGGCTCGTCCGCGAGAAGGTCCTGGAGATCGGCCGGCGCAAGTTCGGCTCGTACCACCCGGCGTGGGCCACCGCCGAACTCCTCCTGGAGGGCGGCAAGGTCGTCACCGACGGCGGCGAGGCCCTCGCCACCATCGCGGACGTCCTCGAGGACCAGGCCGTGGAGGTCGAGGAGGAGTGGCGGCACCGCCCCACCCAGGCCTTCGACCTCGTCACCGGCCAGGGCAACGGCCATGTCCAGTACGCCTTCGCCGCGCACCGCGCGGTGGTGGAGGTGGACACCGAGCTCGGCCTGGTCAAGGTCATCGAGCTGGCCTGCGCGCAGGACGTCGGCAAGGCGGTCAACCCCCTCTCCGTCGTCGGCCAGATCCAGGGTGGCACCACCCAGGGCCTGGGCGTCGCGGTGATGGAGGAGATCATCGTCGACCCGAAGACCGCGAAGGTGCGCAACCCCTCCTTCACGGACTACCTGATCCCCACCATCCTCGACACGCCGACCATCCCGGTCGACTACCTCGAGCTGGCGGACCCGAACGCCCCGTACGGAGTACGCGGCATCGGTGAGGCCCCGACCCTGTCGTCGACCCCGGCCGTCCTCGCGGCGATCCGGGCCGCGACGGGCCTGGAGCTCAACAAGACGCCGGTCCGCCCCGAGGCGCTCACCGGCACCCTGTAGGACTCTCCGGGCGGTACGTGCCTCCCAGGAACGTCACACTTCCCCGCCCGTACCGCCCGGAGTACACCCCAGCACCACCGGCAACACCCGCAGTACACGTCACATCAGCACCACCAGCACCACCCGTAGTACCGCAGAACCGATTCATTCCGTTCGCCTCGGGCCGTCCCCCGGGTCGTGCAGCCCACGCAGCATCCCAAATCCCGCAGCTTCACCAGATCAGAAGCCCTTCGAAGTCTGACGCGGGTGCCCCTTTGAACCTTGGGAGTAGGCCCCATGACCCAGTCGTCTGTGGAGCCCAAGACCGCTTCGGAGGACGCGGGCTCCGGCTCCAACGTCCCCGCCGGCCGCTCTTGGCTCGACCGGTACTTTCACATCTCGGAGAGAGGATCCTCCGTCGCGACGGAGATCCGCGGCGGCGTCACCACCTTCATGGCGATGGCGTACATTCTCCTGCTCAACCCCCTGATCCTCGGCGGCAAGGATGTCGCGGGCAACGTACTCAGCCAGCCCGCCCTCATCACCGCGACCGCGCTCGCCGCCGCCGTGACCACTCTCCTGATGGGCTTCTGGGGCAAGGTCCCGCTCGCCCTCGCGGCCGGTCTCAGTGTCTCCGGCGTCCTGTCCTCGCAGGTCATCGCCGTCATGACCTGGCCGCAGGCGATGGCCATGTGTGTGGCCTACGGTGTCATCATCTGTCTCCTGGTGGTCACCGGCCTCCGCGAGATGATCATGAACGCGATCCCGCTGGCGATCAAGCACGCGATCACCATCGGCATCGGCCTCTTCATCGCGATCATCGGCTTCGTCAAGGCCGGCTTCGTCCACGAGAACCCCGCCCCGGGCGGCGGTCCCGTCTCCCTCGGCCCCGCCGGTGAACTCATGGGCTGGCCGGTCCTCATCTTCGCCGTCACCCTGCTGCTGACCTTCGCGCTGCAGGCCCGCAACGTCCCCGGTGCCATCCTCATCGGCATCGTCGCGGGCACCGCCGTCGCCATGGTCGTCAACGCCGTGGCCGACATCCCCGCCAAGGGCGCGGGCGCCTGGTTCGCCGGTGCGCCGGAGCTCGACGGCAGCGCCGTCTCCGCGCCGGACTTCTCGCTCATCGGCGAGGTGTCCTTCAGCGGCTGGGGCGACGTCGGCTACATCACGATCACCATGATCGTCTTCACCCTGGTCCTGGCCGGCTTCTTCGACGCGATGGCCACCATCATCGGCGTCGGCTCCGAGGCCAACCTCGCCGACGACAAGGGCCGCATGCCGGGCCTGTCCAAGGCCCTGTTCATCGACGGCGCCGGCGGTGTCATCGGTGGTGTAGGCGGCGGCTCGGGCCAGACCGTCTTCGTCGAGTCGGCCACCGGCGTCGGCGAGGGTGCCCGTACGGGCCTCTCGTCCGTCGTCACCGGCGCCTTCTTCGCCCTCTGCCTGTTCTTCACCCCGCTCACCGCGATCGTGCCGGCCGAGGTCGCCTCCGCCGCCCTGGTCGTCATCGGCGCGATGATGATGCAGAACGCCAAGCACGTCGACTGGAGCGACCGCTCCGTGGCGATCCCGGTGTTCCTCACCGTGGTCCTGATGCCCTTCACGTACACCATCACCACGGGTGTCGCGGCCGGTGTCATCTCCTACGCCGTGATCAAGGTGGCGCAGGGCAGGGCCCGCGAGGTGGGTGCCTTCATGTGGGGCCTCACCGCGATCTTCGTCGTGTACTTCGCGATCCACCCGATCGAGAGCTGGCTCGGCGTCGGCTGACGCCACCCCCGCCGCCCTCCGCACACCTTCCAGAGGAGAACCGAGATGCTGGACATCGCCGAAGAGCTCAACCGGTGGGTCGAGCAGGGACGCGACTTCGCCGTGGCCACCGTGGTGGCCGTCGGCGGGAGCGCGCCACGGCAGCCGGGTGCCGCACTCGCCGTCGACGGCGAGGGCACGGCGATCGGCTCGGTCTCCGGAGGGTGTGTGGAGGGCGCGGTCTACGACCTGTGCACGCAGGCCCTCGACGACGGCAGGACCGTCGTCGAGCGCTTCGGCTACAGCGACGAGGACGCCTTCGCGGTCGGTCTGACCTGCGGCGGCATCATCGACATCCTCGTCACCCCGGTCCGCGGCGGGGTCTTCCCCGCCGCGCTCACGGCCGCCGCGGCGGGGGAAGCGGCGGCCCTGGCCCGGATCGTCTCCGGCCCCGAGGGCCTCATGGGCCGGGCCCTCCTGGTCCGCCCCGACGGCTCGTACGAGGGGAAGCTCGGCGGCCACCCCCAGCTGGACCGCAGCGCGGCGGGCGAGGCCCGCGCGATGCTGGACGCGGGGCGCACCGGCACGGTGGAGATCGGCGAGGACGGCAGCCGCTGCGGACAGCCGCTGACACTCCTGGTGGAGTCCTCCGTCCCCGCCCCCCGCATGATCGTCTTCGGCGCCATCGACTTCGCCGCCGCCCTCGTCCGGGTCGGCAAGTTCCTCGGCTACCACGTCACCGTGTGCGACGCGCGGCCGGTCTTCGCGACGCGGGCCCGCTTCCCCGAGGCCGACGAGGTCGTCGTCGAATGGCCCCACCGCTACCTGGAGTCCACGGAGACCGACGGCCGGACCGTCCTCTGCGTCCTCACCCACGACGCCAAGTTCGACGTCCCCCTCCTCCAGGCCGCCCTGAAGCTTCCCGTCGCCTACGTGGGTGCGATGGGCTCCCGCCGCACCCACGAGGACCGCAACAAGCGCCTCCGCGAGGTGGGCGTCACCGAACTCGAACTGGCCCGTCTGCGCTCCCCGATCGGCCTCGACCTCGGCGCCCGTACGCCGGAGGAGACGGCCCTCTCCATCGGCGCCGAGATCGTCGCCAACCGCCGCGGCGGCACCGGCCGCTCCCTCACCGGCGCCCACACCCCGATCCACCACGACGTGCCCCGCGAACCGGCCGGACGGATAGGTTCCGTCGCATAGCCGCATAGCCGCATAGCCGCATAGCCGCACAGTGGCGCAGCCGCACCGTCGCGCGGCCGTGCGCGCCCTCGTCGGCACCGGCTCGCCCGCTCGGCCGAGGCGACGGCGCCCGACAGGTGACGCGCGAGGTCAGTGCGCCGCCCTCTCCCGTACGGTCGAGGTCCAGGCCGGCTGCTCCTCGGCGGTCTCCGGCTCGGCCCTCCGGCCGCCCCGGGCGAAGAAGTCCGCCAGCGGCAGGATCGCCGCGCCGACCGTGACCGCGTCGGGGCCCAGCCTGCCGAGGCCGATGTCGACCCGGGCCGCCGGGTACGTGAGGGCGTACTCCTTGGCGTAGCCCGTGACCGTGGCCAGGAAGCGGGTGCCGAGCTGGAGGCCCGCCCAGCCGCCGACGAGGAT